>JAUXFX010000050.1 GCA_030622635.1 Bacteroidota bacterium
GGCATGAGTTATAAGCAATTGGGAATTTAAAGAATTGAATAAATGACGGAAAATATCAGTAACGAATTATTAAAAATGCGCAAGAATGAATTATTCAAGAGATAATCAGGATAATAAACCGGAAAAATTTGTTGATGTTGAGGAAATTATCAGGAACAAAAATCCACATCTTTTAAAAGTATTGCCTGGATTTGTATTGAGTTATCTCAAAAGAATAATTCATCAAAAAGAACTTAATTCATTATTAAACAGAAATAAAAATAAATACGGCTTTGATTTTATTGACGCTTTTTTAGATGAATTCGGGGCAAAAATTGTTGTAAAAGGAGAAGAAAATATTCCTAAAGCAGGTAAATATATTATTGCTTCAAATCATCCTTTAGGAGGGCTTGACGGTGTGGCTTTAATGAGTGTAGTTGGTAAGATCAGAAAAGACCTGATTTTTCCGGTAAATGACATATTATTATATGTGCCGAACACAAAGGAACTTTTTATTCCAATTAATAAGCATGGCAGCAATACCGAAAATATTAAGATAATTAATGATACCTTTGCTTCGGATGTTATTTTACTTTATTTTCCCGCAGGCTTGGTTTCAAGAAAACAATCAGGGAAAATTATTGACCTGCCATGGAAAAAAACTTTTATCTCAAAAGCAAAGCAATTTAAAAGGGATATAATCCCGACATATATTGACGGGCGAAATTCCAATTTCTTTTACAATTTTGCCAACCTGCGTACGTTTCTGAAAATAAAATCCAATATTGAAATGTTGTACCTTGTTAACGAAACATATAAACAAAAAAATAAAACTATAAATATAATATTTGGTAAACCAATACCTTATGAAACTTTTGATAAACGAAACAGTTATTTAAAGTGGGCTGAACTAATGAAAGAACATGTTTATAATATTGGAAGAAAAGGGAAAAATACTCCTTTTGATATTAAAAGTTAAATATTTTTGAAATTTAAACATAATAAATAAATGGAAACAATAATTCCCCCTGTTGACCGCAATTTACTGGAAAAAGAACTTACAGACAAAATTTTTGTAAGAGATACCAATTATGGCAATAATAATATCTTTATATTCACGTGTAAAGATTCTCCAAACCTTTTAAGAGAAGTTGGAAGATTAAGGGAAATTACTTTCCGTTATGCCGGAGGAGGTACAGGAAAGTCATTTGATATTGATAAATATGATACTTCGGACATACCATTTAATCAATTAATAGTGTGGAACCCAAGAGATAAAGAAATTATTGGAGGATACAGGTTTTTACATTGTAAAGAAATGCAAATTAATAAAAAGGGAATTGTTCAAACTCCTACTTCAAAACTTTTTAATTTTTCAGAAAAATTTATAAAAGAATATCTTCCTTATACAATTGAACTCGGGCGGTCATTTGTTCAGCCAAATTATCAGCCAACTTTTAATATCCGAAAAGGCATGCACTCGCTTGATAATATCTGGGACGGATTGGGTGCTGTTGTAATTGGCACTCCGGATGTGAAATATTTATTCGGTAAAGTAACTATGTACCCACAATTTGATTCTATTGCCAGAGATTTGATTCTTTTTTTTCTTGATAAATATTTCCCGGATAAAGAACATCTTGTTTTTCCTTATGAGCCTTTTAAAATAAATACAGAGAAAAAAATAATTGCCCACATTTTTACTGGCTGTAATTATGAAGAAAATTATAAAATTTTATTACAAAAAGTAAGAAGCTTTAACGAACAATTTCCTCCGCTAATTAATGCCTATATGAATTTATCATCAACAATGAAAACATTTGGAACAGCATTAAACAAGACATTTGGTAATGTTCTGGAAACAGGAATAATTGTAACCATTAAAGATATTTATGATATAAAAAAAGAGAGGTATCTTTATACATAATAAATATTTAGAGATTAAAAACAATCCATAATAATGCAGATAAAAAGTACGAAATTTGTTATCAGTAGCCCTGATATTCAAAAATGCCCGGAACCGAATTTACCTGAATATGCTTTTATAGGCAGGTCAAACGTTGGAAAGTCTTCACTGATAAATATGCTTACAGGTAATAAAAAATTAGCTAAAATTTCAGGAACTCCGGGTAAAACTCAATTGATAAATCATTTTTTAATTAATGATAAGTGGTACTTGGTTGATCTACCGGGTTACGGATTTGCCAAATCATCAAAAAAAGCACGTGAGAAATGGGGATTGATGATCAGAAAATATTTAGTTAAAAGAAAAAACCTCTTATGTATTTTTGTTTTAATTGACTCTCGTCTTTCACCACAAAAACCTGATATTGATTTCATTAACTGGATTGGCATAAACAAATTGCCTTTTGTGATTATTTTTACAAAAACCGACAAATTAAATAAAATACTATTAACTCAAAACATAAATTTATTTGAAAACCGTTTACTTGAAAATTGGGAAGAATTGCCACAGTTCTTTATTTCATCTGCAAAAACCAAAGCAGGAAAAGAAAATATTTTAAATTTTATTGAAAAGACAAATACTATTTTCAGCACATGACGGATTCAGCTAAAACCATACATTTTAATGCCTGTCCATAAACTTAGCATTTAGAATTTTTTAAAAAATAACAAATTACATCACGGAAGGTTTCGGGACCAAAATACAAATAAATTTCAATGACCGATTCCGAAAGCTTTCGGAACAATAATCAAAGCTGTTTTGAACATCCATCCATACGGATACATACGTACTAACTTCGTGTCGTTTGCTTCGCTTCATACGGACAAGTTTTGATCATTGATATTTCGAATTTATTTGTTATTTGTTTTTTGTTATTTGGTCCCGAAAGCTTTCGGGATTAATTCAAAATTTGTTTGACTTTATAGACAGACTAAAAAAATTCCAGCAAAACCTGTCCTTTTGAAACATTATCACCAACTTTAACAAGTATCTCTTTAACAATACCATCAACGGGCGAAATAATGTCGTTTCTCATTTTCATTGCTTCTAAAACAAGCAACTTATCGCCGACACTAATACTACGACCCTTTTTAACATAAATTTTTCTTATACCACCCGAAATAAATGCAGTTACTTTTTTGTCATCAACATCTACATAAGGCTTTCTTGATAAATACTTTTTTGTTAAAAGTGTTTTATATTTAACATTGTCAATATTCAGGTATTTGTATTTTATTGCCGGTTTCTTTTCATTCATAATTAATGTTTTTAAAATGGTGGAATACCATGTTTTTTATCCGGTGTTACTTCTGTTTTTTCTAAAGAAATCTCTAAAGCATGAATAAGTATATTTCTGGTTTCATTTGGTTCAATAACAGCATCAATATAGCCATAAGTAGCTGCAACGTAAGGATTTGCAAATTTTTTCCTATATTCTGCAACTTTTTGTTTACGAACTTCATCAGGATTTTCTGCATTCTGTATTTCTTTTCTGAATATAATATTTGCAGCTCCCTCAGGGCCCATAACAGCAATTTCTGCGGAGGGCCAGGCAAAAACAAAATCTGCTTTTAAATGATGTGAACACATTGCAATATATCCACCTCCATAAGCTTTTCTAAGAATAAGAGTTATTTTTGGAACAGTGGCTTCTGAATATGCATAAAGCATCTTAGCTCCATGCCTGATAACTCCTGCATGTTCCTGATCAACGCCAGGCAGATATCCCGGTAAATCAACTAAAGTAACCAAAGGAATATTAAATGCATCACAATATCTGATAAATCGTGCTGCTTTATCAGATGAATCAACATCTAAAACACCTGCTAAATATAATGGTTGGTTTGCCACAAATCCAACTGTTTCTCCACCTAAGCGTGCAAAACCTATAACAATATTAGGTGCAAATCTTTCCTGAATCTCCATAAATTCCGAATCATCACAAACTGCTTTAATAACATCTCTAACGTCATAAGGTTGTCTTGGATCTGTGGGTATAACAGAATCGATCTTATATTTTTTGGATTTAGGAGCTTTTTTCGGGAACGAATCAGCTTTTTTCTTATTATTCCATGGGATAAAACTGATAAGTTGTTTTATCTGGTCAAAACATTCCTGTTCGCTTTCAGCATAAAAATGTGCATTACCGGTAATTTCCGAGTGAACAAGTGCACCACCGAGTTCTTCCATTGAGATTTCTTCGCCAAGAACGGTTTTTATAACTTCCGGTCCGGTGATAAACATTTTAGAAATTTTGTCAACAACAAACACAAAGTCAGTTAAAGCCGGAGAATAAACAGCACCACCGGCGCATGGACCTAAAATTACGGATATTTGCGGTATAACGCCTGATGCCTGTGTGTTTCTGTAAAATATCTCTCCGTATCCGGCAAGTGAATTAACACCTTCCTGAATACGTGCACCACCTGAGTCATTTATCCCGATCAAAGGAACTTTCAATTTCATGGCATGATCCATGATTTTGGTGATTTTTTTTGCATGCATATATCCCAAAGAACCTCCTGCAATGGTAAAATCCTGTGCATATATACAAACCGGATGTCCGCTCAATATTCCTGTACCTGTAATTACACCATCACCCGGAAGGTATTTTTTATCCATGTCAAAATCTTTAGCTGCATGCTCAACAAAAAGATCATATTCATAAAAAGTCTTTGGATCAAGAATAGCAATTATTCTTTCTCTCGCCGTAAGTTTTCCAATTGCTTTTTGTTTTTCAATGGCTTTTGAACCACCTCCTTTCAATGCATCGCGCATTCTTCTTTTTAGATCTAAGGATTTTCGTTTAACCGGCTTATCGGAAGATTTTTGTTTTTCTGACATATCTGAATATTTTATTGTTATTACAAAAATAATGTATTATCATTAAAATACAATAATAAATTAAGTGCTATATTGCTAAAGTCCTGTAATTATTGATATTATATTTAAATAAATTTATTAACTTTGCGTTATATTTTTTAAACATTTATAAAAGAATTATCAGGTGAAAATATATTTATTGTCCACACTCATTATTTTTTGTTTTGCATTACAAACACCGGCACAGGTAAGCATAAGTGATTCTTCAACCACTGTTAAGATGTTTAGCGCATTTTATGGTTATCAATTTCCGGGAGGTGATATGAAAAAACGTTTTGGCAGTAATTCGGATATCGGTGCTGGCTTTCAGATTAAAACCAAAAACAACTGGATTACAGGTGTGGATTTTAATTATCTTTTTGGGAACACTGTAAAAAACCAAAGTTCATTACTTGATATGTTAATAACAAATAATGGAGAAATTATTGATGCTAACGGAACATACGGAATTTATCAATTGTTTGAAAGGGGAATATTCTTATCCGCCAAATTCGGAAGGCTTTTTCCATTGTTTGGACCTAATCGCAATTCAGGAATTATAATTACAGCTAGTATTGGGTATCTTCAACATAAAATCCGGATTGATGTCGAAGAAAATACTATTCCTCAATTAGATGGTGACTACAAAAAAGGATACGACAGATACTCAAACGGTGTTGCCTTTAGTGAATTTATCGGATATATGTATTTGGGTAATAATAGAATGATTAGTTTTTTTGCCGGATTTGAATTCATACAGGGATTTACTAAAAACCGCCGGGATTTTAATTTTGATGAGAGAATAAAAGATGATTCAAAACATTTTGATCTCCTGTCGGGTATCAAAGTGGGTTGGATAATTCCACTCTACGGTCGCACTCCCCAAAAATATTATTACCACTAAATCAAATGATGTAATGGCTTTTCTTTATAATCTTGCAATCTATGGATATTATTTCCTTATTTTAATTGCTTCTTTATTTAATAAAAAAGCAAAACAATGGATTGCCGGAAGAAAATATTTATTCAACCATATAAAAACAGCAATTGGAAAAGAGCAGAACATCATATGGTTTCATAGCGCTTCACTTGGCGAATTTGAACAAGGCAGACCCGTAATTGAATCTTTTCGTGAAAAATTTCCAAAGCATAAAATTTTACTTACTTTTTTTTCGCCTTCAGGATTTGAAATAAGAAAAAATTACACAAGTGCTGATTATATTTTTTACCTGCCGATTGATACAAGAAAAAATGCCAAAAAATTCATAAAAATCATTAAGCCAAAACTTGCTTTTTTTATCAAATATGATTTTTGGTTTAATTATATTGATGCTTTATCAAAAGCTGATATTCCAATCTTTTTTATTTCAGCAATTTTCAGGAAGGAACAACACTTCTTTAAATGGTATGGTGTTTGGTTCAGAAAAAATCTGAATAAAATTTCATATTTTTTTGTTCAAAATAATGAATCCGAAAATTTGCTTAATTCAATTGGAATAAAAAATGTTTTGGTTAGCGGTGATACCCGTTTTGACAGAGTGTTTGTCCTTGCACAACAAAAAAAACCTTTCCCCTTAATTGAACAATTCAAACAAAATTCCGAAGTTTTCCTTGCGGGAAGCACATGGCCTCCTGACGAGGAACTGATCCTTGATTTAATAAAAAGCAATTTACATGATCTGAAGTTTATTATCGCCCCTCACGAAACTCATAAAGAGAGGATTGACTCTCTTATAAAAAATATTAATACCAAAGTTTTAAGATATTCAGAAGCTACTGATAAAAATATTAATGATGCGGATATCTTAATAATTGATTCTGTCGGGATTCTTGCCCATCTTTACCAATATGCAAGCATAGCATATATTGGTGGTGGCTTCGGAGTAGATATTCATAATATCCAGGAGCCGGTAACTTATGGCAAACCTGTAATATTTGGTCCTAAATATCACAAGTTTCAGGAAGCAAGGGATTTGGTTAAACTCGGTGGGGCATTTAGTATTTCAAATATTAATGATTTAAAAATAATAACCAACAAATTGTTGAAAAACCAAAGCTATTATTTAAAATGTTCGGAAATCTGTAAAAATTATATTCTTGAAAAAACCGGTGCCACTGAAAAAATTATTAAACAAATTAATAAGTTTTATGAATACAAAAATCATTAAAGTTAACAAGGTTGCGGATACAGAAAATATTGTCTTTTTATTATCCGATTTAAAAAATCTTAATACAGATATTTTATCTGAAACTGAGATAAATTATGCAAAGCAACAATATACGAAAAACAAAAAAGAGCTGATATCTTTTAATCACATCACAAATTGGATTTTTATCCGGTTTATCAAAAATGAAAAGATTAAATACAAAAAGCTTGAATTGTGCAGAAAAGCCGGAGATAAAATATTAGCTGAAATAAACGATAATAAAATAAGCAAAATATTTATTAATGATGTTGAAGGAAAGGCAGATGAAACCTTAGCTTTTGCAGAAGGGATGGCTCTGAGTAATTACCGGTTTTTGAAATATAAAAAAGAAAAAAAAGAAAATTCGCTAAAATCAATTAATATTTTTTCAAAGACTGTAAAAAAAGCTAATATTGAAACGCTGAATATAATAATAAAAGCAACTAATATTTGTCGAGATCTGATTAACGAACCGGTTTCATTTTTAAATGCTGTAACCCTGTCAAAAGAAATTGAAAAAATGGGCAGTGAAACAGGTGCAAAAGTTGAGGTTTTAAACAAGAAAAAAATTGAAGTTCTAAAAATGGGAGGTTTGCTTGCAGTTAACAAAGGCAGTATTGACCCTCCCACATTTACAATTATTGAATGGAAGCCTGATTCGCCGGTAAATACAAAACCTTATGTTTTTGTTGGAAAAGGGGTTGTTTTCGACACCGGCGGCTTAAATATCAAAACAGGCAATTATATGGAAAATATGAAAAGTGACATGGCAGGTGCTGCTGCTGTTGCTTCTGCAATTTATGCAATTTCAATGGCTAAGCTTCCTGTTCATATTATAGGTTTGATACCTGCAACTGATAACCGGCTTGACGGAAATGCTTATGTTACCGGTGATATTATTACAATGTTTGACGGAACCTCTGTAGAAGTCATCAATACCGATGCCGAAGGCAGAATGATTTTGGCAGATGCACTTAGTTACGCTAAAAAATATAATCCCAAACTTGTTATTGATTTATCCACTTTGACAGGTTCAGCCCACAGGGCAATTGGAAAATACGGAATTGTGGGGATGGAAACAAAATCAGAAAAGGAATTTAAAGAATTACAAAAAAGCGGAAAAAATGTTTATGAACGTGTTGTTGAATTTCCTTTCTGGGATGAATATTCCGAAGAGCTAAAATCAGAAATTGCTGATATAAAAAATATTGGCGGCACAACAGGCGGAGCAATTACTGCAGGAAAATTTCTTGAGCACTTTACAAAATATCCATATATCCATCTCGATATTGCAGGGCCGGCGTTTTTAGAAAAAAAAGACAGTTACAGGGGTATTGGAGGAAGCGGAACAGGTGTAAGATTATTGTTTGATTTTATTAAAAGTAAGTGCTGAATAAATCTAAAACATCTGGCTTAAATTTAAATAATCAATATATGTTGAGCTCTGTTCGCCAAAAACTTCCATTTTTTCACCGATAATTTTATAGGTACTTTTTTCTCCTGCTATCCTTGAAAACAGTATTTCATATTCAACTCTGTTTTCATCTCTCATAATTACTTTTGCAAGATTATCATGCCTTTTTGAAGTTAGTTTATGCATACAAATCGGGCAGTAAAAATCTATCTGCTGACCCTCTTCAAAACTAAATGACGGATGGTGTTCAAATTTGTAATTTCCTAATTCGGAATGCATTAGTATCAATCCGCCTTTACATTTTTTTGTTTTAGTAGTGAAAATTATATTATTACCAACCCTCAGATAACCTTTGCATTTGGGACATAAAAAATCATAATCCATAACAACCTCCAATTTTTATGTTATTTTCATTATTTTAAGTTTGTCCGTAAATATACAAAAATAAATAGCGAAAATCAAGTTTTTTTTATATCTTTAACCTGCATTATTCATAACGTAACTCAAAGCTACAAACAAATATTAATAAGAGTTATACGTTATATGTGAAATAGTGATACAAATAAATCTTATCTTTGCAAAAAAATATCAACTACAATGAACAACATTCCTGAAAAAGAAAATAAAATAAAAGTTGGAATTACTCACGGTGACATCAACGGGATAGGTTATGAAATTATAATTAAATCATTTATTGATTCCCGTATCTTTGAAATTTTCACCCCTGTTGTTTTTGGTGTTTCAAAAGTTGCATCTTATCATAGAAAGGCTTTAAATATTAATGATTTTAGTTTTAATTTGATTAAAAAGCCCGAATATGCCAATCCTAAACGACCTAACATAATAAATTGCTATGATAGAGAAGTAAAAATTGAACTTGGCAAATCCACCCAAACAGCAGGTGAATTATCATTACTTGCACTTGAATCTGCAATAAAAAGCTTAAAAAATAATGAAATAGATGTACTTGTTACAGCACCCATAAATAAGAAGAATATTCAGTCAAAGGATTTTAACTTTCGCGGACATACCGAGTACCTTGCTCAAAAATTCGAATGTGATAAATTCCTGATGCTGATGGTCAGTGAAAATTTCAGGATAGGGGTAGTTACCGGTCATATCCCATTGAAGGATGTAGCCGGTAAATTATCGCAGGAAATTATTATTGACAAGCTCAGGATCATGAATGATTCTTTAATCAAAGATTTTAATATTAGAAAACCCAAAATTGCTGTACTCGGTCTGAATCCTCATGCAAGTGATGATGGTTTAATAGGAAAAGAAGAACAGGAAATTATTATACCGGCAATAAAAAAAGCATTTGATGATGATATTTTGATTTATGGACCTTATCCTGCCGATGGATTTTTCGGGTCAAATACATATTCTCAATTTGACGGTGTTTTAGCCATGTACCACGATCAGGCAATGATTCCTTTTAAAGCCCTTTCGTTTGGAAGCGGTGTGAATTTTACTGCCGGTTTACCTTACGTCAGAACATCTCCTGCACACGGAACAGCTTATGAAATTGCAGGCAAAAATGAAGCATCACCCGAATCGTTCAGGCAGGCAATATTTTTTGCAATAGATATATATAAAAACCGGCAGATTTATGAAGAATTAAACAAAAACCCGCTTAAAATCAGCACACCCGACCAGAATAATTCGCAAACATAGTTACTGTGTTTTTTAACATGAAACTTGAAACATTTTTTTAACATAGACAGTCTGCAGTCCTAACCTGAATAATTCATCACGCAAAGACGCAGAGGCGCAAAGATTTGAATTTTATATTAACCCCGAATTAACATTTATTATGCCCCGAATAGATTACCCGGTTTCAGAAATTGAAAAAATTGTAAAAGGTGATTTGATATCCAATCAATCCCATGATATTCCCATAAAAGATATTCTAATAGACAGCCGCAGACTGATCTCACCGGATAATTGTATTTTTTTTGCTCTGGTAAGCAAAAGAAACGACGGGCATAAATATATTGATGAGCTATATAAAAAAGGTATCAGGTATTTTATTATTTCACATCTGCCTAAAAATTTCAAGGAATATAAAAATACTGCATTTATTCTTGTTAAAAATACACTTAATGCCCTGCAATTATTAAGTGCTGCACATCGCAAAAAATTTGATATCCCTGTAATCGGTATTACCGGAAGCAACGGAAAAACCATAGTAAAAGAATGGTTATACCAATTGATGAGTGAAAATATTAAAATTATCAGGAGTCCGAAAAGTTATAATTCACAGATAGGTGTTCCGCTTTCCGTTTGGCAAATGGAACAAAAATATGATCTTGCAATTTTTGAAGCAGGTATATCCGAGCCGGATGAAATGGATAAACTTCAAACAATTATTCAGCCTACTATCGGAATTTTTACAAATATCGGACAAGCTCATGATGAAAATTTTATCCAAACAAATCAAAAAGTGGGGGAAAAATTAAAATTATTTACCAAAGTTGATACACTAATTTATTCACCCGACCATGCTGAAATACAGGAAATAATTATTAGATCCGAAATTCTAAAAAACATTAATTCATTTACATGGAGCAAAAAACCCGGAGCAGATATTCTAATCATAAACATTTCAAAACTTAATAGGGAAACAGAAATTACTGCTGAATTTAAAAATGAAAATATCAAAATTATTATTCCTTTTACTGATAATGCTTCAATTGAAAATGCGATACATTGCTGGGCAACAATGCTTTTTTTGAAATATGAAAATGATTTGATAGTCAAACGAATGTCAAAGCTTTGTTCAATCGCAATGAGATTAGAATTAAAAGAAGGAATAAATAATTGTTCAATCATCAACGACAGTTATAACTCTGACATTAATTCACTCAGCATTGCCCTGGATTTTTTGAATCAGCAAAAACAACATAAGGAAAAAACAATAATATTGTCCGATATACTTCAAAGCGGAAGAAATGATATTGATCTTTATTCAGGAATAGCTGATTTATTATCAAACAAAGGAATTAAGCGAATTATCGGAATAGGAACGGCAATCAGTAAACAAGCAGATAAATTTAAAATTGATAAATGTTTTTACTTAACTACTGATGAATTTCTCCGGAAATTTTCTTTTTCATCATTTCGTAACGAAAGCATATTATTGAAAGGTGCCAGGATATTTGAATTTGAGCAGATAAGTAAAGCATTGCAGCAAAAAGCTCATGAAACTATCCTTGAAATTGACCTTAATGCAATGGTACATAATCTTAATTATTATCGCTCAAAATTAAATCCTTCAACCAAAATTATGGCAATGGTAAAGGCTTTTTCTTATGGTAGCGGTAGTTTTGAGATTGCCAATGTTTTACAGTATCACAGGATTGATTATTTAACAGTTGCTTATGCAGATGAAGGTGTTGAGTTGAGAAAGGCAGGAATTACCGTACCTATAATGGTTATGAATCCCGATGAACAAAGTTTTGACGGAATAATCAAGCATAGCCTTGAGCCCGAAATATATAATTTCAGAATACTTGGTTTACTTGAAAAAGCAATAAAGAAAAATATCCTTCCAAAAAACAAGCCGGTAAAAATCCATATAAAACTTGATACAGGTATGCACCGCCTCGGATTTGAGGAAAAGGATATTGATAAACTGTCAAAGCAACTGGAAATTAATAAATCAATTTATGTTCAATCAATCTTTTCTCATCTTGCAGCGAGTGAAGAGCCGGCACATGATGATTTTACAAGCCTGCAGATAAGCCTGTTTGAAAAAATGAGCGATTTACTGAAATCAAAAATTGACCATCCTGTTTTGCTTCATATACTGAATTCTGCCGGAATAAACCGTTTTCCATCTGCCAGTCTTGATATGGTACGGATAGGTATAAGTCTTTATGGAATTGCTTTTGATAAAACCGAACAAAATTCTTTGGAAAATGTTACTACACTCAAATCAAGTATTTCACAGATAAAGAATATTCCTGCAAAAGACACAATAGGTTATGATCGTAAAGGTGTAGCTGAAAATGATATGGTTATAGCGATTGTTCCCATCGGATACGCAGATGGACTTAGTCGTAAACTTGGCAACCGCAGCGGAAAATTGTTTGTTAATGGAAAATCAGCTTATATTGTTGGTAATGTTTGCATGGATATGTGTATGATTGATATTACTGATATTCAGGCAAAGGAAGGAGATGAAGTAATCATTTTCGGAGATGATTATCCTATTCAGAACATAGCTAAAGATATGGATACAATTCCATACGAAATATTAACAGGTATTTCCCGCAGAGTTAAAAGGATTTATTTTCATGAATGAAATCAAAATTATATCCTAAAAAACAATTATCAAGCATCAATGGTTGAATGGTTGAATGGTTGAATGGTTGCGGGTTACGAGTTGCGAGTTGCGAAAAATGAATAACTTCTGAAATCTAAAATCGTTAATCGTAATTTAAAAAAGGTCTCTAAACAGCAATCCCCTGACTGAAACATTCAATTCCGTTTACGTATTTTGAGCTTTTTGTTATACGGAAAGGAAGATGATTTGTAATTGAGTTAGCCAAATCGTCTTTATCAAAATTATATTT
This sequence comes from Bacteroidota bacterium, assembly GCA_030622635.1. Classification (GTDB taxonomy): domain Bacteria; phylum Bacteroidota; class Bacteroidia; order Bacteroidales; family JADFUO01; genus JADFUO01. The sequence continues at coordinate 12,988 of JAUXFX010000050.1, forward strand.
TAGTTCAACAATTACATCTGTATAGTTTATAGAATGATTAGTAAAGGAATTATTTCTTCGTGAGATATACCGATAAATCATATTATTATCAACAGTAACCCGGAAATCTTTATCAAACGACCGGAAATATTTTCGTGTGTATCCGTTTAATAAATGAGGTTCAAGAGGTAAAATATCATGTAAAACCCATGCAGGCAACTCGGAGCGGACAAAGATGTCTTTTAGAATATCAATATTAAAATTCAAATTCAATTGAAAGGGTTTTAATAAAAACTTCAGCTTTTTGCCAACCATTCCTGTTTTAAATTTAAACTCTAAAACCGGTGATTTTATTTCACCGAATAAATCACCGTACCACCTTATCCTTACCTTTTTTCTTTTGCTATTGCCGACAACATTATCTAAAAAGAAAGATAAATCGGGTGTGTCTAAATAAATATTGTTAACATTCCTTTCATGAAAAATTTCGGAAAAAGCAGCCGGATGATTTTTTACAATTTGCTCAATACCCGGTTTGGAAAGATTTTTTACAACAAATTTTCGTTCGTACCGGATGTTTGCTTTGGATTCTTTTGATTCAGACATTTGGTAAATTATATGGGATGGAATCATTATGGTTAATAACTCTTGTTATCAACAAAAGTAATTTTTACCGAATCACTTAATTTTTGCAATTTATCTTTACATAATTGAAGGTTTTCCGGTTTTGGTGATTCAACCAAAAACGAAGCTTCAATATTTTCTTTATTTTCATCAAAACGTTTCAATTCGGATTGTTTAAAATTTTCCTTGACAATTCGTATAATGTCATTTAATTGTATTGAAGACGGTGATGAGCAGCTTACTGTAAAAAACAGGTTTTGACTTGTACTTTTTCTTGTAAACCAAAATCTTATCCATAAAATCATCATTGCAATAACAAAGGCAACCAATACTATTGTGATTTGATTTGCTCCTAAACCCAATCCGATTGAAATTGCGAAAAATAAATAAATGAGTTCTTCCGGTTCTTTTATAGCAGCACGAAACCTTACGATTGACAAAGCACCCACAAGTCCTAATGATAAAGCCAAAGAAGATTTTACAATTGAAATAATCAACATAGTTGTAAAGGCAATCAGCATAAAATTAGCTGCAAACATTTTCCTGTTGGATAAACTTTTTGCACATTTTGCGTATGTTTTTTCCAATAAAAACGAGAGAATAACAATAACTACTGAACTTATTATAAAATCAGTAACTGAGATTTGGGCATTTTCTGTTATTAAAAATTTCTGAAATAATTCCCATTTAGTATTCATAATTTCAATTTATTTTAAATTTATAACGGCTGCAAAAATAATCAAATTCAATTTATTCAGGTAACTGAACAATTTTTAAATCATCAAAATATACAACTGAATTTTCATTGTTCCAGACATATACTTTTAATTTTTCATTAAAATCAGGTGGTACAAAAACATCCATTTTTAATAATTCCCATCCGTTTTTATCTTTTTCAACAGGTTTTCGTGTAGTTAAAAATATTTTATTGTGCGTAGTATCAGGCACAACCAATATCCCTGCGTTATTTTCACTTTTTCTCCAAACACTAACCTGATAATGATCGTTAGCTTGAACATTTTTTAAAACACATATCATACCGTATGAACTGGGTCCGGGTAATTTAACTGAAAACTTACCGGAATGTGCTTGCTCGTCTGATTGAGCATACCCACCTAATATTTTAAAACTACTATCGGAAGAAACCAAATATTTTCTTCCCTGGGCTGTTTGTTCTGTATCGCAAAATACTTCTAATAGTTTTTGAGTATGATTTTGTTTGCAGCTATATATAAATAAAACAAAAATTAAAATAAATATAAAAAAAGAGATGCTTGTATTAGCTTTATGCATATATATTTGAGCTAATTTTATTGAATTGCTAATTTTATATTAGTTTGATTAACTTTACTAATTATTTTTACTAAATAAAGTCCATTCGATAATGATGTTAAGTCAATATATTCTTTGTTAATTCCTTTTGTATTTTTTTGTAAAATTAATTGACCATTAACATTATATAATTGTATAATTGTTTCATTAGTATCATCTAATTCAATTGTAATAAAATTATTAGCCGGATTTGGGTAGAGTTTAACTTTTAGAGTAGTAAATAAATCAATGTTATTTATAGAAATAGCATAATCTGTCAATTCTCCAAGACAATTAATACTATCATTTAAACAAATTAAATCATAATCTATTGTTTTATCTGTTTTTACATTAATAATAACAAAATTGTCCCCAATACCTTCACCCATCCCACTTCCAACAAAACTAATATTATCATATAAATCATACATTACATCATCACTCCAACTTGCTGCCCCAAAATCTCCCATAAACATAATAATCTTATTCGGTAATTGATGGAAAAGAGGTTCAACTTCTGTCCAAAAATTTATAGTATCAGCTCTTCCTGCAAATGAGTTTGGAATTACATTTTTATATATATTATCACTTTCCCAACACAAAAGCTGATGAAAAAAAACATATATATTTTCAACTGATTGATAATTACTGTCAATTGTATTTTTTAGAAATTCTAATTGTGTTCCGGATATATTCCATTCATCAATGTTTGGATCTAAAACAATAAATAAATCATTTTTATATGTAAAGTTATAGTATGTATCTCCATACCTACTCTCAAACAGAGGTCTGTTCTCCATATCATGATTCCCCACGGCAAAATATACAGGCAAACCTAAAGTGTCAATATCTGCATCAACTTCATCCCAATCTTGTGCAGTCGGATTCTGTGATACAATGTCGCCGGTAAAAACACCAAAATGGATTTCAGGCCGGCTCTGAATATATACGAATTTTTCTTTAAAAGGTGGATGTAGTCCAATATTATTAACTCCCAGTTGTCCAAAAGTATGTCCTGCAATAAAGAAAGAGTATAACACTGAATCACTTTGAGCATTTATTGTTAAACTAATTAACAACACTTTTATAAGTATTATATATGATTTCATTTTTGATATTATTATTGAATACAGTTAAATTTTTAATTTTGAATCAGGCTTATATATTTAATGCAAAAATACAATTTATTAAATTCGTTTACTAATATTTTTTACATTATCATATAAATAGAAGGCTGCAAAATAAGTCAATTTCTACTTTCACCAAAACTAATAATTTTCGTAAAATAAAGCTGCAACATTTTTTTTGTCACCCTGAATAATTTTCCTGTTATAATAAAGCGTTGATTCTTTTTCAACCAAAAACAAGGTGTTTATATTTTCAAACTTACATTTTTTAACCTTAACAACAGCAGGACCGAATTCCGGTTTTTTCTTAAATATCACAATTCCATAATTACAATCAATAGCTTGGGAATCATAAATTTCAACTACTGAATTGTCTTTTGAAGCAAAACCAATATTTGAACCTTTCACTAAAGTATTTTTCACAATAATATCCGAAATCTCACCTGCGCTTATACCTTTATCGCGGGCATTAAAAATTTTACATGAATCAATATAAATTTCACTCCCTGAAAAATCAATAGCATCATTGCCAATATTTTGAAAGACAGTTTTTATAACATTCCCATCACTGAAATCCGAATCAAAAGCATCGGCGAAAATATTTTCAAACAAACAATTTTTTAAATTAAACTCAGAACGGATAATATTCAAAGCATCTTCACATAAGTTATTATCAAAGTCCGTATTTAAAATATCTACATCCGATTCATAAAAATTTACTGCCCCTGTTAAAGTCCAGCCATTATAATCCAATGTATTTAAATTGTTGAAAACAGTGTAATTAACAATTGATTTTTTATTTGCCTGCAAAACCGTAAATCCCATTGCAGTTCCATCACTTGATGTAATTGTAACCGGTTCATTTATACTACCAGACATTTCAACAGGTGAATATGAAATAAAACCAGCATTGTTTTGAAAATCCAAAATTGTTCCTGCTTCAAATTTTACATCATAACCTTGAGGAATAATAATAAATTCTGTAACA
>JAUXFX010000014.1 GCA_030622635.1 Bacteroidota bacterium
CAACATGTTCGGGAACTTTAGCCGGTTCATCTGTTTCGGCATTGTTTACAGGTTCAACATCATTCCATGGTAATTTACATAATCCCACCAAACCGAACCAAGTTCTGAACATCGGGAAATAGTGCAGAGCTTCAGCTTTATCTTCAAAAGTTGGGATTTGATTATTGACCATGTCCATGAATATCAGCCATGCTTCGTCATGCTGAGGTCCTTTGTTGGTCATTGCAAAACCACCCTGCTGAGCCAATGATTCTTTTGAAACATATTCGGAATATTCCAGCCCTTTGTTTTCCATTGCAATATCCTGAAGAAATTTTGCGTCGCCCCAACCCTTTTCAGCAAATATTTCTTTCATTTTTCTTGTTCCTTTTCCTGCGATAACACCAAATCCTTCGCCTCTTGCAAGCTGATGCATTAGTTCCATTGCAGAATCCGTATTTCCGAAATTAAGTTTTAATCCACCGGTTCTTTCTTCATTAAGGATACCGTTTTCATAACATTCCATTAAGAATGCCAAAAGTGTTCCCCATGAAATCGTACAAATACCGTAAGTATCGCAGTAAAAGTTAGCTTCAATAATATAATCGGGATTAAAGATTCCGCAGTTTGAGCCCAATCCGCCGGCGTTTTCATATTCAGGTCCGTCAACTAATACTTTTTGTCCTTTATAAGGTCCTGTCCTTAATTCATAATTATCAACACCTTTGGAACAAGCCATGTTACAGCCGATCCAGCAACCATCGGGAATTCCTTGAGTAAATCTCTCTTTCCATACATCCCCGTGAATTTTATCACCTTCAGGAGAACTCCCAAACTTATAATTATGAGTTGGTAACAAATCATAATCATTCATAATGTTTACCAGATGAGCAGTTCCTTTTGTTCTCATTTCTGCCTGAGAATCGTCAAGGTCCCTCATTTCCTTGTTGAAGATTTTACCTCTTTCCATGATGGCTTTAAGGTCAACTACATTATTGAGATTACCTTTAACTCCGGGAATTTTAGCAACTATTGCCCTTATCTTTTTATCTCTGAAGACAGTTCCAATTCCGCCACGACCTGCTTGTTTCAAACGTACGAGCTTTCTTTTGGGGTCATAAAAACTGAAATTCAACATACCGATTAATGAATGTTCGGCTGCTGCACCTGTAGAAACAACACCAATATTTTTTTTGTCTTTTTCGTTTTCGGCAAACATTTCAGTAAGTTCTTCTGCAAGCAAATGGCTGTCAACGGGTTCTTCGGAAGCTTCAAAAATCTCAACTTTATGATTTACACCGTCAATATAAATAATAACATCATTAACGGCTTTGCCTTGTAATTCAATGGCATCAAAGCCAGAAAATTTTAAAAACGGACCGAAAAAGCCACCGACATTGCTGTCCATCACCGAGTTAGTTTGCGGTGAAATTGAAACAACAAGCGACTTTCCTGCACCTGAATATTGAGTGATACCACCAATCGGGCCTGACGAGATTATAATTTCATTTTCAGGATCATTCCACTTTGTATCCGGTTTTGTTGCTTCCCATAAAAGTTTTAATCCGTAACCTTTACCTCCGATAAATTTTTCTTTCATTAATGCAGGTACGGATTTTTCTATTATTTCATTATCAGAAACATTGATGTACAAAATCTTGTCTGTATAACCTTTGTCAAGTGGAGTCCATTCATATTTCCACTCTTTTAAATGCTTATGATTGTTTTTCATTTCTTAAATATTTAGATTATTATTGATTTATTACCGGCAAAAATATTAAATATTTTATACTTTCGTATAATGAAATTCAAACAAATGAAGATAATTTTAAATAACCGTAAAGAAATTATAACTGCTGAAAAAATCACTCTTTCGGATCTTATAAAAATTAAGAATTTCACGTTCAGATTTTTTATAAAAGGCATTGTTATTATAAAATATTTTTATACTTTTGCACCACTTTTTAAAAAAAATTCCTCCTTAGCTCAGTTGGTTAGAGCATCTGACTGTTAATCAGAGGGTCGTTGGTTCGAGTCCAACAGGGGGAGCAGAAACTGAAAGGGATGAAGTAAGCTTGTCCCTTTTTTTATTTTTATTAAAATTTTTCTAAATTTGCAACCGAAAAGGGGCATTAGCTCAGTTGGCTAGAGCGTTTGACTGGCAGTCAAGAGGTCATCGGTTCGATTCCGTTATGCTCCACTTTAATTAAAAGATCATTTTGTTTTTACGCTACTTTTAAATCATAAACACTTCTTCCTCCACCAGGGTAATTTGTAAATATGTGTTGATAAACCACATTAGTTTTTTCATTTACTTCTTCTCAATGACTGGTTCCGGTAATTCTCTAAATTGGGTCATGTTTGTAAATTTTAAGGTTAATATTTGGAATTTTATTCATTGTTCTTTTTGATTTTATATCCTATCGGTTCCCGGGGTGGGTTTATTGGATTTAATAAATATTTAAGTGCTTCATTAATATCTTTGAATTTCATGTTCATTTCCTTTTCAATAGCATTAATTTGTTGTTTTAGTTCCTTATAATCCATGTAATATTGCCTAAGTAAAACAAAAGCTCTCACAATTAAAATATTTACCTCAATAGCTTTTTTACTCCTTAAAATACTTGCAAGCATTGCTACTCCCTGTTCTGTAAATGCCAAAGGTGTGCCGGGGTTATGTTTGATGTTTTCAGGCAACTTATCACAGTTTGTGATAAGTTCATTCCATTCAGGTTTTGTAAGTTGAAACATAAAGTCATCAGGAAACCTGGTTAAATTTCTTTTGACTGCTTGTTTTAATGTCCTTGTTTCCACTTCATACAATTCAGCCAGATGAAAGTCCATCATAACCCTTTTGTTTCTCAATTTAAATATTTTAGATTGGATTAATTGAATTTGCATTATTTTATTTTTTAAATGTTTATATCAGGTATTTTATTCATTGCCTCTTTTTTCTTTTAATACATAACTTTATTGAAAGTCAGTTAATTTCTTTGCAAATTCATTTAAAGACTTTAAGGCAGCTCTATAAAGAATTGCAGATTGAAATTTACTTTCTTTTTTCAGTTCTTTTATTTTGGTTTCAAAAAAATCTTGAATAGTGTTTTTTTTCTTTTTCTTGTTTTTATAAAGGTTTTCAAAATCCTCAAATGAAAATTCACTTAAGTTTTCATCTATAATTGTAATAGCTCTATTCTCAATACTATCTAATTTTCTTTTTGCTACTTTATACACTCCTCTGGGCTTAGGTGCAATAATTTTTTCATAATCACTTTTTGTATATGACTGCCCCTTTATGCTGTAATATTTTTGTTCTCTTTCAAATGTAATTCTTAACTTAACGGGGGAATGTATCATCCTTTTTGGTATATCTTGTATCTAAAATAATGGAAGTAGTTACTTCCGGTTTTTTTCTTTCAGTATCCATAATAAAAGATTTTTATTTATTTGCATACAAATACACATACAATTATTGAAAAACAAAACATAATTACAAGAAAATATTATTATCTATTAAACTTATATTACTACATTTAAGTAAATAAAGCAAATTATCAGAAATCAAAAGAAAGGTAAATTTATTGACTGGCAGTCAAGAGGTCATCGGTTCGATTCCGTTATGCTCCACTTTAATTAAAAGATCATTTTGTTTTTACGCTACTTTTAAATCATAAACACTTTTTCCTCCACCAAAATAATTTGTAAATATGTGCTGATAAATTACATTCGTTTTTTCATCTACTTCTTTATCAGGATATGGCTCTTGTGGTAACTTTAAAAGTGAATCGTAAATTGTCGTTTTTACCTGTGCTTTTAACTGAGTGCTTTCTCTCCAACGTTCAACTTTTAATTTTTTAGTTTTTAAAGTTTCCAATGTCTGTTTAGATACCTTTTTAACTTCTTCAATTTCGTTGTCGGTTAGGCTTTCTTTTTTCAATAAATCAAAAATCGCAAGTGTTTCTTCATCAAGTCCTTCTCGCATTGCCCTTGTATCTTCTTCTGATAAGGTTTCGAGAAAGTCGGTTAAATCGTCAAATGCTTTTTTTGTTGCGTTTATATCTTTTCCGTTGTTATAATCATCAATAATCTCTTTGTATTTTTCGTAAAATTCCAGGCGCAAAGGATTTTCCTTTATCATTTGCTTTAATTTCTTTTCAATTGCTTTTTGCAAGTCAAAGACCATTGTGTTTTTCATTTTAATCTTTGCAAATGCTCTCTTTAATTTATCAAAATCGAGACCTGACAGGTCAATAGATTGCTCTTCAGAATTAGGTACAAAATCAAAATATTCTTTATTATTCTTAATAAAAACACTCTCGTTTACCATACCTTGAAGCTGCATCATAATTTCAGTAATATCTGCCGTTTTTACTTTTTGGTTTAATGCGTCATAAATGGCTTCAATCGCATTGAATTGTTTAATGAAAGGTTTTATTTCGTCTTCGGGATAAAGTGCTTTGTATTTTCTGAAAACATCTCTTGCCATTATCTCAAATTTGGTTCGGGTGGTTTCGTTTAATGTTACTTTATCGGTTGCTTCATTAATTTTTGCCAGTTTTTCCATTGGTTTGGCATTCATCAAATCCGGTAAATTAAAACCAAGTTCTTTTAAGTAACCTTTTGTGGCACGTATGGACTCTTTTAATTCATCTGCCAATGTTTCAAGCAATTCAACAGGTCTTTCGTCTCTTCCTTTGCCATTTGTTCCCGAAACGCCTGTATTTCCTCTGTCGCCACCTTCACCGTAAACAGAATAGGCTTTTTCTAATTGTTTGTAAGCATTTCCATAATCTATAATCAAACCGTTTTCTTTTTCGTCATCATAAACACGGTTTGCACGGGCTATGGTCTGCATTAATGTATGTCCTTTAATCGGTTTATCTAAATAAACTGTAGAAACACAAGGTGCATCAAAACCGGTAATCCACATTGCACATACAATTGCAAAACGGAACGGATTTTCTTCGTCTTTAAACTCTTTTTCTAAATCTCTTTCCACTATTTTTTTACGATGTGGTGCAATTTCTAAATTCATTTTGCGGAATTTGTCCACTTCGTTTTGCTCGCTGCTGACTACAACACAAACTTCCGTTTCATCAACTTTACTGAGTTTTCGTTTAAGCTGTAATTCTTCTTGTTGGTCTTGTGCATTTTTTATTCTTTCTTTTAAATCAGTAACATAGTCCGGCCAGTATTTCATTATCAAATCATACATTCTTACTGCCGTTGGTTTGTCAAGTGCAACAAATATTGCTTTTCCCTGATAACCTCTTTCATTAAAATGCCATACCAAATCTTTTGCAATAGCATCTAATCGTTTTTCGGAAGTGAGCACCGGATAATCCCGTTTAAATTCTCTTTCTAATTTTCTACGTTGGTCTTCGTCTAAGTCTTCATTTTCTATAAGTTCCGCCATTTTTTCATCCAATTGCGGATTTTCAATATCTAATTTTTCTCCTTTGTTCAGGTAACGCAAAGGAAGTGTAGCACCATCATCAATGGCTCGTTTAAAATCGTAAACAGAAACATATTCACCAAAAATATTCTTTGTAAGCTCTAATTCTTCTTTGATTAATGGTGTGCCTGTAAAACCAAGATATGAAGCATTTGGAATACCGTGAAAACGCATATTACGAGCAAATGTTCCTGCTTGTGTTCGGTAGGCTTCGTCTGAAATTACAATTAGGTTTTCTCTGTCTGTAATTAGCGGATATTCGCTTTCCTTTTTCTTGTCTATTGAAAATTTATGAATTAAAGAAAAAATGTAACGGTGATTTTCTTTGAGCAACTCCCGCAAATGGTCTCGGTTTTCTGCTTTTACATTCTTTTCCGTTACCGATCCAACTCCTGTAAATGTATCGTAAAGTTGGCGTTCTAATTCTGTACGGTCGGTTACAAGTAAAAAAGTGTAGCTACCACCAAATTTTCTGTGAATTTTTTGAGCGATAAAAACCATTGAATAGGATTTTCCGCTTCCTTGTGTGTGCCAGAATACACCCAATTTTCCTTTAAGTTCTTCAATGTTTGTTGCTTTATTCAGAACTTTATTTACACCAATAAACTGGTGGTTTTTAGCCAATATCTTTACACTATCGCCTGCAGAATTATCAAAAAGAATAAAATTCTCGAACAAATCTATTAATCGAGTTTTATCGCAAGTACCTCTAAGCATAGTATCAAGTCTTACTATTCCTTTATCGTGTTCTTCAATTCGTTTCCACTCTGCAAAAAATTTGTATGGACTTGTTACTGTTCCAACTCTTGCATCTGTTCCATTGCTTAAAATGATAAAAGCATTGGTATATAAAATGTGCGGGATAGTATCTTTATAATCGGTTAGGTTATCGGTGTATGCATTGCGTAAATTTGTATGATGGGCTTTGAGTTCGAAAAACACCAAAGGAATACCATTTACAAAACCTACAATATCGGGTCTGCGGTTGTATAATTCTCCTACTACTTCCAGTTGACGAACAGCCAGAAAATGATTTTCGGTAGGATTATCAAAATCAAAAACCCGTAATTTTTTCTTTATCAGTTCACCTTTATCATTAGTGAAACTGACATCAATTCCTTTGGTTAATAGAGTATATTTTTCTTTATTGATTTGAACTAATGTTTTATCCGCTGCTTTTTGGATTATTTGGTCAATAGCGTGTTGGTAGGCAACATTAGGTAGTCCTAAATTTAATTTTGTTAAGGCCTTTAACAGATATCGTTTGAGAATGACTTCTGATTTATTGTCACGTCCTAATAACCCATCTTCACCAAAAGTTTCTTTATACCAGGCAAATTTTACCTGCCAACCCAAATTTTCTAATGCTTGTTGGGCTGCTGCTTCTACGAGATTATCTTCTGAATATTCGTTGCTCATATTAGTTTTATTCCACAGTTTATCCATTTATTTTCCAAAAGTCTGTTTTGTCTGAACCTTTTCTTTCAATAATGTTATTCATTTTCAATTATTACCCAATGTCCTGTTTTATCTGAACCCACTCTCTTTATGATTTGTTTATCTTTTAACTTTTTTAAATTATTTTCTATTGATGTTGTACTAACTCCAATTAGTTTAGCCATTTCCGGTATTGTTACATCTGGATTATTCTGAATAGCATTAAAAACATTCTGCTCATTTACACCCAACTTTACACCCAACTTTACACCCAACTTTACACCCAATTTGTTTCTTCGAAAAACAATCGTAAACATACCTTTGGTTTTAAATACAGGTTCCGGCAACCCGGCTTCACGAATATCTGTTTTTATCCGCCTGATTCCCGAGCCTACTTGTTCAACCATATCCATTCTTTGGAATAAACCAAAAACCAGGGGATTTCTGCTCGAACTTTTTGTTCCGAATTCTTCAGGTAAAATGGCACTTACTAAACCACCGGGATTGGTTATTTCTACCTGGTCATCAAACAATTCAATCATCGTTCTGCCACCTTTGTCATAATAATCGCGATGAGACAGGGCATTGATAATGGATTCTTTAAGAGCGGTTTCAGGAATTTCCCATACTTCTTTTCTGGGTCCGCTTCCTTCAATAATATATCGCACACTCAATTTAGTTTTCAGCCACCGCAAGGCATCGCGGTATTGTTGCATTAAGGGTCCTCCCCATACTTTATCGTCAATGATTTGGACTTTGTCGGTGCCTTCAAAAGCAACACAGCGGATTACGGCTTTTTCAAAATAGCTTTCAGGTTGTTTGCCGAAAAACAATACACTACCGTTCTTAAAAACATTGACATCATCTAACAATTGCAAATTCCTGATGATTTGCCAATCTTCTGTAGCTGGAGAAAAGCCAGCAATTATCCTAAATTCCTTAAAAAACTCTTTATCAAAATCACTCTCAAAAGAAAAGTTGTTGCAACTGCCCTCATCAAAATAGATACGACCCGATTGCTGAAAAAAATCACGCATTTGCTCTACCGAAATTATTTTCTGTGAATTTGCCCCCTGTCTGACATAAATAGCTCCCGACAAAGTATATGGCTTTTGTAAGCCCGAAGGCACTTCAATTACTCCAATTTGTTTTCCGCCCACTTCAACAAAATAAAAGGGACAATGCAAGTTTGGATTAATTTGATGAAGCGAATTTTGAATTGCCGACCGTTTTTTATTGTTGATTTCAATACCGCGAATCTCATTATTATCATCAACACCGAGAAGCACAACTCCTCCGGCAGCATTGGCAAAGGCACAAACTTCTTCGGTAAGCTCTTTTACCTTTGCAGGAACACGAACTTTGAACTCGGCATTGTAGCCTTCACCGGATTGCGCAATACTCTTTATGTCAGTTTCTGTTAGTTGCATATTTTGCTTTACTTTCTGCTGCTAAATTTAATAAATTTTCCTCATTGCTCTGATATAAATTCAATTTTTCAACATTTATCATCCCCGTCATTAGCCGTGGCAATAATATATCTCGGGCTTCTTTTAGGTTTTGGTTTTGGATATGTAAATTTTCAATTTCTTTATCAATTGGAATAACTATGTGATTGAATTTTTGCATAGTATTTTCATTACCTTCAATTAATTCAATTCTTAACATATCATTTTTAGTTACTGAATTAAATATAGCACCACCACCCATTAAATTATCTTCAAAAAATATTTGTTTTAATTGATTAAATAAAAACCCATTCCATCCATTTTTATGTCTAACTGATGCCAAGCCTCTTCCTAAAATAATTTTGTTGATGGCAATATTTAGTCTTCCTACAGGTGCTCTTACGCTAAATAAAACATCTCCTTTTTCTGCTACTCGATTACCATTTATACTCCACATTGTATTTGTCGGAAACCTTTCACCATAATCTTTTACCCCCTGATGGAATGGTAATCCTTTTCGTTCTATATTATAAAATTCGGATTTTGGACTTTGTCCCATTGTTAGATTACAAGCATCCCCCAACTTCACCTTCCGCCACCCTTCCGGCAACCCAGTTTTCTCATCAATAGTCAATTTTACGCCATCAATTTTAAATCGCACAAACCACTCCTCATAAGTTTTTTGTGCCATCTCCTCCAACAGCTTAATGCGTTTTAGGTTGTTTTCTATCAGGTTGTCGTAGGCGGAGAGTATGGTGGCTATTTTTAATCTTATTTCCGATTTTTCAGGTAAGAATAATTTTGTTTTTCTTAAATCGGGTCCACTTATTGCATCATAAACAGCTCCATATGAGCGAGCTAAAAATGCTTCACGATTTACCTTTATTGTGTAATAAATAAATCGTTGTTCATCTGTATTTTTTGCATTAATTGCTGCTAAACCTCTACCAATACAACATTTGACTTTAGTAATGTTTAATTCTCCAACAGGTGCACGAACAGTAAAAAGCACACTGTCTTTTTCAGCTTCTTTAGTTATTTTGTTTGTATATTGTCTAATTGTCGGAAATAATTCTCTAAATTCTGTCTTTCCTTGAAAAAAAGGCAGTCCAGAACCTTTCTCATTATAATATTTGGAAGGTGGTGATTGCCCCATAATAACATCAGCAACTTCTTCTAATCTATATTCTTTCCACCCTTCCATCATAATTCCACGCTTTGAATTTTGTTAATATTTCTATTTAAAATACTAATAATAAATCGCTTTACAATATTAGCTTCATCGCTTTTGCTTGTGGCAATAAAGAGTGTTAAAGAAGCTAATTCTTCGTGGTCATAATCGTCAAGTAGTTCCAAACCTGTTGAAAAGATATTCAGTATTTCGTTTTCTTTGGTTTCGTTTCTTGCTTCAATGGCACGGCTAAGTATCTGTATTCCTGTTTTAAGATGTAGTACTTCTTGCTGTTTTTCGTGCAATCGCTTTTCGTTTATGGCATAACCTTTTACAAGGAAGTCTTTTAGGCGTTGTGTTGCCCATTGGCGGAATTGTGTTCCTCTTTTTGAATTAACTCGATAACCAACTGATATAATAGCATCTAAATTATAAAATTTGATATTTCGTTTTACATTTCGTTTTACATTTCGTTTGCCCTCTTTTTGAACTACCGAGAAATACTCGGTAGTTGAGTTTTCGTCTAATTCACCTTCTTTGAAAATATTTTTAAAATGTAATCCTATGGTGTCGCTGTCTTTATCAAATAACTCTGCCATCTGTTTTTGACTAAGCCAAACAGTTTGCTCATCAAATTTTACTTCAACAATAGTTTGGCTGTCTTTAGTTTGATATATTTCTATTTTGTTTTGTTCTTCCATTACAATTTTACGCTCTGTATTTGATTCATTAAATCGTTGGCTTCGGTATTCAGTTCTGTCAGTTCGCTGTGTATCTCTTTCATTCGGGCTTTGTAGTCAAAATCTTCATCAATTTGTATGCTGTAACCAACATATCGCCCGGGTGTAAGTGAATAGTCATTTTCTATTATTTCTTCAAAGTCAACTATTTTACAAAGTCCTTCAACATCCGCATATTTATTTTCGGGGAAATATTCTAAAAGTTTTTTCCAATCGCTTATCCTTTGTTTAATCTCTTTCAAATATTCGGCAATCTGCATTTGATATTCTTTTAAAGGTTTGTTGAGTTTGTTCAGCTTGTCTTTAAAAGGCTTCATTTTGGCGGTTACTGTTTTCTTATCTATTTTTTGAGACGAACGGCTGTTCGTCTGTACGAGTGCTGCAATTTCTTTTTCAAGTTCTTTGATAAAATCCAGTGCTTTTGGTGTAGGTTTTTCAAAAGCAGTTAGAATTTCTTCGGCATTTTCGGGATTATCAAAGTTGCTAAAATTTACCGTTTCCGAAATAATTAAATCGTCAATTTTTAATTCGACAGATAATTGCTTTAATTCTTTTGCAAGGATTTTATAATGGTCGTTCACCATTTCAAACTGTTCGTTTAAAGCATTTTTATGCGCTTTATCAGCTATTGTAACGGCTTCGGTATTTCCACGGTAAAGCTGAACAATAGTTGTCAGGTTTAATAATTGCCCTTCTGAAAAATCGTTGATAGTTGAGTTCACAACACGATAGGTATTTCGTGCATCAAGCATCAAAATCTTATTCTTGTTTGTCTGTGGTTTGCCTTTATCAAAAAACCATAAATGACAAGGCAAAGAACGGGTATAAAAGAAGTTGTTGCCCACCGAAACAATCACATCTACATTTTCGGTTTTAATAAGTTGTTGGCGTATCAGCTTTTCAGAATTACCTGCATCGGTAGCAGAACTTGCCATAACAAAACCGGTACGCCCTTTTTCGTTCAGATAAGAATTAAAATACTGTATCCACATATAATTGCCATTGTCGGCTTTTGGCACGCCAAAAGGTAAGCGAGGGTCTTCTTTTACATAATCTTTATTCTTGTCAATTTTCTTTACATTAAAAGGCGGATTAGCCATTACAAAATCGCATTTGCCAATCAAATTATGCGGGTCGCTGTAAAAAGTATTGTCTTCTAAAATCTTCCCTTCAATTCCGTGTATAGCAAGGTTCATTTTTGCCAAACGAACATTGTTTGATTTAAGTTCAGTTCCGTAAACAGTTATAGCCTCGTTAACCTGTTTGTTGGTATGGTTTTTAACAAAATAGCCGGTTTGCACAAACATACCACCCGAACCGCAAGCCGGGTCGTGTATAATTCCGTGCTCGGGTTCAATAAAATTTACAATGAGTTGAACCAATGAAGGCGGTGTGAAGAATTCGCCCCCTTCCTGAGCACCGGCACCACTCATTGAAAATTTCATTAGAAAAAATTCATAAATCCTGCCAAAAACATCACCGGAAATATTTTTTACAGCATCTTTATTAAAAACCCGAATAAGCGAACGCAATAAATCGGCATCAAATTCCTGGTAGTTTTTTGGCAGAATTCCTTCAAGGTCTTTGTAATCAGCCTCAATCAATCGCATCGCATTATTTACGGCTTCTGCAATATCATTGCTTTCGGGCAAGTTTGCCAAATATTCGTATTGCGATTCAGCTTGTAAATACATTGCACCCGCAGCCAGCAAATCGTTTTTTGACAGCTTTCTTTTTTTGCCTGTTCTTGGGTTTATTGGTAAATTATCCTCTATCTGGTTTTTAGCTTCTTCAAATCTGTTTTGTGCGTAACGCAAAAGGATTAAACCGAGAACAGGATCTTTATATTCGGCAGCCGTTAATTTTGAGTTGGCACGCAATTCATCTGCTGCTCCCCACAATTCCGTCTCTAATTTCTTTATTACTTCGTTTGTCATATTATGTTTAAAGTGTTTTGATTTTATTATTTTGGTTTGCTTTATATAGATTTTATATTTCTGACGTTCAAGCAAAAATATTGAATTTGTTTGAATTTGTTTTTTGTCATTATAAACGACATATTTGAAGGTACTCTTTACAAATTAGCGCCAGTTGGGGATTTCTTTGAGAAGCATGTCTTTAATAAAAGTTAAAGTTTAATTATTTGCTAAAGTATAAAATAATTATGAAAAGGAAGAAAAAAATGTACTAATATCCAAAATCATTTCAATGACACAAATTAAAGAAGATTTTTAACAGCACATAATCGAGGCGGCTGGTGGTCAAATGACAGTGCGCCTCTCACACCACTCCCGAAAGTTTTCGGTATACGGGTCTCGTATACGGCGGTTCATCAGACAAAAGAAATTTCGAGTTGTGTCTCATTTGGCACTGACCGGTGAGATTTCTGAAATTGCTCTGAAAAAGAAAAATAACCTCTCTTTTTCAGTCTTTCAAACACCTTACAGAAAAGCCAACTGATTTTGGGAAATTCATAAAAAATGCTTTTTCAAACAAATAATTCAAGGAAACATATTTAGCTTCAATCGCTCCATATCCTGTTGATGCCCAAAAATTTCCGCTGCTTCTTATATCTTTAAAGGTTGAATCAATATAACGATAACCGCCTGGTAAGGCTGTAAAACCGCTCCAATTATTTGCACCCGTATTAGGAGGATTCCATAGAACTGTTCCTGTTTCTTTCATTTTGCCACCGGCTATATCAGAACCTCCTAAAAAGTTGGATAATGCTGTCCATTCATTAAAAGATGGAAGATGCCATCCATCGGGACAAATACCTTGATTTCCTCCTGAATATGTGTATTGCATCATTTCGTCCCATTGATATAGCCCGCCGTATGTTGTACAAGTTGCAGGATTGTTGTCATAGCAATACTTTTCAATTGTATCATTATTAGTTTGATTAAAATCCCCATTTATCATTATTCCGACATTCAAATTTTCGTCTAACCAGCATTGATTTCCAATCACTATTGTATGATAAACCTGACCTTCATAATTAACCGATGTTATATTATCGCATGGGTCAACAGGGTCTTCTGTTGCAAACGACCAAATATTACCCTCAGTTTCATTGCCTTTATTATCTTTTGCAACAATTTTCCAATAATAAATCACACCATTTTCCAATGTGACTGGGTTAAATATTTGTACGTTCGTATCCTGAACAATAACAGGGGGTTCAATTGTTTTACCTAAATAAATATCAAAAAGTAAAGAATCACCTTCCGGATCGGTACAAAACCATGAAAGTGTCGTTTCAACAGGTACGTTAACATCACCATTGGCAGGTGTAGGATCATATGGTGGACCCGGAGGTTTGTTACCTTGGGCAATTACAACAACTTCTCTTGAAGTAGTACCGGTCCATCCGGAATTATCTTTCACTCTTAATTGGATATTGTAAGTTGCAGCAGAATCATATTTATGCGAAGCTATTTTTGTTGTTGTGTATTCTGTCCAGATATTATTGTTTCGCCAATCCCAGCTTACTTGTAATTCTGACGGCGGGTCTTCGTTGTCAAAGCTTTCCGAAGCATCAACAATAAATATGGTTAATGTATCACCGGATGTTGGACTTACAGTAAATGTTGCAGTTGGTGCATATTCATTTTCATCAATATCTTTCTGACAGCCAATAAATATAATTAAAAAAGCTACAAATAATACTATCAGTACTATTGTACTTTTACTTTTAAATAAAACCATGATTTGAACACTTAAAACGCACAAATATATTAATAAAAAATGATAAAAACAAATATTTGCTCTTAAATAGTGCTTGCCAGAAAACGCCAATTTCTTCGTTATGCTCGTGCAGAAAACCAGTCATCCGTATGGACTCTTGATTTTTTGCACTTCGCATCCCGATAATTATCGGGACGAACTTGACGATTTCTGACTAAGCACTCTAAAATATTGAGTTTTCTTGCAGACACTGAAGTTACCGCATATGATAAGTTTCGGGATTAATGATATTCAATAAAATGTTTTTTAAAATTACGTTTTATGATTCACGGATTAAATATCTGGTCGAAATTCGAAATTCGTAATCCGTAATCCGTAATTGCAGCAATTCCTACCAGTTAACATAATGAACCGTAAAGCCTTCATTCTGATATTCACGGATAACTTTTCTGCGCGCTTCCTCTGCATCTTTTTTGTAAACAAAGCCAATTGACACCCGATGCCCTGTAGTAACTTCGGGCCATTCTTTAATATTTTTTATAATAATATGATTAAACCTTTTCTGTAGATCATGGAGTATTTTGGTGTAATGTATATTACTTACATAGGCATTAAAATCTTTTTTGCCTTGTCCGTCGGGGCTGCAATAGCATGATGAATATACAAAATAATAATATGAAGGGTTTTTTACAAATGATAAAGGAGTGGTAGCCCAAATTGAAGATTCGGTTTCTGCTTTTGGTTTTTTTCTGATTTTGCCGTCATTACGGAATATTGAAGATATAAAACCATAACAATTATCCAAACCGCTAAGTAAAACATCCAGATCGGTATCTCTGTCATAATCACCCCATGAAGCATAACTAAAATATATTCCCGGCAATTCTGCATAAATATCAGTAAAAACAAAATTACTATCGTTTCTGTAAACTTTTGAAACAGCTTTACGATATGTTTCTCCTGTTAACAAAACATCCAGATCGCCGTCATTATCATAATCACCCAAATCAACACATCCTGAACGTACACCTACAATATCAGTAAAAATATCTGAAAAGGAACCATTACCATTATTTTTATAAACTTTAGAAATTATCCGTTTGCCACTGGCTTCACCTGTAAGTAAAATATCCGGATTTTTGTCATTATTCAAATCGCCCCAGTCAACAGAGCTGTTTCTAACTCCTTCCAATCCTGCATGAATATCTTTAAAAATATCTTTCCCTTCGTTACGGTAAATTTTTGAAACCAGGCTCCCATTATATCTTTCGCCGGTAATAAGCACGTCCAGATCGTCATCATTGTCGTAATCGCCCCATTTGGCTGAACTAAGAAAAACAGGTACTAAACCGGCATTGATGTCGGTAAACAAATTTTTACCGTCATTGCGATATATTTTTGAAATAACAGATCCTTTATAACTTTCGCCGGTAAGAAGAATATCCAAATCGCCGTCATTATCATAATCACCCCATTCAACAGAACCGTCTCTTACAGGTATTAAATTTGCTTTTATATCAATAAAAACATTATTGCCGTTATTCCTGTAAATCTTTGATATGAATTTATTATTATAAGTTTCGCCGATAATAGCAATGTCCTGATCGCCATCATTATCATAATCACCACAATCTATTGAACCCCTGTAAACATCCGGGATGCTTGTTTTTAACACCCAGAATTTATTTTTTTTCGCATTCCTGTAAAGCTTAGTTAAAATTTTATGATTCGAGCCATCGTATCTGTCGCCTGCCAGTATAACATCAAGATGTTTGTCTTTATTAAAATCAATCCACGAACCTGCACTTTGCATTACGCCTCTGAAGCCCGGTTTGATATCAACAAATGGCTGGGAAATAAGAAAATTTGAAAAAAACAATGTTAAAAACAGCAACTTAAATTTTTTCATAATCCGAATGTAATTTTTTTAAAATTCAGCATAAAGTTAAATGTTTTTTTAAAAACCAATAATTATTTATAGAATATATTTGAATATCAAAATTTAAATTACTTTTGCGAAAAATATAAAATAAATATTATATAATGAAACCATCTCATATTGAACACATTGGAATAGCTGTAAAAAGCTTAAAAGAATCTATTCCATATTACGAAAACATACTTGGATTAAAATGCTATTCTATTGAAAAAGTTAAAGAACAAAAAGTAAAAACAGCTTTTTTTCATGTTGGTCAAACAAAAATTGAGCTTTTAGAATCAACTGATCCTGAAGGACCCATCGGTAAGTTTATCGAAAAAAAAGGAGAAGGAATTCATCATATTGCTTTTGCTGTGAAAGATATTGAAAAAGTTTTGGAAGAAACCGAATCAAAGGGCATACGATTAATTGATAAAATACCGAGAAAAGGAGCAGAAGGGCTTTATATTGCATTCCTTCATCCAAAATCCACTTTTGGTGTATTAACGGAATTTTGCGAGAATAAAAATTCAAAATAATAAACATTAATTGATAAAAAATCCTTTATAAATATTTGTGTTTAGGGTGTCCTAATGCGGAAAACAGGTGTAACTGTTTATAAATTTCCATATCATTTTTTTAAGATTTTTACAGCCTCTTAAAAAAATTCAATATCTTTATCAAAAATTTGAATTAAAAACTTTATTTATGTTAATGATAGGTATTGCCGGTGGTTCGGGCTCCGGAAAAACAACTGTGGTTAATAAAATTATTAAAAGTTTACCAAAAAATTCCGTAGCAGTTATTTCTCAGGATTCGTATTACAGAGATAATGGTCATTTGTCAGCGGATGAAAGAGCTAAAATCAATTTTGACCATCCTTCATCAATAGAATTTAAATTACTTATTGAACATCTTGATATGTTAAAAGCAGGTAAAACGATACCTATGCCGATATATTCGTATCTAACCTGTGCACGAGCTAAAGAAACCATTAAGATTAAACCTGAAAAAGTAATAATAGTTGAAGGAATATTAATTCTTACAAATCCCCGACTTAGACAAAGACTTGATATTAAAACATACGTTGACGCTGACAATGATGACCGCCTGATGAGAATAATCAGGAGAGATATTGAAGAAAGAGGCCGCTCGTTAAGGGATGTGCTTGAACATTACGAAAAATATGTAAAACCCATGCATCTGCAATTTATCGAACCTACAAAAAGATATGCCGATATTATTATTCCCCAGGGAGGCGAAAATGATATAGCTATTGATATTCTCACATCAAGAATAAAAATAAATTTGAATAGTGATAATATATAGTTAAATGATTATTTTAAAGATTCTTATATCTAAATGTATATATCCGGAAATAAATTTTTAGTCAAACATCCCAGATTAACATTAATACTCTTCTTATTCATATTTTCAGTAGTCATTGATTTAGTCCTTGGATGGATTTTTTTACCATCAAATATTCACTCATTCCGTTCCCCGCATGATTATTATCATCACGGTTTATTGCCGGATAAGCAAGTCAAAACAACATGGAATGCCGTTTCTTACTATCCTTTTTATACCAACTCCCTTGGCTTCAGGGATAGAGAAATTCGTCAAATTCCACTAAAGAACAAACAACACCGTATCCTTCTTATTGGTGATTCACATACTGAAGGTGTGGGTTATGCTTATGGTCAAACATTTGCCGGCATCATTGATGAAACATTTGATACCTTGGGTATAAATGTATTGAATGCAGCCGTGGTAAGTTATAGTCCCAAACTTTACTATTACAAAACTAAATTTTTATTGGAAAATGTTGGATTGCAATTTGATGAATTGATTGTCTGCCTCGACATCAGTGATATACAGAATGAAATAGTCTATAAGGATTTTAAGCCAGGATTGCCTGGAAACAGGACTAAAACATTTTATTCGATAAATAAATTTTTACGCCGGCATTCTTTAGTTTATTATTCCATTGGCAATATTATCAGTAAAGTAAAATATAACCGGTTTTACAGGGAGCGGAAAAGGGTAGAAAAAAATCCAAGGACAGACTTATATTATACTTTCTTTTCTGATTTTTATGATAGTGAGATATTACAAAATGAGAACTTTCATAATATTGGATTATGGTATTTGGATAAAGATATTTTTGAGAAGTGGGGGCGAGAAGGAATGATACTTGAAAAGTGGTATATGTCCGAATTAGCTTCACTTTGCAAAGAAAATCAGGTTGATCTTAAAATTGTTATTTATCCATGGCCTATATTGGTAATGTCAGGCGACAGCAACAATATCCAGGTGCAATTCTGGAGTAAATTTGCTGAAGATTATAATGTAGAACTGATCAATCTGTTCCCTTTATTTTTTAAAGATACCGAACCTAAAATAACAGTCAAAAAGTATTTTATTGAAGGAGATGTGCATTTTAATGCAACAGGTCATAAAATGGTTGCTGATGAGTTGTTGAAATACTTGAAATAAGCGTTTGGTTGGAAAATATGTTGTAGCCCCGACAAGAATCGAACTTGTATCTAGAGTTTAGGAAACTCCTATTCTATCCATTGAACTACGGGGCCAAATTCAGAACTCAGCTATTTCTTTTTTTTAATTGAAATCAAATCGCAAAATTAGTGTTTTTATTTTATTTCACTTCCGTTATTAAAATTTTCGGTCGGAGAAACAAAGCATAACTTTCCTTCACTGTTTTTAGCCATTAATATCATTCCATTCGATTCAATACCTCTAAGTTTTCTGGGTGCAAGATTCACTAAAATGCTTATTTTTTGTCCGATAATATCTTCAGGCTTGTAATATTCCGCTATTCCCGAAACAATAAGTCTTTTATCAATACCTGTATCAATTTTAAGCTTTAAGAGTTTTTTGGTTTTCGGAACTTTTTCAGCCTCAATAATTGTACCGGTTCTGAGATCCAATTTTACAAAATCGTCAAATTCAATATTTTCTTTAGCAGGATTAATTTGTTTTTTTTCTTCTTCATTATTTTTTTTCGTATTAAGTAATTTCTGTATTTGAGTATTAATTTCAGGATCTTCAATTTTTTCAAATAAATAAAACGGTTTATTAAGTTGATGTCCGGAAACAAGAATATCCGGTTTTCCGGCATCTTTCCATTTTAATGCAGAAATATTCAATATTTTAATCAATTTATTTGATGTAAAAGGCAGGAACGGCTCAGCGAGTATGGATAAATTAGCACAAATCTGTAAGGAAATATTAAGAATTGTTTTAACTCTTTCCTTATTGGATTTTATTTGCTTCCATGGTTCGGAATCTGTAAGGTATTTATTTCCAAGACGTGCTAAATTCATCATTTCATTAAGTGCTTCCCTGAAACGGTAATTTTCAATGCTTTTACCAATTTTTTCAGGATAAGCTTTGATTTCCTTTAAAACAGTTTTGTCAAGCTCTGTTAATTCCCCGATTTCAGGAACCAAACCATTAAAATATTTATGTGTTAAAACAACAGTACGATTTACAAAATTTCCGAATATCGCTAAAAGTTCATTATTATTTTTTGCCTGAAAATCCTTCCATGTAAAGTCATTATCCTTTGTTTCCGGAGCATTTGAACAAAGGACATATCTCAACACATCCTGTTTATCAGGAAATTCATCAAGGTATTCATGTAACCATACTGCCCAGTTTCTTGATGTAGAAATTTTATTGCCCTCAAGGTTCAGAAATTCATTTGCAGGAACATTATCAGGTACAATGTAAGTGCCTTCATTTTTTAAAATTGATGGAAACATAATACAATGAAATACAATATTGTCTTTACCGATAAAATGGACAAGTTTTGTTTCTTTATCTTTCCAATATGGTTCCCAGTTTTTATTATTTTCTTGTGCCCATTCTTTAGTAGCTGAAATATAGCCTATTGGTGCATCAAACCAAACATACAAAACTTTTCCTTCAGCATCTTCAACAGGTACTTTAATTCCCCAGTCAAGGTCTCGTGTAACTGCTCTCGGTTTAAGACCATGATTGATCCATGATTTACACTGACCGTAAACATTGGTTTTCCAATCATTTTTATGACTCTCAAGAATCCATTCCCTAAGCCATGGTGTATATTTATCAAGTGGGAGATACCAGTGCTTTGTTTCTTTTCTCACCGGAACATTTCCGCTAAGTAAGGATTTAGGATTAATAAGCTCATTTGGGCTGAGAGATGTACCACAATTTTCACATTGGTCTCCGTAAGCATTTTCATATCCGCAGTGAGGACAAGTTCCTGTTATATAACGATCAGCCAGAAAATGCTGGGTTTCTTCATCATAATATTGAAGCGATGTTTGTTCAATAAATTCATTTTTCTCATATAATGTCCTGAAAATATCTGCTGCAGTTTCATGATGGATTTTATTTGATGTTCTGGAATAAATATCAAATGAAATTCCAAATTGTTCAAATGATTCCTTTATTATTTTATGATACTTGTCAACTATCTCCTGTGGTGTAACTCCTTGCTCACGTGCTTTAATTGTTATAGGTACTCCATGCTCATCAGAGCCACCGATAAAAATTACATCCTCACCTTTTGATCTTAAATAACGAGAATAAATATCTGCAGGTATGTAAACTCCTGCCAAATGTCCGATATGGAGAGGTCCGTTAGCATAAGGTAAAGCAGATGTAACAGTATATCTTTTAAATTTTTCTCTGGTGTTTTTCATATTTGAAATATTTCTCGTAATTTCGGCAAAGTTAAATATTTGTTTCTAAATGAAAACTCCCAGCTATATAAAAAAAGGCGATAAAATTGGAATTGTTTCAACTGCACGTATAATCTCAAAAAAAGAAATATATCCCGCAGTCAAAATATTTAAAGAATGGGGGTTAGAAGTAGTTTTAGGAAAACATTTATTTGAAGAATACAACCAATTTGCAGGAACAGATGAACAAAGAACTGCCGACTTAC
Organism: Bacteroidota bacterium; assembly: GCA_030622635.1. Classification (GTDB taxonomy): domain Bacteria; phylum Bacteroidota; class Bacteroidia; order Bacteroidales; family JADFUO01; genus JADFUO01. The sequence continues at coordinate 20,793 of JAUXFX010000014.1, forward strand.
AACAGATGTTAGATGAACATTCTGTAAAAGCAATTATCTGTGCCAGAGGTGGCTATGGAACAGTTAGAATTATTGATAAGCTGAATTTTTCAAATTTCATTAAAAAGCCAAAATGGATTGCCGGTTACAGCGATGTTACAGTGCTGCACTCACACATTCATTCAAACTTTGGAATAGAAACCCTGCATTCAACAATGCCGTTAAATATTTCTGAAAATAAATTTACCGAAGAATCTTTAGAATCATTCAGAAAAGCATTATTCGGTGAAAAAATAACTTATTCATTAAAAACCTCATCTCTTTCGCGAAAAGGAAAAGCAGAAGGAATATTAGTTGGAGGTAATTTGTCAATTTTGTATAGTTTGATTGGAACCAAATCAGATATTAATACAAATGGTAAAATTCTCTTTATTGAAGATTTAGATGAATATCTTTATCATATTGACCGTATGATGATGAATCTTAAAAGAGCCGGTAAATTGAAAAATCTGGCAGGTTTGATTGTTGGAGGAATGAGTGAAATGAATGATAATAAAATACCTTTCGGAAAAACAGCAAATAAAATTATTGCCGAAACCATTGAGGAATATAACTATCCTGTTTGTTTTAATTTTCCAGCCGGTCACAAAAATGATAATAGGGTATTAATATTGGGAAGGGAAATTAAATTTAATGTTGAAAAAAATGTCGAAGTAAAATTTTAAGTAGCTAATTCAGTATTTTGACATGTAATGTAGTTAAATGTTATAATCTAATAACCAATAACTTATAACAATACACTGAATAGTAAAAATTCGTAAGCGTTCACAGAATGCTGAAATTGGAAATTAGAAATTAGATAAAAATGAAAAGAGTTTATGAATTAGAGGTTTACAAACTATCAGAAGAATTGTCTGATTTGGTTTGGTACGATTTTGACAAGTGGAACAAAAAGGTTCAAAACACAGTTGGTTATCAGATTATACGATCATCTGATAGTATAGCTGCGAATATAGCAGAAGGGTATGGAAGGTATACTCCGTCGGACAGGAAAAGGTTTTATATATATTCAAGAGGATCGTTTGAAGAAACTAAATCATGGTTACGAAAACTTATTCGGAGGAAGGTTCTAAATAAGTCAGATGCTTCAAAATACCAAATAGTAATTGAAAAATTTGGTCCAAAGTTGAATGCGTTTATCAACAGCACAAAAATAGGATAACATAAATTTCCAATTTCTAATTTCTAAACTTGTCCATACGAAGCGAAGCAAGTCCGTATGGATGGATTTCAAAACGTGGACGGTTACAAAATTTTTTATAAACATCTTGCTATATGGCTGAACATAATGAATTAGGAGAAAAAGGCGAAGAGCTTGCAAGAAATTTTTTAAGAAAAAAAGGATACAAAATAATTGAAACAAACTGGAGGTTTGGTAAAGATGAAATTGATATTATTGCAATTGACAATGATTATCTCGTTATTGTTGAAGTGAAAACCAGAAGGTCAAATTATTTTTGTGAGCCAGAATTTGCAGTTAACAAAAAGAAACAAAGTTTTTTAATACGAGCTGCTCATGCCTATATTATAAAAAAGGATATTGATCTTGAAACACGCTTCGACATAGTTTCTATTATTATTACTTCTCAAAAAACACATATAAATCATATTGACTTTGCATTTTATCCCACATTATAGAATAAATTTATACCTTTACCCTGAAAAAATAAATCTGTAAAATAAAATGGATTACAAAAAATGCCAGGTTAAAGCCATCCGTCAAAAATTAAATTTTGACCCGGATGAATCAAGAGTTATCACAAAACTTTTCGGATTAGAAAAGTTTAGAATTTATAAAGTATTTGAAAGGATTTTGAACTTAAGCGATTCTGAGATTAAAAATATGCTTGAGAATGTTATTAATAACTTTGAGCACAGGCACATGAATGTTCAAAGAATTTTTAAGGATAATTTTGACAAAATTAACAGCCAGCTTGATGTTACAATTTATTATGATCTGCCATTATATAAAAAATTGCTTATTGGTTCATATTTTACCCTTGAATATTCTATTGAATCTGCTGCCTTATTTAATCCGTCAATTATTCCACATCCTGATCAGGGAAATTTAGATGAAGGTGAATTAAGAGCAATTATCAGTTTCAGGGCTGTAGGCGAAGGGCACATGTCATCAATAGTATTCAGGGGCGGTATTCTTAGCAAAAACGGAGATATTAAAATGGATGAAAACAGTCATCTCGTAGAAATGGCTAAAGTTATTCCGGATACAACATATTTTAAAAAGAATTTTATTTTAAAACTTCAGGACCTGGGGAAATATGAAATAGTTAAGAAAATATTAGAAGATATTTTAGATGAGTTCACTTTTGATGAGTTAGATAAAAGTATAAAAAAATTCAGAAAAGAAAACCCACAGACTATAGACCATGACAGGGCAATAGAAACATTGTATTGGCTTGAAAGGTCAAATTACGAAATGGAATTCAGTAATAACATTCATTTGACAGAAAGAGTAATTTTCCCAAGATCAACAACAGATATTAAAGCTATAGAAGATGCCCGCTTCGTATATTTCACAGAAAAAGACGGGTCAAAAATATATTATGCTACCTACACAGCATACAATGGATTCAGTATTTTGCCACAATTGATTAAAACAAGAGATTTTTACAGATTCAGAATTTCAACATTATTAGGTGCAGGGTCGCAAAACAAAGGTATGGCATTATTCCCTGAAAAAATTAACGGCAAATATGCCATGATATCACGAAATGATAGTGAGAATATGTTTATTATGTTTTCTGATAATATTCATTACTGGGATAATCCAAAATTGCTTAGAGAACCAAAATATCCCTGGGAATTTATGCAGGTCGGGAATAGCGGCTCTCCTTTAAAAACCGAAAAAGGATGGTTATTATTAACTCATGGCGTTGGACCCGTGAGAATTTATGCAATAGGTGCAATATTATTAGACCTTGAAGACCCGACAAAAATTATCGGCGAAATTGAAAATCCGATCTTAATACCCGAAGAAAAAGAAAGAAACGGATATGTTCCTAACGTAGTATATTCATGCGGAGGTATAATTCATAATGATTATTTAGTCCTTCCGTATGCTATGTCGGATTCCCGCTCAGGAATTGTAAAATATAAAATCAAAGATATTTTAGATAAAATTAAACCGGTAAAGTGACAGAGTTTATTTAACCTGCATTATTCATGAAATTTCTCGCAATCCCGAAAACTTTCGGGAGCTAAGCCGCAAAGAATAAGAAAATTAGCAATAAGTGTTTAAAATATTCAATTTTATTATATAAAAAGTATTGCTGGTATTAAATTGTTTCAATTCAAATCTTTGCGTCTTTGCGTGATGAATTAGTCTTGTTTAATAAATTTCCCAACAAAGGAATTGCCTTTACTGTCAGATATTTTCAGCAGATATATTCCCTCTTTGATATGTGCTAATGGAATAGAAAAATTTCTGCTGCCATGCGAAACTTCAAAATTTTTTTTAAATATTTTTTGTCCGATTATTGAAATAATTTCAATTTTTATATTTTGACAATTGTTAATGGTTTTGAAGGATAAATTCAATTTATCTTTAACAGGATTATTATAGCGAACATCTGCGAAGTAATTTTTGCCGGTTTCTTTAATTGATAAAGTTTTATCCACTTTAATATCCATAATAACAGGCAAATGATCCGACATATTATAAAGAGCATCCAGAATATCAGCAGGAACACTTGTATTGGTTGGCAAACTATTTATAGCTTTATTAAAATGTTGTCCATCCTCTCCTACTGCCCAGTATGAGCCGTTAATATACTCAACATTATCAAGTCCGTTTTTAATATTATTTGAAATCATAATAAAATCAAAACGATCGTCCATGCCGCCACCCACAGGGCAGTTGCCACCGTTCACATGAGTGGATTGTGTGTGATAATCTGTTAATGAAGTATTGTTGTGCCAATTACCGGGTTTATCAATGGGATCATAAAACCTGATTGTTGCATTTGGATAATTAATTATGTTTTGAAAGGACTCCTCAAAACTTGACCGGATATTAAAATCACCCATAAAAATATAGTTATCAGCAACACCAATATTATTCAGATGATTCATTAATCTATTCGTTTCATCGGCACGTTCGGCAAGATCGTCAGAGTCGCTGCCTGCTTTCAGATGAGCTACAATGCAGATAACAAATGCAGTATCGTTAGTATAAGGCAAATCTGAGGAATTATAATAAAGTTTGTAAATATTTATATCACGTACATTAGTTTCAACTACTGACTGAGATTTAAGTGTTAATTTTTTTGAATTATAATACAACATATTTGCAAGCTGATGTGGGGAATAACAATTTACGTTTGCTTTTTTATAATAAGTGATCCAATTAATATTTAAAACATTATCCAGAATCCGTTGCACTATTGCCTCATTACAATTAATTTCATTTACAGTAAAAATATCAGGTTTCACGTATGGAATAATTTTTTTTAAATAATTATCTTTATCGTTCATATTATTGTTAGAAGAATTACAGCCACTCTCATTACATCCGTAAAACAACAGGTTATAATGCATAACGCTTAAAGTATCCTGAGCCAGAAGGTAAAAAGAAATGAGTAGAAATATGATGCTGAGTAATAGTTTCATGTGTTTATTTTTTGGTAGATAATTTATTTTCTGCTACTTATGATTTTTAGAAAAATTCATGTTCGGAAATTAGAAATTTGATATTTGAAATTAGGCTGTTAGAATAAGTTTTTTCCAAATTTCGAATTTCAAGTTTCCCATACGGGCTAACTTCGTGTCGCAAATTTTATTATATAATCATTCCCTTGCCTGCCCTGTAATAAAATGTATAGGGTGTGTAAAAATTTACTTGTTATGGATGTTTCATTTTATAAAAAATATTTAATGCAAATTTAGAATTTTTTTAGTTCTTGACATTTAATTCCATTTTTACTATCTTTAGAAATTATTTTACATAAAAATTTAAAACACTATGAAACTAATAAATATAACAATATTAATAGCAATATTTTTTACTATTAACCAAATACAGCCTATTAATGCACAAATAACACGTGGCGCTTCCCCAGGCGAAATATACATCTCAACCGACTGGTACTTGGATAACTATGGCCAGGTACATTATGCCATTTTCCACTCCACCGATAATGGCGAGAATATTACATTAAAATACGAAAACATTGAAAACCCGCCTACAGGCGAAATGCAGGTTGGCAAAGTGATTGGCGATGTTACACCCGGGGCCTTATACAACTATGGTAATAATGAACTTTGGGTGAGTTTTGACTATGGGGAGAGTTGGGAGTACAGAGAAGATTTTATTGATTATATTAGATACTGGGGGGGGGTATGAAGGAATAATTTATAAAGGCGGTTGGGGATTACTTCATAAAAGTAATGACTATGCACTAACTTATGAAGTTGTTTCAGACCCTCCTAACTGTCCAATTTCAGATGTTGGTCATTTTGATGCTGAATTTTTTGGGATTGATGGTAATGCAGGAGAAGGGTTTTATCTTTACCATACTATAGATTATGCAAACACATACACTGAAATCCCAATCGATAGTTCAGTAGCTTATTGGTCAATTGGTGGATATTGGCCTCAAATTAGTCGAGGAACACAGTTAGGTGAAATATATTTAGTTTCATGGTGGACTAATTCCACATATAAAATTTTTCACAGCATAGATACAGGATATAACTGGACAGAAAAATTCGAGTCTGATTACATTAATATTTATTATTGGCGGGTTTTTTATACTGCAGGCAGGGAACCCGGTTCATTTTATGTTATGCGCAGCAGAATAAACCCGGCAGGAGACCATATTTGGCTTTATATTGATTATAGTACGGATTACGGTGTAACTTTCACAACTTATTTTCACGATTTGGATTCTACATTTACAGGTATTAATAAATTATACTTGCAACACTACGAACTAAAAAATTACCCTAATCCATTTAAACTAAGCAGTAAAATAGAATTTTACCTTGCAGAAGAAAGTAAAGTAAAAATAGAATTATATAATTTACTTGGAGAAAAAATCCAAACAATAACAGATAAATATTATACTAAGGGCAAGCATGAGATACTGTTAAATTCTGACGGGTTTAAAACAGGCGTATATTATTGTACTGTAAAATTAAACGGGGCTTTAGTTGAAGGAAAAAAGATGATGAAGATTGAATAAAAGTGTAATTTTTTAGAAAAGCTGTTTAGCGGTTTGAAACCGCTAAACAGCTAAATTAGAAATTTGAATTTGAGAATTGATCAGTCCCGAAAGTTTTTGTGATCATTAAATTGTCATTCATAGTCATTAGTTGTATTTCAATGACAGCAAAGCGAATGACAACAAATGACAGCGAAGCGAATGACTTAATAACAAAATACTGGATAACACAATTAAAACAACATATTAGAAAAGTTCGACCTAAGCACCTAATCACTTATGCACCTTCCTGATAAATTCCTCCACTTCAGGTATTCCGCCCTGATAAACAAGGTAACCGTTATAAGGTTCCCTGTCGGTAATTTCATCATTAATTGGGGTTAACATCATCTTTTTTACTTCCTTAGGGTTGTCGGTTTGACCCAGCACCCAGCCCAATTTGATAAATGCAACTTCGGGCAGCATGTTTCCGGCAGGTATTATTCCTTTAGCCATCATATCCCTTCCTGTGTCATAAACAAACATGTGTACATATCCCCAGATTGTTTGTAAAGTCATGAACATGTGAACACCTTTTGCATGAGCCCGTTCAATGGCCGGATATAATTCTTTGTTTACATGACCAAGTCCTGTTCCGACAATAATTATACCCTTGTATCCCGCATCAACCAAAGAATCAAGCATGTCGGGTTTCATGCCGGGATAATAATACAACATAGTTACTTTATCACTAAAATATGGCAGAATTTTAACATTCCTGTCTTTACGACGATGATGATAATTGGTTTTTATCGGAGTAATTTCTTTTCTGCTGACCATTGCAATAGGAATATCGCCAATAGTTCTAAAAGTTGAACGGTAAGAAGAATGCATTTTCCTCACTCTTGTGCCTTTATGCAACAAACCATATTCATCTGATGTAGGACCGAACATACAAACCATAACTTCTGCAATATCAGAATGACCTGCTGCGTGCATGGCATGCATAAGATTTAATGCAGCATCAGAGCTTGGGCGGTCGGATGAACGTTGTGAACCTACCAAAACAATTGGTACAGGAGAATTTTGCACCATAAATGTAAGTACTGCTCCTGTGTGATGTAAGGTATCTGTTCCATGTCCTATTACAATACCTTCAATTCCATTTTCAATTTCTTTTCCTATAGCTTTTGCCAAAGAAATGTATTGTTTAGGTCCCATGTTTTCACTAAAAACAGCGAAAACTTTTTCTGTTTCAAGGTTACAAATATCTGCCAGCTCCGGAACAGCTCCGTATAATTCACCAGGCGAGAATGCAGGAATAACAGCCCCTGTCCTGTAATCCAAACGGGAAGCAATTGTTCCGCCCGTACCGAATAATTTAACTTTTGGCAAACCTTTTGTAAACGGAAATTCTTTTTCCGGAATTTTGTAACTGGCTTTTTTATAGCCGGTTTCTTTCATTGTTTTTATTGTTGCAATATCAATTCCGACATTGTAACCGGTAGGAATTTTCATCACAATATGTTTGTCATCATCATTTTCAGCGCGTGGAAGAATTGTTCCGTTAAAAGTTCCACGTGTGGTTTCAATAGTTGCCTGCCCCCAAACCCTGGTATTATATTTTTTTAAAGTTTTAAGTGCAGCTCCTTTATATCCCTGAAAAAAATCTTCGCTCATTATGGTATTATTTTAATGTATATAATATGTTGGTTATATGTTATTTGTTATATGTTATTAGTTATATACTATTATCCTGTAAAACTTTGCTAAAAAAACAAAGTTATTTAGCAAATCCACAATTAGTAAGCGATTGCTGAATAATATGTAACTTGCCATTTATGGCGCTATGTTATGAGTTATATGGTGTTGACCAGGCTTGAATCATTAATGAGTCCAGTTTAAAAAGCCATCGGATGACTAATCTTCAAAAAATAGTCAGAAAAAGAAACTGTGTATCGATTTATTAAAAAGTCATCCGATGGCTATCATTATAAATATTTGCTTTTTAGTCCAATCTCATTAATTCAACACAATTAACATATAACCTATAACATTTAACTACTTACTTCGTATTTTCAATTTTTTTGGATAATTTCTTTAAGTCAATATTACCGATTGCAATTTCATTTAATTCACCCATTATCCAGTTTGTTTCATTTTTCTTATTATCAGCATATTTTATTTCATCAAACTTTTCTTTTAAAAATGGAATATGAGAAAAAATACTTTCTATTGATACTTTTTTGAAATTTATGCTTGAAAGAACAGAATCAAAATCCATTTTCGGGTTTTCATAAACAACAGGAAGCATTTTTTCTGCAAGTTTAAGATTTAGCTTGTTTTTCAGAAGATATCTAAACATAGCATAAATTATTTTATAATTAAACTCCTCTGCAGGTAAATAATGCCCTTCAACAAACTTTAATTTATGTCCGAAAAACGTTCCTGTAAATTTTGGATTTATATTAAGTTCGTTGACAATTCTTTCAATTAGCAAGAAAAGATTCTTTTTAAAAATATAGGTGTAAGTATCTTCAGGCACATTCCATTTTTTTAATTGAAAATACCTGTCAATAACTTCTGTTGGAAGATTCTTTTTTAAATTTTCAATATGTTCGTTTTCAAGAGGTATTGGCGGTGAATCGGTGTCAGGGTACATACGGTCAGCACCCGGCAGTACTCTTTCAAAAATTGTTGTACCATCTTCAAATGATTTCCGTGTTTCGTTAGGTACGCATTCAAAAGCCATTTGGCATCTTTCCTCAATAGTTTCAAGGGCAGTTTCCATATCTTCTTCCGGACCCCAAAAAATTATCTGTGCATCATCTTTACCTGAGTTTAATAAAGTTCTTATTTTTTTAAAATCATTTTCTAAAATAACCGGTTCAAAAGCTTCGGAATGTGTCATATTCGGTTTTTCAAGACAGGCAATAACTTTAAGTCTTTCGCTGATTTCATTGGCAAACATTTTCCCGGGTTGAGTAAAATGAGAAAGTATTCCCTTGAATCCCGGAAAATTAACAGCAATAATTTTATACCGTTGTTTCCGGGCATTTTTGAGAGGCTCATAAGTAAATCTAAAAGAATTAAAAGATTGTGAATTCAGATGTTCGTAATTGATTTTCCAGTTTGCAGTATCAGCAATTCTTTTCTTTAAAATTTCTCTGATTTTCAACAATGCCCACTGCCTGAAACACTCGTTATGTGTAAGTTCGGGAATCCATTTAGTGTGTGCAACTCCTTTTATTTCAACACGCGTTCCACCTCTGCAACTAACATTTACATCTTCCCTTCCTGCGCCGATACCTGTTCTAACTTTATCTGTGCTTCTGTTCAAAAAACGTATATAATCGCATGTTTCTCTGACTTCTTCGGGATTCACACAATCGGGATAAGTAACGGTTTCAATCAAAGGCATGCCAAGACGATCGGTTTTAAAAGTACGAACATGACCAATATCTGAAATTTCGCGGCATGCATCTTCTTCTAAACTCAATTGAATAAGCCGTATTTTTTTGTTTTTCAACGAAATTTCGCCTTCAACACCAATAATAGTAGTACGCTGGAAGCCGGTAGGAATGCTTCCGTCAAGATATTGTTTTCGGGTAATATGAATCTCTCCTACAATATTTAATTTTGAAAGCAAAGAAATTTCAATAGCAATGTCAAGTGCTTCTTTATTAACAGGAAAAGGTGGAGTATCATCAACCTCATAAGTACATGTGGTTTCATTTTTCAAGCGGTAAATTATTTCTTTTTTGGTTTTAAATTCCATCAATGCAGTACCGTCATATTCTCCTAATTCGCTGAGTGTAGGACGCATGTGTCTGACAACTTCCGCATCATAATCCTCGCTTTTATTGTAAACTCCAGCAGGGCAATGGCAAAAAAGCTTCTCCTTTGTTAATAATTGTTGATGAACTTCCAATCCCGACTTGAAACCGATTCTATTATAAGTTTCCTGTGTGGCTTCCTTACGCGAAACATAACCAACTGCTTTTTTGGTTTTTTCATAATTTTGCTTCGGGCTAAACTTATTTAAATTTTTAGAGTTACTACTATTCTTTTGATTTGCCATATTAAAATTGTATCAAAATTTTATTAAAAAAATAAAAGCCCAAAAGTAAGGATAAAATGAATAACCAAGACGGAAAAAGGATGAATATGCTAAATATTATTTAAACTCAAATAACGGTTTGAGTTTAGCAAGTATTTCCGAAGAGATATCAGTATGGTTACTAAGTATTTCATTTAGGGAAAATGAAGGCAATTTTATTTTCGATTCCAACTCAATAAATTCACGGAAAGACAATTCGTTCAAATTATAAGACACAAGCCTGCGGCTCAAGTCTGATTCTCCTTTATAAATTTCAAGAATTGTAAATATATGTTTACAGTTTATAATGTTTTTTGTAAATGCAAATATACAATATTTATTTTGTTTTGGGTTATAAACCGCTAACCAGGCTAAATAATATTTTGATGTGCTGGGGGAAGCTTTTGGTCGTGCAATGCCCTTGCACGTAATTGCAAGAAGGGGGGTGTATTTTATTGCTAAATCCTTTAAGAATTGAGTAATATATCATTTGAAATATCAAACCACGAAGTGGTTAAACGTGAATAGCCATAGGTGAAACCTGTGGTTAAAAAGGTGAAAACCATATCAGTAACCCCAACGGGCATACGCGTCAACTTAAGCAAATATTTTGTCCATAACTTGCTCATAGTTCAATCTTTTTCTTGAATCATACGAACAGTATCTTGCTAAGGTACAGATTGTTTTGCTAATATTTTCGTTGTAGAAAAGTAATTCATTATGTATCTCAATTAGCTTGCTTGGATGTTTTACAAAATATTTCAATACTTTCATCAAGCTCAAATATTTATTAAGATGTTTTTGAACTAATAATCTACAATGAGAAAAAAAATAATGAGTTAAAAGCAGAATCATTATAAATCGTGCAATTAGTATTATGTGTAGTTGTACAAATGATACATTATGCATTTTAGAAAAACCCATATTGCTTTTCCAACTTTTAAATATAATTTCAATACGCCATCGTAAGCCGTATATTTGGATAATTTCAGAGAAGATAGCTTTGTCTTTTGGGATCGTTACAATAAAAATAGTCCAGTCTTGTTGTTCTAAAAATTCTTTTGAAGGATTTTTCCCTTTGCTTTCTTTCTTGGCTTTTCTTCTTCTTTCATCAGCAACTGCTTTATTAACTGGTGCAGATACTAATCTAACAAGAGTTTTTTTTTGTTATTAAGCCTAACCATTATATCAAGGTTGCCATTCTTTTTTAGTTCTTTAGTTAGATTTAAAGGTTTTAAGGTGAATTGATCCAGAATTCTTAATTTGAATTTATACCTATAAATACAATCAGCTCCAACTTTTTTATGCCTTTCAATTTCGTTAGTATCTAAATATCCCCTGTCTCTCAATACTAAATCACCATCTTCTAATTCTAAATCTGAAGCTGCTTTTATGTCATTCTTAGTATATGTATCAATAGAAAAGTAGATGAATTTTTCAGCCAATAGATCGTAAATTCCTTGAATACGTGCATTGGTACTCTTTGATTTTCCATTAGATACACCCGAAAAAAGTTTAAATAAACGCAATGGAAGTTTAATAATTGTACTATCTTGTACAAGTATTCTTTTGTATTTAGATTTTCTCTTCAAGTGTATTAATTCATCTTTATCAATTTTGTTTCTAATCATTATTGCTAATATCTCTTGAAAAAACGATTTACTTTGCTTGGTCATTTTCTGTTGTACTGCTTGTTTACTAACACTAATTCCAGTTGCTTCTTCCATACGAGATGCTACGATATTATAGCTTGTTTCTCCATTAATTGATTCATAACAAAATGAATATAGAATATCCTTGGGCA
>JAUXFX010000070.1 GCA_030622635.1 Bacteroidota bacterium
AAACATAAATAGTAGCATCGCCATCTGTCCAACCCGGGCAAGTTACATCGGTTAGATCAACAGTAGCTGACATAGATACATACTGTCTGCTATTTTCCGGCAAAATAAAATATTTTTCATTATCAAATACCCTATAGGTTGATACAATATAGCCAAATGTTGGTATAGTAAACACCGGGTCTTCAAAATTTTCGGTTTGCATATTTATTCTTCCCAAATATACTCCATCGTTCGATACTGCATAAATATGACCATCAGGTGCTGTTTGTAAAAAGGTCCTTCCATATTCTCCATTTGTAGTCAGATATTCAGTAATATCGCCTGTTTGATAATTGATAGCAACAATTCCGCTATTTTTGCAGGATACATATAGGATATTTTCATCAAATGTTGAAAACTCAATACCGCCAATACGTCCTAAATCAAGATCGAAAATTTTAGGTATACCGTTATTTACAACTACAATTGTGTCAACTCCCCAGCCCAGATAAGGATTCTTATGACCATGTATCCATGCTATAACAGTATTGCCATTATTGTCAATTTTATGTTCAAGATTGTAGGCATCAAAATCCTTTTCGCTTAATAGTGAATTGGTTTCATCAATTATTATCATTTCATCTGAAACGCCGGTTGCGGTAATTGTCCACCTGCGAAGGCCTGCATCTATTGATGGTGCAGACGACCGGCGTGTTGTTGATGCATATAAATACCTTTCGCCATTTTGTTCGTCGGTAATTGAAAATGCAATATATTGTGATGTATAAATATCATCTCTTATTACTATTGCTTCAGAAGCTGTGGCTTCTTCTGTTTCTGGATTATAAGTAATTACATTATACATTGTTTATAAAAGATTTTATAATTGATTAATCAACAGGATTAATCAATTACATAAAATGAATTTATTCTTACAAAGATAAGATATTAGTTTGTAATTGTAAAAAGAAATTTCTTTTAATAATAATTGTAATTTGTAAAAGAATTTTAACATTATCATCAACAAATTTTTGTAACTACTCTATCTATTAATTCCAAAAACAACTAAAAAGTCACCCTGTTTTTTTAATTATTTTTCATTTTTAATAAACAATCTTCTTAAACTATTACTAATCAGCGGGTTCAGGTAGTAAGAAAACAGAATGTTTTTTTAGAGATGTAATGAAGCTAACTTTAATTCTTCCAATTAGAATTTTTATAAAAACAAGGGTTGCCAACCTTTTATTTAGGTTGGTAACCCTGATACACAAGTTTCAAATCAAACAAACAAAGGTTACTAACCTAGAAGAAGGTTATCAACCTTGAAAAAAATTAAAAAATTTAATTTGTGTAATTAAAAAAAAAGTCCGTCCTTTGCACTCCATTTTGAAAATAGGAATCTGAAAAACAAAAAGAAATGTCAAGAATTTGCGAAATTACAGGAAAGAAAGTGATTACAGGAAACAATGTTTCCCATTCTCATAGCAAAACAAGAAGAAAATTTTATCCTAATCTTCAAACCAAAAAATTTTATATCCCTGAAGAAAATAAATGGATAACCCTGAAAGTTTCTGCTGCGGGATTAAGAAACATAAATAAAAAAGGTATTTTTGTATGCTTAAAAGAAGCAAGAGAAAAAGGATATCTTAAAGGATAAACATCACATAAAAATAAAAAAGCTGTTACTTCTTATTTGTAGCAGCTTTTTTTATATCCTGAAATGTGTATATGGTTTCAAAATAAAAATAGTTAACAATCGTTAAAAATTACCGGTAAAAAGGATTAGAAAGTTATTTTTGCAACTAAATGAAATGTTTTTCAAAAATATCTGTGTTTCTGTTATTTGTTTTATTTATTAATGAACTGTTTGCACAGGAACACGATAAAGATTTAATTCAAATTTCCGGGGTAGTAGTTTCAGCCGACAGCATACAGCCTGTTCCATTTACACATATAATTATCATAAATGCACGCAGAGGAACCATAAGTGATTATTACGGATATTTTTCATTTGTTGCACAAAAAAATGATACCGTTCTTTTTTCCTCAGTTGGATATAAAAAAGGAATGTTTGTAATTCCAGATACAATTTCAAAAAACAGGTATTCTTTAATTCAGGTTTTGGTTTCGGATACAATAATGCTGGCTGAAACCGTTATTTATCCATGGCCTACAAAAGAACAATTTAAAGAAGCATTCATAAATCTTAAAGTACCTGATGATGACCTTGCAATTGCAAGGAAAAATCTTAACCCGGAAGAAATGCGGCAAAGAGCTGAATATTACGGCATGGATGGAAGTATGAATTTTAGAAATTATATTTATAATGAAACAAGTAAATTATATTATGCAGGGCAAACTCAGCCTATTACAATTTTAAATCCTTTTGCCTGGGCCAAGTTTATAAAAGCATGGCGGGAAGGAAAATTTAAAAGAAAGAAAAAAAACTAATATTAATGGAGAAAATTTACTTCTTAAAAACTTGATTATAAAATAATATCGTATCTGAACTATATGGCTGTTTTAAAAAATATTTTTATCTTGTTTTTATTTATTAGTCTGAATGTTTTTGGGCAGGACAAGGCTGAAATATTTGGAAAGATCACCGAAAATAATAATAAACCAGTTGAACTTGTTAATATTTCAATTTTTGGATATTCCGGAGGTACAACTACCGGCAAAGATGGAAATTACAAAATATCAGTACCTGCCCGTAAGGAACTGATTTTAATTGTTTCATTTGTAGGGTATGAAAGTCAACAGTTTATAATTAACCTTGCGCCCGGTTCAAAAAAGGAACTTAATATATTTTTAAAAGTCTCAACTACTGAATTACCCGATTTTGAAGTTAAAGACAATCTCATTCGTAAAACAAATCTTACCCGCATTGACCCCAAAATAGCTACTACTATCCCTACGATTTCAGGTGGCGTGGAAGACCTGATCAAAACCTTACCGGGTGTTTCATCAAGTAACGAGTTAAGTTCACAATATTCAGTGCGTGGTGGAAATTATGATGAAAATTTAGTTTATGTTAACGGAATTGAGATTTACCGTCCTTTTTTAATTCGTTCCGGTCAGCAGGAAGGACTTAGTTTTATTAACTCCGATCTTGTATCTTCAATTTTATTTTCAGCCGGAGGGTTTGAAGCAAAGTACGGTGATAAAATGTCATCGGTTCTGGATATTCAATACAAAAAACCAACATCATTTGCCGGTTCGGTTTCTTTAAGTCTTTTAGGGGCCCAAGCTCACATTGAAGGAGCAACTGACAATCACAGGCTTTCATATTTGGTTGGATTCAGGCAAAAATCAAACCAGTATATTCTTAAAGGTCTTGAAACAAAAGGCGATTACAGACCTTCATTTACAGATATTCAGACTTTAATAAATTTTGATATAACAGAAAGGTGGGAAATTTCATTTCTTGGGAATTATGCCAGAAATTCATATAAATTAATTCCTCAAAGCCGTGAAACAGACTTTGGTACTATTCAGGAAGCATACAGATTAAAAATTTATTATGACGGTCAGGAAATTGATAGATTTGAAACCTTTCTCGGAGCTTTGTCAGCAACCTTTGTGCCTAAAAAGGATCTTAACATTAAATTTATTGCTTCTGCTTATCAAACCTTTGAAAGTGAAACATTTGACATACAGGGGCAATATTGGCTCGGAAAACTTGAAACAGATTTCGGTAATGAAGAATTCGGAGATGTTATTGAAGCTCAGGGGGTCGGGACTTACCTGACACACGCAAGAAATTATTTAGATGCTACGGTTTTTAATGTTGAACATAAAGGAATCCTTTCAAAATCCAATAAATTTTTTCAATGGGGTATCAAGTATCAACATGAAATAATTCACGACAAGTTGAATGAATGGGAGCTGATAGATTCGGCCGGATTTACAATTCCAAATCCTCCCGGCTCGGTCGGAAATCCAAACCCTCTTCATCCGGATTTAGATTTATTTGGTGTTGTGAGAACTGATATAAATATTTCATCAAACAGATATACAGGTTTTATACAAAACACATGGGATTTTTTAGGTAAAAACAGAAGATTTTCTGTAACTGCCGGTATCAGGGGAAATTATTGGGACTTTAACAAACAATTCCTGTTCAGCCCAAGAGCGACAGTTTCGTACAAACCCAATTGGAAAAAAGATATTGTTTTGCGATTTTCAGCAGGATACTATTACCAACCGCCATTTTACCGCGAACTCAGGGATTTTGCCGGTAATATAAATTATGATATAAAAGCTCAGAAATCAATTCATTTTGTTGCAGGTGGCGACTGGAATTTTATGGCATGGTCAAGACCATTTAAGTTTGTTACGGAAGTTTATTATAAATATCTAGACAATCTGATCCCTTATGAAATTGATAATTTAAGAATAAGATATTATGCTCAAAATAATTCACATGGTTATGCAGTAGGTATAGATATGAGAGTTAACGGTGAATTTGTTAAAGGTATAGAATCATGGGCAAGTCTTTCAATAATGCAAACAATGGAAGATATTGAAGACGATTTTTATTATGATTATTATAATGCTGAGGGTGAGCTGATAATTCCTGGATATACTTTTGATGTTGTTGCTGTTGACAGCCTAAGACAAGAGCCGGGTTATATCCCGCGACCAACAGATCAGAGGGTAAATTTTAGTTTGTTCTTTCAGGATTTTCTTCCTAAATTCCCAACTTATAAAATGTATCTTAAATTGATATTCGGAAGTAGTTTGCCTTTTGGTCCGCCAAATTCCGAAAAATATAAACACACTTTAAGAATTCCTCCGTACAGGAGGGTTGATATTGGTTTTTCAAAACAGGTAATTGGAGAAAAAACTCAGTTCTCACCTAAAAATCCTTTACGGTATCTGAAATCACTTTGGGTGAGTTTAGAAGTTTTTAACCTTCTTCAGGTTAGTAATACTATTTCTTATTTATGGGTGAAAGATGTAAATAATCGCATGTATGCTATTCCGAATTATCTGACCCCGCGTCAGTTAAATGTCAGATTGTTAGTTGCATTTTAAGATGAAGTTTTTTAATTGTTCTTTTGGCTTGATAGGGGTATTTGAAGGATCGGCATAATTAGTAATAACCAGATCCATCCCAGCAATGTGTACATAGTTTATCTTTCGGAAGTCCTATGGCTTCGATTAGATCATCAAGTTTTTGATACTTTAAGGATGTAAGACCAAGATTTTTTCTGATTTGTTCTACCATAGCTTTATATTTTCCATTGCTGGTATCAGAATAATCTTTCATGTCAACATCCTCTTTACCTTCAAGTTGTTTTACTGCTTTATGTGTCGCAAGATCAAGGTTAGATCTGGAGCGACTGAAATTCAGAAACTCGCAGGGAAAAGTAAGTGGCGGACAGGCTATGCGCATGTGAACTTCCTTAATCCCTGCCTCATGCATATCGCGAACATTATCTTTTAGCTGGGTGCCCCGTACAATTGAATCGTCCAGAAAAATTCCCCGTTTGCCTTTTATCAGCGATTTGTTCGGAATTAACTTCATTTTAGCAACCAAATCACGCGTTTCCTGACTTTGCGGCATAAAGCTGCGGGGCCATGTTGGCGTATATTTTGAATACGGTCGTTTATGGGGAATGCCTTTTTCATTGCAGTATCCCATAGCATGACCTATACCGGAATCAGGAATACCGGTAGCAAAATCAGCTTTTACATCATCTTTTCTTGCAAGGCAAGCACCGCAACGATAACGACATTCATCAACATTAATGCCTTCATAAAACGATGGTGGATAACCATAGTAAACCCAAAGAAATGCACAAATCTGCAATTTATTATTCGGCTGTCGCAATTGTTCATATCCTTCGGCTGTAATACGGACAATTTCTCCGGGTCCTAAATATTTTTCTATTTCATAATTAAGATTCGGGAAAGAGCATGTTTCAAAAGTTGCAGCATAAGCGTTTTCCTTTTTCCCCAGAATAATTGGTGTTCTTCCAAGTTTATCGCGTGCAGCAATAATACTATCCCCTGTTAAGATTAAAATTGAACAAGAACCCTTTACAAGGTCGTAAACATTTTGAATGCCGGATACAAAATCTTCTCCTTCGGCAATCAGCATAGCAATCAATTCGGTTGGGTTGACTGCACCCTGGCTGGTTTCTGAAAAGGTGCGATGCTGTTTCATATAGCGTTCCTCCAACTCATCAATATTCACAATTTTACTAACCGTTGCCACAGCAAAACGCCCCATGTGTGATGTCACTAAAATAGGTTGTGCTTCGGTATCGCTTATTACACCAATTCCGCTATTACCTGAAAAATCGGCAATTTCTTTTTCAAACTTATTTCTGAAATAGCTGTTCTCAAGACTGTGTATAGAACGTTGAAATCCTATGTCTTCAGAAAAGAAAGCCATTCCGCCTCTTTTTGTACCCAGATGTGAATGATAATCAGTGCCGTAATATACATCAGATACACAATCTTCTTTTGAAATACTGCCAAAAAATCCACTCATTGTTTTATTTTTTTTATAATTTTTTATAAATCAGTTATCCGATGGTTTATTAAACCGGACTCCTAAATTTATGGGATAAAAGTAACAGTATTATTTTATAGAAAATCAAAGTGTTGATAAATGGAGATGATTTGTTGAAACATTATTACACACTATTTCTTACAGCCCAATTTTATCCAAACGACAATATCGACTCCTTAATTATCCTAATTGCCTCCTTTAGCTGCTCAGGAGAAATAACAAGAGGTGGAGCAAAACGAATAATATGATCGTGTGTGGGTTTTGCCAGCAAACCGTTATCTTTCATTTTTACACAAATATCCCAGGCGGTTTTTCCATCCATAGGACTAATTACGATTGCATTTAATAAACCCTTTCCTCTAACAATTTCAATCATATCCGAATCAATTGCTTCCATTTCGTCCCTGAATATTCTTCCTGATTCATAAGCTTTTTGTGCAAGGTTTTCATCTTTTACAACTTCCAGAGCAGCAATTGCAACTTTAGCAGCTATTGGATTACCTCCGAAAGTAGAGCCATGTTCGCCGGGCTTAATGCACATCATAATATTATCATCAGCTAAAGCAGCAGAAACCGGATAAACGCCACCTGACAATGCTTTACCTAAAATCAGAATATCGGGTCTGACATTTTCATAGTTGCATGCCAGTAATTTCCCTGTGCGTGCTATACCAGTCTGAACTTCGTCGGCAATAAATAAAACATTTTTTTCTTTACACAAATCATAAGCGGTTTTCAGATATCCTTCAGCAGGGACGTAAACGCCTGCTTCACCCTGGATTGGTTCAACTAAAAAACCGGCTACATTCGGGTCTTCCAACGCTTTTTCCAATGCAGGAATATCATTGTACGGAATAGTTATAAATCCGGGAGTGAAAGGACCAAAGTTTTTTCTTGCAAGCGGGTCTGTTGACATGGAAATAATCGTGATTGTCCTGCCATGAAAATTATTCTCGCAAACAATAATTTTTGCTTCATTTTCAGGGATACCTTTCTTTTCATAAGCCCATTTACGGCATAATTTTAATGCAGTTTCATCTGCTTCGGCACCGGTATTCATAGGAAGCATTTTATCATATCCGAAATATTCGGTAATGTATTTTTCATAAGGACCAAGTGAATCATTATAAAAAGCCCTTGAAGTCAGGGTTAATGTTCTTGCCTGATCAACTAAAGCTCCAACAATTCGCGGGTGGCAATGCCCCTGATTAATTGCGGAATATGCCGAAAGAAAATCAAAATATTTTTTCCCTTCAACATCCCAAACATAAACACCTTCGCCTTTTGATAAAACTACAGGTAAGGGATGATAATTGTGTGCACCATACTTGTCTTCAAGTTCCATTGCAATTTGAGAAGTCATCTTTTCTGTCATATCTGATAAATTATTAAATGGTTATTAATTCGGTAAAAAAATTATGCACAAAGATAGGATATTTGTGTCTAATCAGTCAGGTTATTCTAAATTATTATGATTAATTAACAATCAATTATTTGAATTTTGGAATACTGGAAGAATGAGCTTGGTCTGAAAAGTCTTATTTTTGTCATTAGTAGCGAAGTCGAGAAATTATACATGTTGGAAATCAGAAGGTTTCGACTTCGCTCAACATGACAATATTATAAATAAAGACTGTTTGGAGTGGGCTCAAAAAAGGAATATTGTGCCATAGGAATAACTGTATGAGAAATAATAAAAAAACTATTTATTTCTATGCTTTATACTTGTGCAAAAATGTTTGAAAAAAAACATTCTCCTATACATCACTCCATTATACCATTGTTCCTCCTATATAATCAACTGACAAAATGATTAAATACCAATATTTTTATTATGGCTAAATTTTAATATTTTATTACTAATTTTACAATTTAAAATCTGAAAAATTATGACATTAATAAAAGAAGAAAACATCAATAAAGAAACAATACTTGCAGTAGCAAAGAAAATGTGTATTGCTGCACGAACGGCACCGAAGGCAAGGGGAGTTGATAATATTATTATTGTAATAGCTGAACAAAAAGAAATTGAAGAAATTTCTGAAAAAATGATTGAAATAGGTGAGAAATATGGTGTTCCGTCGTTTATCAGGGATGCAAAAAATATTTTGGATTCGCCTGCAATGGTTCTAATAGGCACAAAAATATCTTCAGTTGGTTTGAAAAAATGCGGCATGTGCGGCTTTAAAAATTGTGATGAAAAAAATAAATTTCCTGAAATTCCCTGCGTTTTTAATACCGGAGATATGGGTATTGCAATTGGCTCTGCTGTAAGTGTGGCAATGGACAACAGAGTTGATAACCGTATCATGTACACAGCCGGACAAGCTGTTATTGAATTAGAACTTTTAGGAGAGGATGTTAAAATTGTTTATGTGATTCCTTTGAGTGCAACATCAAAAAATCCGTTTTTTGACAGGAAATAATTAGAGAAAATGCCTGAAAGGAAGCAAAATCCATTCAAAAAATTTATTGATCATTGGGCGTCTGTGCCACGCTTCATAGCTAAAATTTTCCGAGCCATTTATAGTTTTTGATATATGCTTTTTCAATTGTGAGATAATTTCGGGGTCAGAACCTAACAAAGTAATTTCGTACATGTACCTGAAACTGCGATAGTCAAAATTTGCCGAACCTATTGAGAATATATCATCATCAATCAACAAAGCTTTTGCATGTAAATTATGAGGGGTGTATAGCAGGAAATTAACTTTATTTTTATATAAAATTCCGAGATATTTGTTTCTTAATACATCAACCAAGCCCACATCCGAGCGTTTAGGAATAATAACTTTTACATCAACTCCCCGTTTTCCGGCATCCATCAATGCTTTTCTTAATAAAAAACCCGGAAGAAAATAAGGTGTTTCAATAATTATCTGCTTTTGTGCTTTTTTAAATAACTGAACATATCTCTTTTTAATTCTTTGTACCGGGATGGATGAAACATCACGCAATATCTCAAAATTTTTATATTTAACAATCCTTGAATTTTTTGCTTTATCAAAAACATATTTATTATAAATTCTGTAATCCTGTTTAAAAAGTTTTTTAAAACTAACTGCAATGTCACTTTTTAATCTTAAAACAAGTTCTCGCCAGTTTAAATTATATTCAGTAATATTAGAAGAACCAATATATGTGATAGAATCATCAATCACCAATATTTTCCTGTGATTACGTCTGTGGCTGCGGGTAAAAAAATCAAAATTGTACTTGATTTTTTCAAAAAATCTTACTTCACCGCCAAATTTTATCAGGTCAACAAAAAACGATTCGGAAACCAAACCACCCCAAGAATCAATTAAAATTTTTACTTCTATACCTTGCCTGGCTTTTTCGGTTAAGGCATCCTTAAATTTTATCCCGATAGAGTCGTTGCCTATACGATATGTTTCAAGATAGATATATTTTTGTGCATTTTCAATGTCATCAAGCTTTGAATTGTAATACCTTATAGGGTCATCAAACAGATGATATGGTTCTTTAATTTCTCTCAATTTATTTACAAATTCTTAAATAATTTCATCAATTCTTCTTTTTTACGAAATGCAACCGGGACTTTTGAATCATCTTTCATTACAATAAAATTATTGTTAGTTTTTTCAAGTTTCTCAACACACTGAAGGTTAATTAGATGTGAATGATGCACCCTAAAAAAACCATATTCGCTCAAAAGTGTCTCATATTCTTTTAATGTTTTTGAAACTACAATTTTATCTTTATCAAGAAAATAAAAATGCGTGTAATTTCTGTCAGACTCACATCTTACAATTTCATTAATATTTACAAGGTGAATATTATTAGTTGTTTTTAAAATTATTTTTTTTATTTTTTTTGAGATTGAATCAATATTTGAGAAAAAAGTATCCAACTTTAAGCTTATGTTATCCTGTTGAATTAATTCCTCAGCCTTGTTAATTGATTCTATTAATTCATTAATATCAATAGGTTTTAATAAATAATCCAAAGCGCTGAACTTAAATGCTTTTATGGCATATTCTTCGTAAGCGGTAATAAAAATGATTTTAAAATCAATGTTTTCAATTTGACGAAGTAAGTCAAATCCTGTTCCGTCAGTCAGCTTAATATCTAAAAAAACAAGTTCTGGTTTTAATTCACGGATAACTTTTAATCCTGATTCAACACTATCTGCCTGACCGATTAAGGAAACATTTTCACAATAATTTTCAAGCAAATCAGCAATGACTTCCCGTGCATTAATTTCGTCATCAATAATTATAGTTTTTATCATTTTTGTATTTATTATATGATGTTTTCAATCAACAAATATAGAAATAAGTTAAATATAATTATATAAAGAAAATAATTTTAATCCTTATTTGAACGGAATATTAAGTGTTACTTTAGTTCCTGTTATATTTCCTTTATTATCTTTTAAGTCAATTACATTCAATTTGATTTTTTGTGATAAGGATTTATTCAAATTTGCTATTCGATTTTTTGTTATGGATGTTCCGAATGACTTATGAATTCCATTCTTATTTTTAATTAATTTACCGGCTTTAGCCCTGCCAATGCCATCATCTTTAACTTCAAAAAACATTGTGTTATCTTTTAAGACAAACCGGATATCAATATTGCCTTTTGTTTTTTTATGTTGAATACCATGCTCAATTGCATTTTCAATAAAAGGTTGAACAAGCATTGGCGGAATGGAAATCATTTCAATATTTATTTCAGTGTCAACATAAACAGAATAATCAAATTTATTATCAAATCGTAATTTTTGCAATTCCAAATAATGATTAATTGCTTGAATTTCTTTTTCGATCGGGACATAATCTTTTGTTGAGCTGTTAAGAATATACCGTATTAGTTTTGCAAAGCTTGAAAGATAATTACTTGCTTCAACAGGTTTTTTCTTATAAATAAAACTTTGAATAGCGATAAGTGAATTAAATACGAAATGAGGGTTCATTTGAGATTTTAGAAGCATTTGTTTTAATTTCTCAATTTCTTTTTCGGCATTTTTTCTATCTGTGATGTCCCTGACTGCTGTAACCCTGACATTACGACCTTTATAATTAAACATTTTACCTTCAAACTCAGCTAAAAATTTTGTGCCATCTTTTCTTAAAGCTACAGCTTCGTATGGTTCTTCGTATCCTGAAAGTATGTTTTGTTTTACAATTTCTTTAGATTCAGGTGCAATAATGTCAGTGCCAAAAATTCCAATAAATTCATCGTAAGTGTAACCAAACATTTCAAGTGCTGTCTGATTAACTTCAATACAAATACCCTTTTCAGAAATACAAATTGCTTCTAATGTTGCATCAAACAATACTCTAAATTTTTCTTCGCTTTCTTTTAGCGCTTCAACCGTTTTTTTGTGTTCGGATATATCTACAACCATTTTTAATTTTTCTTCATTTTTGCTGCATTTCAGCGATGCATTTTTAAGCAACTTATTTTTTTATGAATTACATATTATATTTTCAGATACAAAATTAAGAAAAATTACTCAATAAAAATCTATTTATCTGCCATATTAAATCAATTGCTTTTGTTTAACAATTTATCATTATTATCTTTGCCTTATAAAATTTAGAAATTATGATCAAATCAATGACAGGATTCGGCAAAGTCGTATTGGAACTGACCGATAAAAAATTAACCATTGAAATTAAAACACTTAACAGCAAGCAACTTGATGTCAATACCCGCATTCCCAACCCATATAAGGAAAAAGAATATGAAATACGTTCATTACTAAGCAGGAAACTGGGAAGAGGAAAAATTGAATTCAACATTTATATTGAAAATACTGACGTATCAATAAATTATTCTTTTAATAAACCTATGGCAAAAAAATATTATGAAGAATTAAAGGCATTGTCAATAGAAATAAATCAACAGAACTTTTCAAACTATCTTCCATTGATAGTAAAAATGCCTGATGTATTATATCCTGAAAAAGAAGAATTCAACGAAAGTGATTGGGCGAAAATTAAAAAATCAATTAATGATACATTAGATCAGGTTAATGAGTTTAGAATTGATGAAGGTGAACTATTAGGAAATGATTTTATTAAAAGGATAAAATATATTAAACAATTGCTTCTTGATGTAAATTCATTTGAAGAGAAGCGAATAACAAATTTTAAAGAACGCATAAATAGAAATCTGAATGAAATTTCTGATAAAGTAATAATTGATCGCAATCGTTTTGAACAGGAAATAATTTATTACATTGAAAAACTTGACATTACAGAAGAAAAAGTTAGATTAGAGAAACATTGTGATTATTTTCTTGAGACCTTGAACGCAGAAATTTCTTCAGGTAAAAAACTAAATTTTATTTCACAGGAAATTGGCAGGGAAATTAATACATTAGGTTCAAAAGCCAATGATGTTGACATTCAGAAAATCGTTGTTCAAATGAAAGACGAACTGGAGAAGATTAAAGAACAATTATTGAATATCTTATGAATAGAAAATTAATAATATTTTCTGCACCTTCGGGAGCCGGTAAAACTACAATTGTAAAAGAATTGCTTAATTCGGGGCTTAATCTGGAATTTTCAATTTCTGCATGTAGCCGTCCAAAACGATCAAATGAGATTGATGGAAAAGATTATTATTTCCTTTCGGTTGATGAGTTTAAAAATAAAATTGACAATAACGAATTTTTAGAATGGGAAGAAGTTTATAAGGATAATTATTACGGAACTTTAAAATCGGAAGTTGAACAGATTTGGGATAAAGGCAATTATGTGATTTTTGATGTGGATGTAATCGGCGGACTAAACATAAAAAAATATTACAAAGAAAAAGCTTTGTCTGTTTTTGTGATGCCTCCTTCATTGAAACTCCTTGAAGAACGATTAAAAAAACGTTCCACAGAATCTGAAGAAAACCAAAAAAAACGACTGGACAAAGCAAAACACGAGTTAACCTATGCAAAGAAATTTGATAAAATTATTGTAAACGACGATTTGGAAACTGCAATTAATGAAGCAAAAAATACTATAAAGGAATTTTTTGGCAAATAAAATATAGCAAAACAATACAATCATAAATACCTGCAATATGAAAACAATAGGATTAATCGGCGGAATGAGTTGGGAGTCTTCAGTTGAGTATTATAAAATAATAAATCAAGAAGTTAAAAAAAAATTGGGTGGAGTACATTCCTGTGAAAACCTTATGTATTCATTTGATTTTGCTGAAATTGAAGAATTACAACACGCAGGGAAATGGGATGAACTAACAAAATTAATGATAAATGCAGCCAAAAAATTAGAAACTGCCGGCGCAGAATTAATTTTAATTTGCACAAACACAATGCATAAAATGGCTGAAGATATTGAAGCAAATATAAAAATACCTTTAGTGCATATAGCTGATGCAGTTGCTGAAGAA
>JAUXFX010000226.1 GCA_030622635.1 Bacteroidota bacterium
GTTGTAATACTTCTGCTTAGCAGTTGTTCAATATCATTTCACGGTAATTTGCAAAGGATTGAAAAAAGGCAATTAAATTCCGGTGAATTAAAATCGGTTTTTAATGATGGTTTTAATAAAGTTTTATTTAAAGCCCGAATACAACTTTATAATAAACACTTCAGCGGTTTGCTTTTTATCAAATCAATCGGAGATAATACCAAGAGAATAGTTTTTGTTACTGAAATAGGAATAAAAATATTTGAATTTGAATTTATTAATAATAATTTTAATGTACATTATTGCCTTGAAACATTTAACAAAAAAATAATCCTTAAAACTCTGGAAAAAGATATAAAATTGCTTTTAATGAATAATTTGGTTGAAAAGAAAGCAAAGATATTTGAAGATAAAAAAAGGAAAAATAAAGTATATAAATTAAAGGAAAACTGTCAAAGCAACTACTTTTTTATTGACAAGGAAACAGGCAATTTGATAAAAATTGAGAACTCATCAGGCATTTTCAGAAAAGTAATAATTGAGTTAAATGATTATAAGGATGGTTTCCCAAACAAGATCAGTATTGTACATGCGGGTATCAAATTAAATATTCAACTGAAATTAATTGAAAGCTAAATGTTATTAAATAATTTTTATAAAACTATTAAAACTGATTATTCAAAAGATAATCCAGACTTATTTACAGTTTCGATTAAATTGAATGATAAACATAAGATTTTTAAAGGTCACTTTCCCGGCAACCCTGTGGTTCCGGGTGTATGTATGATACAGATAGTGAAGGAGGTTTTATCAAAGTTATTAAAAAAAAATTTGCATTTATCCGATGGCAGTAACATTAAGTTTATATCGGTAATAAAGCCTGAGATTAATAAAATTCTTAACATAGATTATAATATTAAACTGGAAAATGATATTTTTCGGGTAAATGCTGTAATTTCGTTTGAAGAAAGGATTTTCTTTAAATTTAAAGGGAAATTTAGGAATAAATTGGAATGATGGAATGTTGGAATAATGGAATAATGGACTTTAGTGCATTATGGTTGATAAGCAAATAAAAATTGAATTTAGAATTTAACAGTGAAGTTTAATAATAATAAATTTGAATATAAAAAATGTTGTGTTATAATTCCTACTTATAACAACTGTAAAACACTTGATAATGTTATTACAGGGGTTTTAAAATTTACTGATAATATAATTATTGTTAATGATGGCTCAACCGATGAAACTGAAAGTATTTTAGCGAAATACAAAAATCTGATTATTTTAAGTTATTCTGAAAACAAAGGAAAAGGTTATGTTTTAAGAAAAGGATTTGATTTCGCTCGTAAAAAAGGATTTGAATATGCAATAACCATTGACTCCGACGGACAGCATTCCCCTGATGATATTCCTGTATTTATTGATAAATTAGAAACCGAACCCAAAGCAATAATCGTTGGAGAAAGGAATATGAACAAGGAAAATATTCCGGGTAAAAGCAGCTTCGGACATAAATTTTCAAATTTCTGGTTCAGATTTGAAACAGGAATTAAATTGCCGGACACACAATCCGGTTATCGGCTTTATCCTTTAAAACCAATAAAAAACATAAGATTTTTTACTAAAAAATTTGAGTTTGAAATTGAGGTTTTAGTGAGAGCTGCATGGAAAGGTATAAAAATTACTTCAGTTCCTATAAATGTATTTTATGCTTCAAAAGAAAAACGGATTTCTCATTTTCGTCCTGTTCGTGATTTTATCAGAGTAAGTATATTAAACTCTGTTTTAGTTTTTATTGCGATTTTATTTATAAAACCTTTTGCGTTCTTAAAAAATTTGAACAAACGAACAGTTAAAGATTTTATTAAAAACAATTTATTATATACCAAAGATTCAAATATTAAGATAGTTTTGTCGGTAATGTTAGGAGTTTTTATGGGAATTGCACCTGTATGGGGTTATCAGTTAATTATTGCAATAGCGCTGGCTTTCATATTAAAGCTTAATAAATTAATCGTAATTGTTGCTGCCAACATAAGCATTCCGCCAATGATACCTTTAATTTTATATTTGAGCTATATTACCGGAGGTTTAATTTTGAATAAAACAGGCAGCAACAATATTGATTTTTCGGGGATTACTCTTGAATTTGTGAAGAATAATTTAATACAATATATTGTCGGTAGTATTTTTTTCGGAATAATATCATCATTATGCTTCGGGCTTTTTACTTTTGTTTTTTTAAAATTATTTCGGAAAAAAATTATTAAAGGTTAATGAGTGAAGTCTTAAAAACTGTCAGGTTTGTCTTTACATGCAAATTGATGAATATAATTTGTGTACAATTTAATTCCAAACAAAGAATATAATTTAATGTCTCAGGTATTTGTTTTACTATATAAATTTTTTAAAAGCCATCGGATTTTTTTTATTTCCGTAATAATGGCTGTTGTTATACTTGCCGGGTATTTTTCATCAAAAATTTCATTTGAGGAAGATATTTCAAAAATGTTGCCTGTTGACAAAAATGCCGGTAACATAAACTTAATTACTCAAAATTCGGCATTCTCCGATAAATTGATAATTAATGTTTTTTTATCAGATACAAATGCAACGCCTGCACCCGAAAAATTAATTGCTTTCACTAATAAACTGACAGATACTTTACAAAACAAATTTTTCTCACCATTCATTAAAGAAATCCGTTATAAAATATCTGATGACTTAATGAATGAAGTGTATTCAATTATATATGAAAACCTGCCTGTTTTTCTAAATGAAAATGATTATGAGAGAATTGATTCCTTAATCACCGAACAAGCTGTCAGCGCTTCATTTAAGAAGAACTATAAAACATTAATATCACCAGCAGGTTTTGCCCTAAAAAAATTCATAATCAACGACCCTGTCGGCATTAATGCAATAGCTTTAAAAAAATTGCAATCGCTTCAATTTGATGATAATTATGAAATTTATAATGGATACATATTTACACTGGATAAAAGAAATTTGCTGTTATTTTTAACCACATCAAATCCTGTAAACGAAACTTCAAAAAATACGGTTTTTTTTGAGGGGCTTGATAAAGTATTAATAAACATAACAACCGAAACCGGTAATACTGTCGGGGTTGAGTATTTTGGTGCTGTTGCTGTTTCAGTAGGAAATGCCGAAATAATAAAAAAAGACATAATACTAACAGTTACGATTGCATTAATTATTTTAATGCTTCTTATCAGCTTATTCTTCAGGAGGGTAAGCGTTTTTGCATTTATCTTCCTTCCGGCAATATTCGGAGGGAGTGTTGCTTTGGCTCTTTTGTTTTTAATAAAATCTCAAATATCTCTCATTGCATTAAGTATTGGAGCGGTTTTACTTGGAATTACAGTTGATTATTCCTTGCATATTTTCACTCATTTCCGGAAAAAAAGGTCGGTTATTGGAACGATTAAGGATGTTTCCCTGCCGATTGTTATGAGCAGCATAACAACTGCATCTGCATTTATGTGCCTTATGTTTGTCAGTTCTGAAACTCTGCACGAATTAGGACTTTTTGCTGCATTAAGTGTGATAACTGCTGCTATTTTTTCTTTAATTGTTTTGCCACATTTATTGAAAACCCCGAAATATAAAAGGAAACAGGGTAATGATTTTAAAAACAAAACTATTTTAGAAAAATTTACTTCATACAGGTTTGATAAAAATTATATCCTTATTTCAATTATTGTAATTCTCTCAATTGTTTTTCTGTTTACTTCAAAATACGTAGGGTTTGAAAGTGATATGGAAAAAATGAGCTATGTATCTGATAAATTGGCCCGGGCTGAAGAAAACCTTGATAAGATAAACAATTATAAACTCCGCTCGGTTTATCTTGCCTGTACAGGTAAAAATTTGAATCAGGCATTAATAAATAATGAAAAAGTCCAAAATAAAATTGAGAACCTGGTAAATCATAAAATTATTAAAAAATATACTTCGGTTAGCACATTTTTAATATCCGACTCATTACAACAGGAGAGAATAAAATTATGGAACCAATACTGGAGCAAAGATAAAAAGCAAAAGCTGAAGCAGCAATTAATCACATCAGGAAACCAATACAAATTTAAGGAAGATGCATTTGAAAAGTTTTACAATCTCCTTGACAAACAATATCAACCCTTAGAGAAAAATATATCCGACAAAATAAAAGAACTGTTTTTTAACGATTATATAACTGAAACTGATGAATTGACCTCTGTTATCACATTATTAAAAGTTGATAAAAAAAATAAGCA
>JAUXFX010000184.1 GCA_030622635.1 Bacteroidota bacterium
CAAAGGTATTTGTAATGTGTTTTTTACAAATTGTAACCTTCAGTGTTTATATTGCCAAAATCACCAGATAAGCAATAATAAACAAAACAGGTTTGATGAAAAATTATCACTTAAGCAAGTTATTACAAAGATTATCAATATTCTGGATACAGGGATAAATTCAGTTGGTTTTGTTTCACCTTCACATAATATCCCGCAGGTAAAAATCATAATAAACACATTAAAAGCTCTGGGCTTAAATCCAACAATCGTCTTTAATTCAAATGCCTATGATAAGGTTGAAGTTTTAAAAGATATGGAAAATCTGATTGATGTATATTTGCCTGATTTTAAATACATGGATAAAACAATTGCAAAACAATATTCAGATGTTTCGGATTATCCAGAAGTAGCCACAAATGCTATAAAAGAAATGTATCGTCAAAAAGGATCAACTTTAAAAATCAACAAAAACGGATATGCAGAATCGGGAATATTGATAAGACATTTGGTAATTCCCGGTCATATTGAAAACAGTATTGCAGTCTTACGAAAAATTGCAGAAGAAATCTCAACAAATGTGCATATTTCATTAATGTCGCAATATTATCCGACAATAAGAGTATCCGGACATCCTGTTTTGAGTAAAACCTTTACAAGCCAGGAATATTCAAAAGTAGTTAATGAGATGGAAAGATTGGGTTTTTTTAATGGCTGGATACAGGAATTGGATAGTAGTAAAGATTTTATTCCGGATTTTGATAAAATTTATCCGTTTGAGAATATAAATGGTTTTATGTAGTTTCATGTTATTTCAAGGATCCATACGGAGTCCTTTCAGTCGTAAGGCTAAGGAAAAGTATACAATTGAAATAACTATTCAGCTATATAAATGCCGCTAATTCGCGAATAAAAAAAATTTTTGTACTTTTATCCCATACGGACCCATGCAGGCTAACTTCGTGTCGTTTGCTTCGCTTCACTTTTTACTTTCGACTAACAGGAGTTATGGATGTCTTTTATCTTTATTAAATCAGTAGTATTCAATATAATATAATTTAACTAACACATTATCAGATGATTGATTATAATGAACCACTTTTTCGCCCTCCAAGCGAGGCATATTCATTAATATTTCAGGTAACATTAGGTTGTTCATGGAACAAATGTGCTTTCTGTGAAATGTACACGTCTAAAAAATTTAAAGTCAGGAAACAGGAAGAAATATTTAATGAAATAAAAGAAGTCGCTGCAATAACACAAGATGTCAGGAAAATATTTTTAGCCGATGCTAATGCAATGGTTTTATCATCAGGAAAACTGTTGGAGATATTAAACGAACTTAATAATAATTTTCCACGGATAAATAGGGTTTCAGCTTATGCTTTGCCAAAGGATATTAGTTCAAAAACAGATGAAGAACTAAGTGAATTAAGAAAGGCCGGATTAAAACTAATTTATGTTGGAATAGAATCGGGCGACAATGAAGTTTTAAAATCGGTTAACAAAGGCGAAACATTCAATTCAACGGTTGATGGGCTGTTAAAAGCAAAAAAGGCCGGAATAAAAAGTTCTGTTATGATTTTGAATGGTTTGGGCGGCAAAAAATATTCAAAACAACATGCAGAAAATTCAGCAAAAATCATTAATGTTATTCAGCCTGAATTTGTTTCAACTCTTGTATTGAGTTATCCTTTTGGTATTGCACATTTTAAGAAAAGGTATAACAGCGACTTTATCCCTTTAAATAAATTAGAATTAATAGAAGAGATGGAAATTTTCCTGAAAAATTTAAATCTGGAGAATTCGATTTTTCGTAGCGACCATGCTTCAAACTATCTAATTTTAAAAGGTATTCTAAATCGTGATAAAGAAACTCTTTTAAAAAATATCCGAAATGTTCTAAACAACCCCGAATCAGCAAGACTCAGGCAGGAGTGGGAGAGGGGGCTTTAGTTTGTAACATTTCAAAAATAATCACGTCTATTAACTAAACAAAAAATAAATTTTGAATACTATATATAAAAATATTCATCAGGGATTAATTTTAACGAAATCAAAATTATAAGTAAGTATGCAAATTTTGAATTAGAGATTGATTCGGAAGCAAGTTATTATCTTGAAGCAGATATTAAATATGGAAATCTGGATTATCCTGAATCTAACTCTAATGTTACTAAGAACAAAATCTCTCATGTTGCAAATAAATATGAAGGTACTGTTGGAAGCAATAAAAACCCTAAATCAAAAGTTATTGTTAATTGTACGCATGGTAATGTAAGTCTTGATAATTAATAACAAAAATTTATTAAAAATGAAAACAAAACAAATCAGAACAACAGGAATATTAATGTTAATGTTTCTTTTTGTAACAATCATGTTAAGTGGTTGTGAAATTTATTATGGAGAAAGAGGAAATGGAAATGTTGT
Source organism: Bacteroidota bacterium (assembly GCA_030622635.1). GTDB lineage: Bacteria > Bacteroidota > Bacteroidia > Bacteroidales > JADFUO01 > JADFUO01. The sequence continues at coordinate 2,410 of JAUXFX010000184.1, forward strand.
AAAAGAAGACCGGAAAATATCTTCTTTTAATGCTATTGAGATCAGTGGTGCATTTGATGTTCATTTAACACAGGGAAGCAAGGAGTCATTAGTTGTTGAAGCCGATGAAAACCTTATGGACATGATAATAACTGAAGTCAAAGGTGGAACATTAAAAATTTACACCAAAAAAAGCATCAAAAAAGCTAAAGAACTTAATATTTATCTGACTTTTGTAAATATTGATGAAATAGATATTAGTGGGGCAGTAGAATTAGAATCGGAAAACAAATTAAAATTTGATGATTTAAAAATTGAATCCAGCGGTGCATCTGAAATTGAACTTGAACTGAGAGTTAATATTATGGAAATAGAAACAAGCGGAGCATCAGAAATACATTTGAGAGGAAAAGCTAATATTGTAAATCTTAGTTCATCAGGTGCTTCAGAAGTGGAAGCATTGGATTTGGAAACAGCTACTTTTAATATTGACATTAGCGGTGCAGGCGAAGCTAAAATATTTGTTATTGAAACATTAAATGTTGACGTGTCGGGTGCGGCTTCCATAAGATATAAAGGCAATCCGGCCGTAAGTTCAAGTATTTCCGGTGCAGGAAGTGTAAAGAAGTACTAAGCGGCAAAGGCGAAGGTAATAAATTGTCTGCTGTGATTAATTGGTTGCTGAGTTGCTTATCATTAATGGTCATTCAGTTGTCATTAGGTAGTCATTCAATTGTCATTAGGTAGCCTGTCTATAATGTCTAAGTATTTATTCAGTTGTTATTAAGAAAAGGGATGCTAACATTTTAAAGATTGGCATCCCTAATTTATTTCTTTACCATCTCAATAAAATCATCTTCTGAAATAATTGGAATATTTAATTCCTGTGCTTTCTTTAATTTACCTGGACCCATATTTTCACCGGCAAGGATAAAGTCGGTTTTTGAAGAAACAGAACTAACATTTCTCCCACCATAATCTTCAATCAGCTTCTTTATTTCATCTCTTGAAAAGTTTTTAAATACTCCGCTAACAACAAATGATTTATTATCTAATTTATTATTTTTAAAAGCCTTTGTTTCTTTACTGATTTCAAATTGTATTCCTTTATTTTTAAGTCTTTCAATTATTTCAAGATATTTTTTATTTTTAAAATAATTTATGACTGCTTCAGCAATTTTCTCACCAATTTCATCAATGTTTATAAGGTCGTCAAATGAGGCGTTTTTAATACTATCAATATTTTTATTAAAATAAACGAGTTTTTTAGCAACTGTTTCACCAACATATCTTATACCCAAAGCATAAAGCACGCGTTCAAAAGGAACTTGTTTTGATGCCTCAATACCATTTAAAATATTTTTAACTGTTTTATCTTTAAAACTTACTTTTCTTTCTTTTTTATTTTCAGTTGCCGGAAATATTTTTTCCAGTCCGAATAATTGTTCATATTTCAAATCATACAAATCAGCAATATTTAATACTAAATTATTATCATAAAGCATTTCTATTTTTCCTTCACCCAAACTATCAATATTCATTGCCTTACGGCTGATAAAATGTTCAAGTTTTCCTTTTATCTGCGGTGGACAATCCAATTCATTCGGACAATAAAAAATTGCTTCGCCTTCTTTTCTTACTAATTTAGTTCCGCATTCGGGACAATTCTCAATGAATTTAACTTTTATGGCTGTTTCCGGTCGCTTTGAAATATCAACTCCAATAATTTTTGGGATTATCTCACCACCTTTTTCAACGTAAACCATATCACCAATTCTAACATCAAGTTGAGCAATAATATCGGCGTTATGCAATGAGGCTCGTTTTACAATGGTTCCTGCTAACAGAATGGGTTTAAGATTAGCAACCGGTGTTATAGCGCCTGTTCTTCCAACCTGGTAATCAATAGAAAGCAACTTAGTTAAAGCTCTTTCAGCCTTATATTTGTATGCTATTGCCCAGCGCGGTGACTTAGCAGTTGAACCAAGCTTTTCCTGTTGATCAATTGAATTTACTTTGATAACAACGCCATCAATGTCAAACGGAAGTTTTTTTCGTCCTTCATTCCAGTCATTGATGAACTCAAATATTTCTTCAAGGTTTTTACAGATAGCAATATTTTTTGAGATTTTAAATCCCCATTTTTTTGCATCCTGCAAATTATTGTAATGTGTTTTACCCTGAAGTTTATCTCCTAAAAGAAAATATAAAATGCAATCAAGCGGACGTTTGGATACTTCGGCAGAATCCTGCATTTTTAATGTTCCTGATGCAGCGTTTCTCGGATTTGCAAAAGGATCTTCTCCAATTTCAATCCTTTCATCATTAAGCTTTTTAAATCCGTCATGAGGATAATAAATTTCTCCTCTTATCTCAAATTCATCAGGAAAATCACCATGTAATTTTATAGGAATACTTCTAATAGTTTTAACATTTGCAATTACATCATCTCCCCGAACTCCGTCGCCACGTGTTACTGCTTGTGTTAATAAACCATTTTTATACATCAAACAAATAGCAACTCCATCGTATTTTAGTTCGCATACGTACTCAACTTTTTCACTAATGATCTTATTTACTCTTTTTTCAAAATCCCTGACTTCTTCTTCAGAATAAGTATTACTAAGCGAAAGCATCGGATACTTATGAGTAACCTGCTTGAATTCTTTTGTTATTTCACCGCCGACACGTTGAGTAGGGGAGTCGGGTTTAATCAGATCGGGAAATTGCTTTTCAAGGTCAATTAGTTCATTTAAAAGCAAATCAAAATCATAATCACTGATCACAGGATTTGAAAGAACATAGTAATTATAATTATGTTTTTCAATTTCTTCGGATAATTTCCTGATTTTTATTTTGGCTTCTTCTTTGTTCATAAATTCATTAATAATATTACAAAATAAAATCTTGTTTTTTTAACAAGTTTTATTTCCGTTAAAGACTTTTATCTTTTATCTTGCTACTGCATATTTGGGTAAACATCAGTATTCCTGTATATAAAAATAATCTGATTTGCATTTATTGGATTAAGCCAGTGCATAATATTATCAACAAAACCGGGTTCAATAGTTGTTTCGTATTCAAGATTCGGTAAAACAGTTCTAATTGAATTAACACGGTTATTAATATTTTTTTCTTCAAAAAACAAAACAAATCCCGGAGCTGATTTTTTTTCCGTCCAGATTTTTTCATGATATACTTTAAGAGATATTTGTTGTGTTACCCTATATTCACCACTCCACTGCCTTAAATAGAATCTAGGGCAAATTTTTGCATTATCATTATTTGTGTCTTCAAGTAAAATATATTTTATATTTTCATATTTTGAAAGATAAACCATTGATTCAACCCGTGCTTTTTTTGAATACATAGTTGATATAACCGGCAATAAAATCAGATTTAATGACCAGAAAAAAATCCAGCAAGCTTTTAATAATTTTTTATTCCTGTTCCAGAACTTTGATTTTTCAATAAATCTATTCCATCCTGCAATTCCAAGTATAATAATAAAAGGTATTATCGGTAAGATAAAACGTTCCTGCTTGTTTGGAAAATATGAATGAAAAACAAAAAATAATACTGTTGGCAGGAAAATAAGAAAATGTTTTTTCCAGGTTCTGAGAAATCCGTAAAATAAAAATAAACTGATAGGTGGTATTAAAATTCCCACAATCAA
>JAUXFX010000197.1 GCA_030622635.1 Bacteroidota bacterium
AAGGAAAATTTGTTGTGCAGCTTTTTGATAAAAACGAACTGATTGACGAAAGAATTGTTTATATAAAACCAGGAACTCCACGTTTAATAAGCAAAGTAATCAAAACTAAGTCATCTGCAAAACCTCCCAAAAACATGCTTGAAATTCCTTCCGGTGAATTTACTTTTAAAATTGAAAAGAATTGGTCATTCATTCCTTACCCGGATTATTCCGAACCTCAAAAAATTAAAATGAATTCATTTTATATGGATAAATATCCGGTAACTAACAAGCAATTTTATAAGTTCATTAAATCAGCCAAATATATTCCCGAAGACACAACCAATTTCTTAAAACACTGGAAACACGGGAAATATCCGAAAGGTGAGGAAAATTACCCTGTTGTTTATGTCAGTTATAAAGATGCACAAGCTTATGCAGAATGGGCTGATAAACGCCTTCCGACAGAAATTGAGTGGCAATATGCTGCCCAAGGCTTTGACGAAAATAAATGGCCATGGGAAAATAATTTTGATTCAACTAAATGTAATAATGCACTTGGTTTTCCAACGCCTGTAGATGCTTTTAAATCCGGAAAAAGCCCGTTTGGTATCATGGATATGGTTGGTAATGTATGGCAGTTGACCAATGATGTTTATGATGACGGAAGTTATTATTTTGTAATCATGCGCGGAGGCAGCTATTATAAGCCGACTTCAAGCTGGTGGTATGTTCAGGGCGGTCCTCAGCAGTTGAATAAAAGCCAAATGCTTTTACTTGTTTCACCGGGTTTTATCAGAAATTCAACTGTGGGTTTCAGGTGTGTGAAGGATGGTTTTTGAGAAAAGGTGAAGGGGAAAAAGAGAGAAAAAGAGATAAAGAGAAAGGGTGAAAGGGAGAAAATGTATTTTCTAAGTATTTAGTGTATAAACTATCACTGTTGTCCGAATAAAAATAATTAATAATGATAAAATGCACTATTGATAATGTTTTGATGAATATTTCGCCCCTACGGGGCTATATTTTTTTTAACGCATTTTTCTATAAACATTTCGTCCCTAACGGGACTATTTTTTTAAACTCCGTTAGGAGTGGAATATTTATAGAACATAGTAATAACAGTAATTTTAAGCTCCGTAGGAGCGAAATATAAAATAAACTTATGACAATAATTAGCAACTCATTTTAATTTAATCGGACATCAATGATAAACTATAGGAACTTTAGCCTTTAATGCTGCATTCCGCTCTCATTCAAATTCGATAACTGACAATTCTTCCATCATTGAGTTTATAAAATACGCAGGTGGTGGATTGAGGAGATTATAGTTGCTGTCAAATTCATTAATTTTTTTATATTTTTTTAATACAAAAGGTAATCCATTAGAAAAAATAAAATCAGGTCTATCAGTGATTGAAAAGTGTAAATGTGGTCCACCGGAGTTGCCCGAATTACCCAATAACCCAATTGGGTCGCCTTCTTTTACCACATTGTTTATTTCAACAAAAAATGAATTAGGAGCACAGTGTGCATACCCGGCATAATTCCCTCCTCCAATATCAAGAATTATATAATTACCAGGATATTCATCGATAGAATTAATTACTATATTTTGAGCATCTCCATTATTTTCGGGCAAATTGTCTTGAAGCCCCACTACAACTCCATCCGCAACGGCATAAAGAGTGTCTTTATAATTATAATAGGATTCATTAATAAGCGGATCCCCATTTAAAATATCGTTTAAACCATCATCAAGTTGATAGTTATCAAAAGCATATCTTTCCCCTGACCGAACCAGACCATTGGTAAAAAATAACACAAAAAAATGATAATCCATAGTGGATTGGTTGGCAAAAATCCAATTCTTGCCTTTCATCGGGGATAATATTACTATTGGTGTTTCGTTTAAACGCGGTGAAAAAGGAGCCCCTTCCAATGTAACAACTGTATTCTGAATAGTATCATTGAATTCAAATCGATGCGAAACGTTGGCAGGTGGTGACTGCTCTAATGGAATAGGAAGTTGTATTGAAAGATAGTAATGGAATATTTTGTCCCAGGTAAAATATGGCATTGGTGTCACAGGATCTTTAAAAATAAAAGGTAAATCTGCTTGATTAATTGTCATTAATTCCGTTTTTGAGTCGTCGTCTAATATGACGATTTTTTGCAAAACCAAAGCTTCTTTTTCGTATTCCCACATTTTCAGGGTGTAGCCTATTCGTAAATATTTTTCTGTTTGATAGGGCACATCGTTGAGAATTACCTCAATTTTGTCAACTTGAATTGGAGGTGGCTCATCATTATTGTCTTTTTTGCATTTTACGAAAATTATTGCAATTAATACTAATACCGTTAATAAAACTTTTGTTTTTTTAATTTTAAATTTTGTTATTTCTTTAATAGTTAAAGTTTTTGATATTTATTAAATCCTGTTTTTTTTAATCAGTGTGTTTTTCTATTTGTAAATATTTTATACCGATACGGAACGATTCCGAAGGCTATCGGAATACCAATTTTAATTGTCAAATATAAAAATAAAAATTAAAAACAAACCATTTTTTGAAAAATATTTTAATAAGCAGAATTTACCTGACAAGATGCTAACGAACAAAACAACAATGGAATCAGAATGAGCTCCAAAGTAAATCTATGGCTTATTCTTTCCATTTTATCCAGTTTTATTTTCAAATCCTTGTTTTCATCAATCAACACTCTCATTTGCACAAATGCTCGCATAATGGCAATGTTTACATTTATGGCTTTTTCGCTGCTCAACACACCACTGAGCATGGCAACTCCCTGTTCGGTAAAAGCAAAAGGTTTAGCTCCACCAAACTTGCTTTTGGTTGGTATCACAATTTGTGATACCAAGTTTTCAATTTCGGCTTCAGTAAGTTCAAACATAAAATCTTCAGGAAAACGATTAATGTTCCTTTTTACCTGTTGCTTCAAAACCCTTGTTTCCACCTCGTAGAGGGCAGCGAGATGAAAATCGAGCATCACTTTGACACCTCGTATATAAAAAATTGAGAAATAAAATAACTATAAATGATTAGTTTATAAACAGACTATAGATAGATATAAATAAAAACAGCTTGCAATATAATACCTGAAACCTGACAATTAATTATTCACAATAATTTTACTTTGATATTCCTTGAAACCATCTGAGATATTAGAGAAATATATCCCTGAATTAAGTCCGCTTAAATCAAGCTTAAATAATTGACATTCATTATCTAATAGAAAACTTTCTGCATATTCCAATTGAACATCATGATTTTCCTGCCACTGGGCTACAACATTTTCAACTGTAAGTGGTACTCTGATATCCGGGGAAACGCCACCTGTCAAAGTTGAATCTGAATCAAGTTGAATGATATAATTCTCATCCAATGACATAGCCTGAGGAAAAGTAATAACTAATTCTGATGGCATATAAACCGGTCCGTAATCAACAATACCAAATGATGCATTGGTTCCGCGGTATGAAACAATATGCGCATTATTCAATCGTTGAAACAGCATAGCTATTCCCTCTCCTGTACTAATGCAGTTGGGATCAACAATTACAGCAATTTCTCCGGTAAATTGAGGGGTAATAGGTTCTGTCCAAAGGGAAAACAAAACAGCATAATCATCATCATAAGTTCCGGTAATATGCTCATAAAAAGTTGAAGTTTCATAGAAGATTCCTATTAAAACAGCAGCAAGTAAATCATTCCCTCCAAGGTTAAAACGAAGGTCAACGATAAGACGATTCACATTATTTTCATTAAAATAATTAATTGCATTTACAGTTTCTATAAATACCTCGCTTTCCATTACCTCTTCGGGTGTCATTCAATCAGAATCTTCTGCAGTTATCCTAAGGTAGCCAACTCCGCTTTCACGTATTTCATAAGCTACTAACGGATCCAAAAATGAAGGAGACGCAGTATTAAATACACCACTTAAAAACAATTCAAATCCATCATCAATTGGTAACATATTAAATCCATAAGTTCCTCCCATTTTTTCTTGTTTGAACCCATCAACATTACCAACCAGATTAATGTGTCCATCAGGAATTTCATATAAATATTCAAAAAGAGCCTGAATAAAAGCAATAGTATCGTTTGTATTTTGCGCTTCGATTATTAATGGTCGTGTAATTGCTTCTTTAGCTTGCCAATCAATCGCCTTCCATTCTGTATATGGATATCTGAGTGACATACAGGCATGCAGCGAATCAAATGCATCAAGCCAGGTAAGAAGTGCTGTAATCGAATATGGTAGTATCTCGTGGAGTTTGGCTTGAGTTCTCATTATTAGCCTGTCCCATTGCAAGTGCTGAAAATAAACTAATAACCAATACAATAGTAAATCTTTTAATTTTCATCATCATTGTTTTTATGATTATTATTTTATTCAGGCTTTCCCTGATACCCCAGAATTTCTCTTACCGCATAGGCTGCATCTGGCATTGCCAGATAACAACTGGCAAAATCAGCACAATCGATAGCATTAATATAACTGATTACTGAAATATCGTGTACCGGATCATAAAACATTATTGATAAATTTCCAATCCTGGCACCATTATGACCATATCCAAAATTTTCAACATAAAAACAACCCAGACCATAGTTTGGATCAGCCTGTGAGGTTTCTGTCTTCATAAGTTCAACTGAAGCTGGTGTAAGTATATTTTCTCCTTTCAAAAGTGTACGAACGTATGTATTAAGGTTTCGCATCGTAGAATAATCATTACCTTCGGCAACTTGTGCGCTCATATTATAACTGCAATATTCATTAACGTTGGTGGCGTCAGGATATTCAAAACCACAAGAATAAGGTTCTGGAAGATCCTGGTCTGTTGCAAGATACGGAAAGTGCATTTCTAAAGGCACAGGATTTCCGGTTCCATAAAGATAATCATGCAAATAATCAGTTAAGTGTTTATTGTTATCTTCATGAAATGAATAAACTCTTCCAACTATTTCGCCTGCTATTGCATATCCTGTATTACTATAGTGATTCCCTGTTCCAGGCTCAAAATAATAAAGGTTATGTATTACAAGTTGTTCAACCATCTCTCCGGCGGTAAACTGATGATTAGGCTCATAATATTGAGTTACTTGAGTGTAGGAGTATCCTCCAAATCCCGGAACAGAATCGTTATCAACATCATACACCCCTGCGGAATGATTTAATAGCATTTTAATTGTAATTTGATCCTTGAAAGGGATATTCCATTCAGCTGATGCAGGCACGTACGGAATGTTGCTACCGGGTATTGTATCGGTAATTTTATCATTAATATTAACCCACTCATCTTCCTGCATATTGAGCATTGCTGCAGATGTAAAATTTTTAGTATTACTGGCAAAACGAAAATAAGTATCGGCAGTAATAGGCTGAAAATCTTCTCCTGCAGAACTTGAGAACCATGTCTCGTCAGGTGTTTGTATAATAATGTTTAGGGTAGGTACAGGCTTCCCGATTTTCGTTTCAACCTCCAAGCGAATTAAATCAACCGTTAAATCAATAACCTCCTGTACAGTTGGTGTAGGCGGATCATCGGTTTTCTTTTTGCAAGCGGGTAATATCATAAATATCGCTAAAACTGGAATAATAAGATTAAGTAATATTTTTGTTTTCATTATCATGATTGAT
>JAUXFX010000026.1 GCA_030622635.1 Bacteroidota bacterium
CTGAATACTGCTTTATACTAAGGTTTATTGAAAAGAAATAAGGTTTTTATTATCATAAAAAATGTAAACCGAGAAATGAAAAATGTCAATATTTAAGTGAATCTAAAATAAGTTATAATTTGTATGAAATTTTAAATACCTCATTTTAAAAATTCCCAGCTTACTCATGTTTGTTTTTTGATATTTTATTCTCTTCAAAATATTTGTTATTTATATTTTATTAAATTTGCAATGAGTATTAAAACATAACATTATTTGCAAAATAGTATAAATAAAAAGTAAATAAACAGGCTAAAGGTTATGCTGGCAGAGCAACCTGGGAAAAACATTACCACAGTTTCAAGATGGTGAACTAATGAATCCCAGTTGGCATTGAAAACATAAGTTCGAATATCCAAACATCCTAATATATGTAAGAGAATTAATCGTTTCAACAGAAAATTGATATGCAAGAACTTATTTATTATCTCGAAAATAATTTGATCCAATTAAAATTTGAATAAACCCATGACCAAAGAAAAAGCAATCAAACTATTCCATGACCAAAAAGTAAGAGTACACTGGGATGATGATAAGGAAAAGTGGTATTTCTCAATTGTTGATGTAATAGGCATATTAACTGAAAGCCCTCGCCCCAGAAAATACTGGAATGCCTTAAAAACAAAGCTGGAAAATGAAGGAAGTCAGTTGTCCCAAAATATGGGACAACTGAAAATGCAATCTCCCGATGGTAAGTTTTATAAAACCGATGTAGCTGATACGGAGCAGTTATTACGGCTGATTCAGTCAATACCATCTCCCAAAGCAGAGCCATTTAAATTGTGGTTGGCAAAGGTGGGTTACGAGCGTATTGAAGAAACCGAAGATCCTGAACTTACATTTGAGCGGGCTATGGATACCTATCTGAAAAAGGGCTACTCAAAAGAGTGGATAAACCAACGCTTGAAAACCATTGAGGTAAGGAAAGAACTTACCGATGAATGGGATATCCGTGGAATAAAGAAAGGTTTGGAATATGCGATTTTAACAGATGAAATCACAAAAGCATGGACAGGATTGACAACAAAAGGATATAAAAATCTTAAAGGTTTGAAAAAAGAAAATCTTCGGGATAATATGACAAATCTTGAATTAGTGCTGAACATGTTAGCAGAGGCCACAACAACTGAAATTTCAAGCAAAAAACAACCAAAAACTTTTAATGAAAGTAAGAAAATTGCAAATCAAGGAGGAACAATTGCCGGAAATGCCAGAAAAGAGATTGAAGAAAAAACAGGTGAAAGTGTTGTTTCGCCTAAGAATGCCATAGCACTTGGTAAAAGAACAAAAAACAAAAAAATTGAAGAAAATTAAAAACTCAATCCAACCCAAATAAAATAATAATTTATATAAATAAAATCCCAATGAAAATAGCTGAAATAATAAAAAATCAAATTAACAAATTACGAGAACAATTAGATAAAAACGAGTTAGCACTTGGAGAAATTATTTTTAATAATGGTGCCTGCCAGATTTTATCGCAATCATCAGTAATGTATGAATTGATCGTGAGCAATGAAATAACTGATATGGCTACAGAATATGCACTTATTATTGAAGAGGACGGTAATATTATTCCCACTATTGATAAAGATGCCTTCGGATGGGATAGAAATTCTTTTGCCTGTCTTTTGCAAGTTGAAAGCGAATTGCACCTTCTCGACCCAAAGGAGCATATTGAACATAAAAAATACAAAAGAAAAGGAATGGTGAAACGTGTTTTGAAAGAACGCCAACAAAAAGCTGATAAAGCCGAATACCGCATTAAATGGGCGACAAATATTTATGGCGACCACATTTTAACTAATGAAAAGAGCATAAAATATAAAGTGTTTCTTCGCAACTTTGAAAACGAAACCGGTTATAGCGATAGCATGGATTCAAAAATAAACAAGTTGGGTACGACCAAACATATTATGTATGCTTTCGGCAAGTTGAAAGAAAACAAACGCTTGTATAAAAGACTGAGTAAAACTTACCCTTTTATTGAAATATACTGTGACCCGCTAAATGATTACAAAATTACATGGCATTATCCACACGAATTACCTTTGGATGCACAACTTTTGATTTCAAGGTATTTCAAAAAATCCAATTTTATTGAAAACGAAGAAATTACATCTTTTCTTGGATTTATTAAAGAGGCAACTAATAATAATCTTATCCATATCCGCCCCGAAGTACGCAAAAAACTTGAAGCAGTTTTTGAAAATGAAATGCTTAAAAAACTTAGTGAAACTTACAAACCCGATTTTAATGCTTTAAAAATTGATTTGTATGATTATCAAAAAGAAGGTATTGCTTTCGCACTTTTCCGTAAAGCATCCATTATTGCAGATGAAATGGGACTTGGGAAAACCATACAGGCTATTGGCATCGCCATACTAAAAAAAGAAGTTTTTGACTTCAAAAAAACCTTGGTGGTTTGCCCCGCTTCTATAAAAGAACAATGGAAAAAAGAGATTGAAAAGTTCTCTGATGAAAAGGCAATGGTTGTTCAAGGTTTTCCCGATGAACGTGCTAAACAGTATCTTGACAATGAACATTATTTTTTTATTGTAAATTATGAAACTGTGCTGCGCGACCAATTGGCAATTAACAAAGCAGGCATCGACTTACTAATTCTTGATGAAGCGCAACGAGCTAAAAATTATGAAACCAAAACTGCTGCTTCATTAAAAAAGATTGAAGCAAAACACAAATTGGTTATCACAGGTACGCCCATTGAGAATAAATTAATTGATATTTTTTCCATAATGGGTATTCTCGACCCGAACTTTTTTGGTCCGCTGTGGGAGTTTTCGTACCAACATTGTCTTTTCGATCCTGAAAGGCATAACAAAATAAATGGATATTATAATCTTAAAAGTCTCAATAAAAACCTTGATAAAATATTGATCAGGCGTGAAAAAAGGAAAGTTCTTGACCAACTACCAAACATTCAGCAAATAAATATTCCTGTGAATCTATCGCCTTTGCAAGCTGATTATCATGCTTCGTATGCAAAAGGTCTGGCGCAAATAATCCGAAAAAAGTTCCTTACTCCGTATGATTTGCAGCGTATGATGTTGTTGTTGGCAAATATGAGAATGGTTTGTGATTCGACTTATCTGATTGATGATGAAACCAACGAATCGCCAAAGTTAGATGAGTTGAAATACATTTTGCTTGAAAAACTTGATGTACAAAATACAGACCGTAAAATTATCATCTTCTCCGAATGGGTTAAAGTTCACAAGCTGATTGGTAAATTACTACGCGACAATAATATCGGTTTTGTAGAATTGAATGGAAAGATTCCCGTAAAATCAAGAGGTGAGCTTATCCGAAAATTTGAAGAGAATAAACATTATAAAATATTTTTATCGACAGAGGCAGGCGGCTCCGGCTTGAACCTTCAGGTGGCTGATATTCTTTTTAATTTTGAACTTCCTTGGAATCCTGCCAAAAAAAACCAGCGTATTGGACGAATCGACAGGTTGGGACAAAAAAGTAATAAACTTACCATTTATAACTTTATTACACGTAATTCGATTGAACAACAAATTGCTTCCGGTTTGCTTGTTAAACAAAGTCTTTTTGATGGAGTATTAGGTGATAATGCAAATAAGGATTTTGTTGATTTTAGTACAAAAGGACGCTCGCAATTTATTCAGCAAATTGAAGAATTCCTTGAAGAAACCGAAAAACTACAACTTGAAGATGAAATACAGGTTGCAACCGAAGAAGCTGTGGAAGAACTACTTGAAACAACAGTAGAAAAAACACCAACTAAGGAAGTTGACTTGTCGGGAGATAGCTTTGAACAAGAACCGGATAGTACCAAAAGCAGTTTAACGGAAAATGGAGACAAACAGGATGTTCAGGTTGAACAATTGGAACAGGTAATGAACCAAGGAATGCAGTTTTTAGCCGGAATGTTCAAAATGTCAACAGGAAAAGATATGGGAATTGAAAATCAAACCATAAAAGTTAACAAAGAAACCGGAGAAGTTGTAATGAAATTCAAATTACCGGTTTGAAAATTCTCACAAATTTTTCTATTTTTAATTTATTTCATTTTTTTTTCAACTTTTATTTAACAGCTTATTCAAATAAGTTCTTTTGGGATTTAGACCCGAGAGCTTTCGGAATCGTGTTTTAGTAGTTTTTTTTACCCCCTCTAAATCTACCCTACTTCGCAGGGAGGGGTTGGGCTGGGTAAATAAAGTTCCAGCCTGCCATAATTCATCGGGGTTAATCTGGCTTAGACATTGTGTGTTGATACTCATCCGATGACTCCGGCTCATTAGTTGGATTTTTGGAAAAGTATTTTTTTCCGAAGTCATAATCACTCCAAAGTTTTACACAATCCAAGTCATCGGATGAGTTGATTCTAATAAATTAAAACTTTATAAAATATTTTCTTTTAAATCATTAAAATATTTTGCATATTTGTAAACTGATTTAAAATAAGTTCTTTTAAAGAATATATAAATAACTAAATAGTTTAATCATTTTATTATTAACCAAAAACAAATCAATCATGAAAAAATTATCATTAGCATTTTTAATGTTAGCATTTTTATGCTTTGCTTTGGCACAACCAATTAATAGTTTTGCACAAAGTGACAAAGAATTAAAAAAAGAGATCAAACAAAAAGCAACTAAAGAAGCCCGCAAAGAGGCTAAAAAACTTAAAAAAGAAGGATACAAAGTTAATCCCGGCTCATTACCGCTGGAAAAACAATTGGAAAAAGCATGGATGAAACAATATGAAGAAGATGATGAAGGGTATCCGAAATATTTTGTATCTGACGGACAAGCTGTCGGTGAAACACAGACGGCAGCCAAGTTACAGGCAATAGAAATGGCAAAACTAAACCTTGCAGGACAAATTGAAACACGTGTGGCAGCTTTAATTGAAGGCAGTGTCGGAAACAAACAATTAAATAATGAAGAAGCTGCTTCAGTTACACAAGTTGTTGCCGGTTCAAAAAGCTTCATCGCACAGGAAATCGGCAGAGTAATTACCATGGTTGAAATATACCGGCCTGTTAAAAAGAATGTGGAAATTTGGGTAAAAATCGGTTATAATTCGGAAATGGCAGTTGAATCAGCTAAAAAAGCAGTAAGACAACAACTTGAAGAACAAACCAAACTTGCACATGACAAGATTGATGGTTTGATGGATTTTTAGTTCTTAATAAATTTAGACCTACGAGGTTTTATTAATCAACAAATTGTAAGTTTATTGGGTTTTTTATAAATCCACTAAAATAAACCTCGTAGGTCTTTTTAGACTGGACGAAAGCTAATGTACTAATTAGTGTATGTCTATAAAGTCAAACAAATTTTGAAATAATCCCGAAAGCTTTCGGGATGTCATCCATACGGACAAGTTTTGTAATTTTTAATATTTATTTAAACTTTCGGACTTTATAGAAAGGCACTAATTATGCTAAACCAAATTGTTATCTCATCTTTAACCTTAACCTTACGACTGAAAGGAGTCCGTATGGAGCCTCAGCCTTATTTTATATATCCATACGAAATGTAATTTATTTATAAATCTTTCTAAAAATGAATAATCATAATATGTTTTTCAAACTATTCATAGCGCTTATATTTTTCTTTTCAGGAATATCGGCAATTTCCCAGACTTATGAAGAAATAAAAAAACAAATGCAGGGGGAATATGAAGATTTTAAAAAGAAAAATGAGGAAAAATTCAATAATTATGTTCAGCAAATTGATAAAGAGTTTTCTGATTATCTTAAACAAGCATGGGAAGAATATGACCTTTTTGCAGCAGATAAACGTAAAAAAGAGCCAAAGCCACCAGTAGCTCCCAAATATGATAAAGAAAAAGAAAAAACTTCTCATGTAGAAATAAAATATCTCTCACCTATAAGTCCGAATATTATCCAAAAATTGCAACCTGAACTGCCAGGTGTGAAGAAAATTGAGCCTGAAAATTTTGAAAAGTTTTCTGATAAAATCAATTTTTATGGGTCTGATTTAAAATATAATTATGATAAAAATTTTAAGCTTGATATTCCAAATTCAATAAATGAAATCGCGATCAGCAACTATTGGGATAAAATGAGTGAAACCAATTACAATCATTTTATTGACCAGTTGCTGAATTTTAAAAAAGATTATAATCTAAACGACTGGGGTTATTATATTTTAATAAAAGATATTTCCAGCCGGATATACCCGGATTCGGAAAACGGAGCAAATCTTTTAACATGGTTTTTGCTCACACGCTCAAGATATAAAGCTAAAGTTGCTTTTAAAAATAATGAAGTATTTTTAATGCTTCCCTCAAATAATATCATTTACGGAAAGAATTACTATATATTTAACGATTTGAAATATTATCTTTTAAATAAAAAAATTGAAAATATTCAAACTTTTAATAAAGACTTTCCCGAAACCGACATTATTTTGGATCTTAATTTATATTATCCAATAAATGTAGGAAGCAATGTCAGTCAAAAAGCTTTAAAATTTAAAGATAATGGAAAGGAATATCTGATAAAAATAAATTACAAACCCGATGTTATTGATTTTTATAAAGATTACCCTTTGGCTGATATTAAAATTTATTTTGACGCAGCAATATCGCCGGAGGCAAAAGAATCAATAATTGAAAATTTGCGACCAATTGTTAAAGATAAATCCGAAACAGAAGCAGTAAATTTCCTGTTAAAATTCGTTCAGACCGCATTTGAATATAAAACCGATCAGGAGTATTTCGGATATGAAAAATTCTATTTCCCAGAGGAAGTTATTTATTACCCATATTCCGATTGTGAAGACCGCTCAGTATTATTTTCGTATTTGGTGAAAGAATTATTGGGGTTGGAAGTTATTGGTTTGGAATATGAAGGACATATGGCTACAGCTGTTAATTTTAACGATAAAGTTGATGGAGATTACATAAAATATAAAGGGAAAAAATACACGGTTGCCGACCCGACTTTTATTAATGCACCTGCCGGTTTGATAATGCCCGAATACAGCAAAACCAAACCCAAAGTTATTGAATTAAAAAATCTTCAGAACAATCGTCTTGAACAGGAAAAAGTATGGGAATGGGTGAGAAAAGCAGATGGATTCCGAGGTGATAACAAAGATGATATTGGTTTTGATAAAGACGGGAATGCTTATGTAACCGGGTATTTCGCAGCTAAGGCTAATTTCGATGGGAAAATACTATCGGGCAATAATGGGGAAAGAGATATTTTTATCGCAAAATATGACAAAACAGGGAATGTTATCTGGGCTGAAAGTGTTACAGGTAAAGGAAATGATATTGCTTATAATTTAAAATTGGATAATGAAGGAAACATTTTCATCAGCGGCACTTATAATGAGGATTTAAATTTTGACGGAAACAAACTGCAAACAACAGGACAAAGTGATGTTTTTGTTGCAAAATTCAATAAGGATGGAGATTTGATATGGGCAAATAAAGCCGGTATTGACAAACTTGACCATTCTGTAAATTTTATGTTTGCTGCAAAATTTGACAGAGAAGGAACCAAAACAATGGCAAAACTATATAACGAAACCGAAAATTTTACCAATTACGGTTTAGCACTTGATAACTCAGGAAATGTTTACATCACAGGTTCGTTTTTTTCTACAACAGGCATGAATGTAAACCGGATGAGTTATGACGCAGGTAGTAAATTCAACCCTTCATCCAGTTTAAAATTTGAAAACGATAAGCTGCTGAATGAAGATTACGAAAAAACCATTGCAGGTTTGTTTGCCGCCATGAAAATATTAAAAATTAATGCTCTTGAGATTCCCGGCATTTCCGTGCAAGAAGTTTTGAATAATCACAACCCTGATTTTAAAAATTTCGCCACTGATTTTTATAACAGCTTTGGTAAAATGACATTCTTGAAAAATTCAGGTGGAATAATTACTATCAAAATAAATGACGGTAAATCAATAATTTTTAATAAGATTAAAATTAATAATAATGCAAGAATTAAGGTTGCTCATTATAAAAGCGGTAATGCTCAGGTGGATGTATTTTCAGGGATTTATGTTGGAAAAAACAATATCTGGTATGACATGAATTTTATAAAACTTTATAAATTTTCCGGAGATTTGCTTCTTGATTATGATGGTGACCATACACAAAAAAAGATAAATCTGAAAACTGAATTACTCATCCGATGACTTTGTGTGCATAAAATCTTAAAGAGTTTAAATAGGAATACTCATCCGATGACTTGGAGTCATCGAATGAATATCACATAACCAAATTTTATCATTATGAAACCAATTTTATCATTGTTTTTAATTTTTTTATTTTGCTTAACTTCATTTGCCCAAAAAATCAAAACCGCCACAGGTGAAGCATTGATCAGGCAGGAATCAAATATGACCATTGACGATGTAAAACGGGAGACAATGGAGCGAGCCAAGATAGACGCTATTGAAAAAACATTTGGCAGTGCTATTATTCAGGGTAACAGGACGCTTATCAAAAACCAAACAACCGGTAAGAAAGTTGAAACCAAAATGGTTTTTAATACAATCGCCGATTCTTATGTTAACGGCGAATGGCTGAAAACATTAAGCGGACCTGATTATGAGGTAATTAACCGGGAGGGAGAAATTTGGTATAAATGCACAATTAAAGGAAAAATCAAGGAAATGGTAGCCCCGAAGATAAGTTTTAAAGTATATACACTGGATTGCCCGGAACTGAAATGCAAAACAGAAGAATTTCTAGAAGACGAAAATCTTTATTTATATTTCAAAAGTCCGGTTAACGGTTATATAAATATATTTTTGGATGATGGAAAAAATACATACAGGTTATTACCTTACAAAAATTCATCACTAATAAATTATTTTCCAGTAAAAGCTGATAAAGAATATATCTTTTTTTCCGCTTCTCATGATTATTTGAATGAAAAGCACAATATTGACGAACAAGTGTTGTATGCAGAATCGCAAAGCGACATGAATAAAATTTATGTAATTTTTTCAGCTCAACATTTTACAAAACCTTTGCTTGAAGACAAAACACACGAACTGCTTTCGCCAGAGGACATTGCTGCGGGATATTCTTTACCGAAATCAATTTCATCAGAAGGCTTTCAATACTGGTTACAAAAATTAAAATCAAAAGATAAAGTTGTTGAATCCGATTATATTTACATCTCAATTGATAAACCGTAAAAATAAAAGTTTGATGTTTAATTAGTGTTTGTCCATAAAAGTCAAACAATTTTGGGATTAAAGCAACAAAAAACAAAAAACAAATAAATTCCACAATTAAACAACCTGTAACCAATGTATTTTAACAAAAATTTATTTCTTGGTCTTTTATTTATTTTTTTTAATTTTCAATTTATTACTGCTCAGTCAGAAGTTGAAGAAGAAATTATTGAGGAAGAGGAAACAATAGAAGTGGAATTAAGAAAGATTTCTCTAAATCAATTGGTTAATGAAATACTGTCGTGCACTGAATCAGAATATATTCTTACTGAAGCCGAAATTATGCCCGACGAGAAAGATATTATTTTCCAGACGGACAAAATATTCTATAAACCTTATGTTATAAAATCATTAAATTTTAAAAACAAATCTATTTATTTTTATGATTGTATATTTACTTTTCCCGTGAACTCTCCATTAGAATTTGAAGATTTAATATTTAACAAATTTAATTTCGCAAATTGTTGGTTTGATGTAAATTTATCAATTGAAAACTGCAGATTCAATACCAATTATCCTGTTAAAATTCATAATTGCACATTTACTGATGATTTCCGTTTTATTGGAGAAAATTCAGAAATAGAAAAGATTGAATTTATAAACTGTACTTTTAATAAATCTCTGGATTTTGAGCTTGATGTTGAAGTTTTTTTAATGAAGGATTCAAAATTTATTGCCGACACTAATAAATTCTTATCTGAAGATGAGGAATATACATTTTACCAGCTTAACTTTTCTGAACATAATATTGGAAATATCTATTTAAAAAAATGTGAATTCAACAGCAAAGGATTCAAAAATCTTTATTCCATTAATTTTGAGGCTACTGAAATTGGGAAATTTTATCTTGAAAAAGTTAAACTTGAGACCATCAATTTTACTAATGCAACCATTTCAAAATCCCTTTTGATTGATTCACTAAAAGTTTCAGGATATATTGGTGTTTGTAATTTTGATTTTCCTTTTGAAAATTCAAATGTTCCGTGGTATAATATTAAAGGTGAGAAGTTCTGCATTTTTCAAAATATAAACTCATCAGTTCAAATACCTTATCAGGCAAAAACCGATAAAGCAATTGCAAACGAAATTCTTTATAACGACCTTATAAGTGCGTATAACAAATTTAATGCAATGTATCATACAAGAGGGGATATTACATCAGCTAACGGCTCGTACATTGAAATTAAAGATATTGAAACACGCAGACAAAAATATTTATACCAAATAAACCCAAACTTTAACATTTACCTGAATTATAAACTTAATGTTTTCTTAAAATATTTCTCTGATTATGCAACAAATCCTGCAAGGTCGTTAATTGTTTCCCTTTATGTGATAATGATTTTCGGTGTTTTTTATTTTTTCACTTTTTCTAAATGGGATGGTATAAATTATAAATACTTTATCAGAAAATATAAATCACTGGCAATGTATTTTATGTCGGAAAAAAGTTTACAGGAATTTTATTTCAATGAGATAGAAAATGAATACCTGGATTTTAGTCAATTCAAAATAAAATATATTAATAAAAAAAATAAAATACCATTTTTTATCAGGTTATTTGGCGCTCCGCTGTATGGTTTTTGGATGGCAAAACACAGGATTTTAATATTTGTTTATAAAAAAATTGAGATTCTTGGTGGCACTTGGGATTCACTTACAATTAGCAGAAAAGTATCAGTTGGATTAATTGTTAGTTTTTTACTTTTTTTATATTTCCTGTTTATAATTTTGATCAAATGCATTAATGCATTTATATTAAGCTTGAATATGTTTATCATAATTGGCTTTGGAGTAATACCGGAAAAAGGTTTAGCCATGTATTTAGGTGTAATTGAAGCTTTTATCGGCTGGTTTCTCCTTACAATTTTCACTATAACTTTGCTTAGCCAAGTGCTTCAAAGTGCATAAAAAATAAATTACACTTAAAAAACCTTTAACTTATTATATATTACCGTTATCTGATTTCTACTTGACAAAACAATTATTTTTATGTAATTTTGTTTAAAAACTGGAATATTTAAATTTCTAATACAAAATTATTATGAAAAAATTATTTTTTTTAACACTCGGGTTAATTTTATCAATTGGTATTAATATTACAAATGGTAAAAATTTACAGGCTTATCTTTCTACTACAACTTTTTATTCACCTACTGATGGTCCTTATATAGAGACTTATATGTCGGTATTTGGAAACAGTATAATTTTCACTAAAAAAGATAATGGCAAATTTCAAGGAACAATTGAAGTTATAATGATATTCAGAAAAGATAAAAAAATTGAAGATTTTGCCAAATATGAATTATTAAGCCCCGAAGTTGATGATACAACAAACATCAATTTCAATTTTATTGATCAACAACGGTTTGCTTTATCTAATGGCACTTATGAATTTGAATTAATTATTTCTGATAAAAACAAGAAGGATAAACCTTTTAATATTATCGAACCTATCATTATTAATTATCCCCAGGATAAAATTTCGGTTTCAGGCATTGAACTGATTGAATCTTATACTAAAACATCCAATCCTAACATCTTAACAAAAAGCGGATATGATTTTATCCCTTATATAACTAACTTTTATCCTGAAAATATTAACAAACTTATCTTTTATTCAGAAGTTTATAATACAGAAAATGTTTTCGGTGAAAATCATAAATTTATAATTTCTTATTTTATACAATCATTCGAAACCTCTAAGAAACTTCCGGATTTTTTTAAAATCAAGAGGGAAAATACAAAACCCGTAAATATTATCTTCAATGAGTTTGATATTAGCAAATTACCTTCAGGAAATTATCAATTGGTTATTGAAGTAAGAGACAAAGAAAACAATATTGTAGCATTTAACAAATTATTCTTTCAACGCAGTAATCCAAACATACAATTTAATATTAGTGATATTACCGCATTAAGTGTTGAAAACAGTTTTGCAAGTAAAATTACAAGCAAGGATACTTTAAAGGAATATATACGTTCGCTTTGCCCAATATCTTCTCAAATTGAAAGAACATATGCCTCAAAACAACTTATGAGATCCGACCTCCAAACCATGCAACAATATTTTCTAAACTTTTGGCTAAGCCGCGATAATACAAATCCCGAACAAGCATGGCTTAACTACCTTATTGAAGTGAATAAAGTTAATGCTGCTTACAAAACGCCTGTAAAAAAAGGATATGATACTGATCGTGGAAGAGTTTACTTAAAGTACGGACCTCCTAATATAATTACCGAAAGCTATAACGAACCAAGTGCTTATCCTTACGAAATATGGCATTATTACACACTTGACGATGGTCAAAGAAACAAAAAATTTGTTTTTTATACTTTAGATATTGTTACAAACGACTTTGTACTTCTGCATTCTGATGCTTTTGGAGAGCTTTCAAATTACAGGTGGCAGGTTGATCTTCACAGAAGAGACTTTGATCCGAGTAACCTCGACATAACACGACCACCTGATGCATGGGGTAACAAAGCTAATGATTATTATAACATCCCACGTTAATTTCAAAACTTTTAACAAATAAATAATTTGTTTTTCAAATATTGAATTATTTTTGCATTTGTTAATGTTTTCATAACTATTGATAATCTCAATGTATATTATTTACAATATTTTCAGGGTTTTTGCATGGTTGATTTCCAAACTTCCGTTTTGCCTGCTTTATATTATCTCAGATATTTTATATTTCTTAACCTATTATTTAGTAGGATACCGTAAAAAAGTCACTTTTAATAATTTAAGAAATTCTTTTCAGGATAAAAGCGACAAAGAAATAAAATCTATTGCTAAAAAGTTTTACAGGAACTTTTCTGATACTATCATAGAAGTTATAAAAACAAGAAGCATCACTAAAAAATCGTTAAATAAACGTGTCAGATATAATAATATTGAAATAATTGAGGATTTATATAAAAAAAATAAAAATGTTTTTATAACTTTAGGTCATTGTGGAAACTGGGAGTGGCTGGGTCTTAACGTCTCTTTAAATGCTTTGCATTCTCCATTTGCAATAGTGAAACCTCTTAATAATCCATTTTTTGAAAAATACTTAACACAATTAAGAACAAAATATTACAATAACCTGATACCCATCAAGCAAACTTATCGCACACTTATCAATAATAAGAATGAACTTTGTTTTGTTCTAATAGTTTCCGACCAATCACCTGCTAAAAGCGAAATTAATCACTGGACAACTTTTTTAAACCAGGAAACCCCTGTATATTTAGGTACTGAAAAAATTTCAAAAGCATTGGATTATGCGGTTGTATTTTTTGATGTTCAAAGAAGCAAACGTGGCTATTATGAAGTAACCGTTTCGGAAATTACCGATAATCCTAAAGAAACTGCCGAATATGAAATAACTGAAAAGTATTATCATTTATTAGAAGAAGCAATAAAAAAGCACCCGGATAACTGGCTGTGGTCGCACCGCAGGTGGAAACATAAAAAGGTTGATAACTAAAATTAAAGCCATCTGTAATGAAAATTTTTGTATTAAGGAATAATTAAATATTTTGCCAAAAACAGCTATCGTCATATTAAACTGGAATGGGAAGAAATTTCTTGAAGATTTTCTTCCGTCAGTTATTAAGTACAGCATAAACGATGCTGAAATCATTATTGCTGACAATGCTTCGGAAGACGGTTCGATTGATTATTTAAAAAACAATTTCCCAAATATCAGGATAATAAATAATAAAGCTAATGAGGGTTTTTCTAAAGGATATAATGATGCATTAAAACAGGTTGAAGCAGACTATTATATTTTACTGAATTCTGATATTGAAGTTACCGATAACTGGATAAATCCTGTAATTGAATTAATGGAAAGCGACAAAAAAATTGCTGCCTGTCAGCCAAAGATAAAATCATATAACAACCCTGATAAATTTGAATATGCCGGTGCAGCAGGTGGATATATTGATAAATACGGTTATCCGTTTTGCAGAGGACGATTATTTCAAACTATTGAAAAAGACAACAAACAATATGATGATGTTGTTGAAGTATTTTGGGCTTCAGGTGCATGTATGTTTATCAGGGCTGACCTTTATCATAAATACGGCGGTCTGGATAACGATTTTTTTGCACACATGGAAGAAATTGATTTCTGCTGGCGATTAAAAAACGAAGGTTATAAAATTATGTTCTGCCCACATTCAACCGTTTATCATATTGGCGGTGGTACTTTACCTAAAAGTTCCTCACGTAAAACTTATCTTAATTTCAGGAATAATTTAACATTATTATATAAAAACCTGCCAAAAAAACGGCTGTTTAAAACTTTTTGTGCCAGATTATTTTTAGATGGTGCAGCAGCAATAAAATTTTTACTTCAAGGTGGTTTTAAAGACTTTATTGCAGTTAACCTGGCACATATCAGCTTTTACAGAAACTTTTCAAAAATCAGGCAAAAAAGAAATCAGTTAAAACAAAACAAAGTTTCTATGATATACAATTCAAATATTGCTTACGATTATTTCATTAATAGAAAAAAATATTTCTTTGAACTTAATTCAGATAAGTTTGAGATAAAAAAGATTATCTAACTTCCGTATTTTTAACAAAACTTTCCAGCGCCAGTCGGTAAGAATCCAAACCAAACCCAATGATCATGCCTTTTGTATTCGGAGCGATAAGCGAAATATGCCTGTAATCCTCCCTTGAAAAAACATTTGAAATATGAACCTCAACAACCGGCGTCTCTATTGATTTCACTGCATCGGCAATTGCCACGGAAGTATGAGAATAACCTCCTGCATTTAAAATTATTCCATCATATAAAAATCCAACTTTATGAAGCACATCAATAATCTCACCTTCCACATTGCTTTGAAAATATTCAATTTCAATGTTAGGATAACTGCTTCGCAAGTGTTTTAAATACTCTTCAAACGAAAGATTACCATATACTGACAGCTCGCGTTTTCCAAGTAAATTTAAATTCGGTCCGTTTATTATTATGATTTGCATAACTTTACAAAAATACATATATTGTTTAGAACTCAGTAAAATGATTGTTTTTTATAACAATTTAGCTATTTTAGTGAGGTCTGTTGTTAATTCATTTTATTATTATTATTTTTGTTAAAACTATAGAAAAGAGGTTTACCCCATAATGAATTTTTCAAAAGATTTCCAAACGGCTGTTAATGATTATCTGCTTTTGCTTGACAAAAAATATCCTCAAAAAGCAATTCTAAAATTAATCGGCGACAGATATACATTAAACGGCAATGAAAGAAGCATGTTATACAGAGGAATAACTACGAGCAAAAATGCTGAAAAAAGAGCAAAAAAACTCATCTCTGAAAAAAACATAATAAATCAACCCATCCATATTGACGGGTATAATGTTTTAATAACTATTGGAAGTTACCTTAACGGGAATGTGGTTTTTATCGGAAACGACCGTTATCTGCGTGATGCCTCGGAAATTCACGGTAAGATTTTCCGTACCGAACTATTTGAGCGTGCTGTGATTTTAATTTTGGTATATCTTGAAAAATTAAAAGTTTCTGAAATCAACTTTTATCTTGATCAGCCCGTTAGCTTCAGCGGAAAATTATCTCAAGAGATCAATAAAATAATTAAAGATTATAATCTTACAGGAAAAGCCGAAGTTTATAACTCACCCGATTATATCTTAAAAAATATTGAAGAAGGTTTTGTTGCCACTTCCGACTCAAACATTATTGACAAAGCCAAAGTAAACATTTTTGATCTTGCACGAAATACAATCAAATATCATTTTAATCCGAATTTTATTGACATTGGTCTAATTATTTCATAAATTTGCAACTATGTCGTTGGGTTTTTATACTAAATCTTTATACTTAGTACCTAAACCAGATAAACTGGAAGATAAAAGACAAAAATAAAAAGATAAAATGCTATATAAGACTGACATATTAAATTTCCTTAGGGCAAATAAAGAGTATTTTAAAACAAAATTTAATATCATCAAAATAGGTATATTTGGTTCATATGCGAGAGAGGAACAGACTGATAATAGCGACATTGATATTATTATTGAATTTGAAGAGAATACTGATGAGGCAATATGCTTTAACATGCTTGAGGCAGTAAATAAAATATTTAACATTTCTAAATCATTAACATCAATAGAAGATCTAAAGAATGATTATTTTGGTATTGATGATAAAGAGGTTTGGCAAATTATTCATAACAAATTACCTGAACTAAAAATAAAATTAGAAAAGATTTTGGTTTAATTTATTTTTACTTTTGCATAGTCAATTTTCCAATAGGGGTGCCCTAAATTAACGGGCTGAGATTATACTCTTTGAACCTGCTCCGGGTAATGCCGGCGAAGGGAGAAAGCATAACCTCCAGATAAATATTTTTCCTCTATTGGTTTTTTATCATAAACGTTAAAAAATCAATATCATGAAAAAAATCATAATTATACTGCTATTTTTTGCAGCAATGCCTTTAATGGCTTTTTCACAGTTTTCAATTTCCGGTAAAATTGTGGATAAAGAAACAAAAGAACCTTTACAGGGAGCACACATCATTATTGAAAACACTTTTAAATCAACAACATCAAACAGTTCCGGCTATTATTTTATTAAAAATTTAAAAAAGGGAAATTATTCCATTAAGGTTAGTTTTATCGGATATAAAACTATTATCATAAAAATTAAGCTTGATAAAAATTCAGAACTTAACTTTGAGATGCTCAGCAGTCCGGTTTTAGAAGATGAAGTAATAATCACAGCTACAAGGGCTCCTGAAAAATCACCGACTACTTTTAAAAATGTTTCCAAAAAAGAAATACGGGATGTAAACCTTGGTCAGGACCTGCCTTTTTTAATTGAAACCACACCCTCAACGGTTGTAACTTCCGATGCAGGTGCAGGGGTTGGTTATACAAGCATCAGGATACGCGGAACGGATATGACAAGGATAAATGTAACAATTAATGGTATTCCTTTGAATGACCCCGAATCACACGGAGTTTTCTGGGTTGATATGCCCGATTTTGCTTCGTCTGTTGATAATCTCCAGATACAGCGAGGAGTTGGCACATCCACAAACGGAGCAGCAGCCTTTGGTGCAAGCATCAACATTCAAACTCTTAAGCTGAATCCCGAACCTTATGCCGAAATTAACAGCTCTGCCGGCTCATTTAATACTTTTAAAAATAATCTCACTTTCGGAACAGGGCTTATTAACGGCAAATTCAGCTTTGACGGACGTGTATCAAAAATCACTTCCAACGGATATATTGACAGGGCTTCCTCCAACCTTAAATCATTTTTTGTATCGGGTGCTTATTATGGTGAAAAAAGTATTTTGAAACTGAATATTTTTT
This sequence comes from Bacteroidota bacterium, assembly GCA_030622635.1. Taxonomy (GTDB): domain Bacteria; phylum Bacteroidota; class Bacteroidia; order Bacteroidales; family JADFUO01; genus JADFUO01. Next base: position 17,631 of record JAUXFX010000026.1, read on the forward strand.
CAGGCAAAGAGAAAACTTATCAGGCATGGATGGGTGTTCCTAAAGATTCACTAAAAACCAACCGCACCTATAATCCATATACTTACGATAACGAAACCGACAATTACCAGCAAGACCATTACCAACTGATTTATTCAAAAGAAATTAATAAAAACTTGCTTCTTAATGCTGCACTGCATTATACACACGGTGAAGGATATTACGAGCAATATAAGGAAAACAAAAAATTTAAAGACTATTTGCTTGACACACTTTTTATAGGTGGCGACACAATATCACGAACCAACCTTGTTCAGCAAAAATGGCTTGACAATGATTTCTATGGTTTTACTTATTCATTAAATTATAAAGAAAAGAATACTGATTTGATTCTTGGTGGTGCATGGAATAAATACAACGGCGACCATTTCGGAAAAGTTATCTGGGCACAATTTGCAAGCAACGGAAGTATTAATCATCAATGGTATTATAATATAGGTGAAAAAACGGATTTTAACATTTTTGGAAAAATTAATTATAATCTTAATAATAAATTTAATTTTTATGGTGATGTTCAATATCGCAGAATTTATTATTCAATTGATGGCGATCATGATGACCTGCGCGACATAACACAGGAACATATATTTAATTTTTTTAATCCAAAAGTAGGTTTATATTTTGATATTAATGAAAATCACAGCACTTATTTTTCATTTGCAGTATCAAATCGTGAGCCAAGCCGGAGTGATTACCGCGATTCCGATAAAGATCATACCCCAACCGGCGAAACACTTTATGATTACGAAATTGGGTATAATTTCAAATCATTGAATTTTGCCGTTGATGCCAATATATTTTATATGAATTACAAAGACCAGTTAATATTAACCGGCGAAATCAATAATGTAGGCGACCCGATAATGACAAACGTACCGAAAAGTTACAGGGCAGGCATTGAATTGGCTGTTAGTACAAAAATTTTACAAAATTTAAAATGGGATATAAATGCTACATTCAGCCGTAATAAGATAAAGGACTTCACATCTTATATTGATAACTGGAGTCCGCCTTACAAACAAATCACAGATGATTCGGGTGAAACCAACCTTTCATTTTCGCCAGACATAATTGCAGGCAGCATAATAAGTTACAAACCAATAAATAATTTGAATATCAGCTTTATTTCAAAATATGTCAGCAGGCAATACATTGACAATACTTCAAATAAATACAGAAGTCTTGACCCGTATTTTGTAAATAATCTGATAATTAATTATAGCTTCAAAACAAAATTCATTAAAGAGATTGGTTTTCAACTGATGATAAATAACATTTTTAACGAAGAATACGAAACCAATGCCTGGGTATATCGCTATTATTACGAAAGCAATGAATATATGATGAATGGTTATTTCCCGCAGGCAGGAATTAATTTTCTGGCAGGAGTAAGTTTGAGGTTTTAGAGTCCAAACCTGACAGGTTTATGGGAAAAGAAATTACTTCTTTATAACCTTCACCGACTCTTTTATTTTATCATTAATAATAAGGTTAATGATATAAGTTCCCGGAGGTAATTTTTGACTGTAATTGTTTGTGCCATCCCAGTAAAATTCTCCACTTCCGGGAAGTTGGCGAACATCCATTAGTGTGGTTACTTTCCTGCCGTTCATATCATAAACATCAATTTTTATATGCCCGCTTTCTTTTGTGATATAACTTATGTATGTTCCGTAATTAAAGGGGTTGGGGGCTGCTTTGAGACAGAGTTGTGGTTTTTTTTGTGGTAGCTCCGGTAAACCGACAAAAATATATTCATATGCTCCCATATCAATCCCACCACCGCTTATGCGTGGATTACCTGCTAAATCGGTATCAGGAAGCTGTATGTGGGCTGGTAAATCCAGTGTACCTGCATCAATGCAAGGTGAGGCAGCAGTTAAGGCATAAGGATAAGTACCGGCAGTATCCCACAATGGGTCTAAGTCTATATTAGTACTGTCATAATAAACAATATGCTGAGGGTTGTAAATACGAATGGCTTCTTCGCCGCCGGCAATAAGGGAGTTGAAGATATTCAGGTAACAAGTTTGCCAGGAGTCTGATGCTAAATATAACTCTGCCGGTTCATTATCGTATAAAACCGAGTTATATATATTTAAAGAAGCGTTATTAGTCACTCCTATCCCTGCTCCATCAAGGTTAATAGTGGTATTATTACCAAATGTACAATTGACTACGAAAGCTTCAGCACCCATTGTTACAGCCAAAGCACCTGCTGCTTTTCCGGGTACCGGGAAATTACAATAATTATCATAAAATAAACTGTTAATAATATAACAAGTAAGTGAATCGTGCCAGGATTCTCTGCCTAATATTGCAGCTCCTCCTCCATAAGCATTAGTAGTATCATAATCCGGTAGATTTTCCCTGAAAACACAGTTTGTTACTCGTACAGTATCAGGTGTAAATGGAGGTGCAATTGAAAAATGCCATGTATCTGTCCTGAATGCTTTCCCGCCATGATTGTGATAAAACTCAACATTATTCATTTTTGCATTGTTTGATTTTACAATATTAATAGCCCCAACAATTCTTCCGATTCCTTCAGTAACTAATAAATTTTCTAATAAGATATTATGATTTTCTTCAAGAACGGCAATTCCTTGTTGCATAGTAGAATTAACATTACCATTTCCATTTCGTAATGTAAGATTCCTGATTGTGTAATTATCAGTTAATTTATTACCCTGAAGTAAATATATAATATTTTCGGCATCAAGAATAGTTGAATCCCTGTTTTGTCCTTCAATTGTAATATATCCTCTGAGATTTAATGGAAATTTTTCATCAGTTGTACTTTGTGAATATATTCCATTAGCAAGGTGAATAGTATTTTTGTATATACTGTCGGGTTGTATTTTTGATAAAGCAAAGGAAAGACTTTTCAAGGGTTCTTCCGGGATAATTCCGCTGTTATTATTATTTCCATTTGGATTTACATACAGATCACCATCAACAGGAGTGATCTTTTCGTGTAATATATGGGTAGTTATATCGTTAACCGGATATCCAAGGTCATCCATAGAAATGATATAATAAACATCAGGGTTAATAACAGTGAATGTATCTACTATTATATTAAGTGGAGGGCAAGATAATGTTTTAGATATCTCGCAACCATCATAAGAATAATTTAAGTAAATGTTACATAAGTTGTTCGTATCAAATATAAGCGAACTTCCATAAGAGAGGGAAATACCCCCTCCATAACGATATGAATAATTATTTGAAATTGTAACGCCTGATATTGTAACAGATGAATTACCACAATATAATCCTCCGCCATTACTATTTACAAAATTATCTTTAATAATACAATTTCTAATTGTAGGATTAGAATTTTCAATATACATCCCTCCACCATTATAATAAATAGCCGCAAAATGCTTTCCAGAACCATTTTGAACAGTAAAGCCATGTAAAACAACATCTATCTCTCCGGAAATAATTTGCACACAACTTCCTGAATGATTTCCATCAATGATAGTTTGATGAATGTAAGCCGGGTTGTTTGTAGTCAGGTTTAAGCTGGCAACAGTTATGTTTTTTCCATTGTAATTAATGTTTTCAAAATATGTTCCCGGATAAACCAAAACCGTATCTCCGTCAATTGAGGCATCAACAGCTTGCTGTATGGTTGTGTAATCGCCGGTACCGTCTTGCTTTACGGTGATGATCTGGGCTATTGAAACTTGAATAATTGAAATGAGAAATAACAAAATTAATATAGAAGAAGTGAAATATTTATTTATAGTTTTTTTACCCCCTCTTTGTCTCCCCCTACAAATAGGGGGAGAATTTTCTTCGCATACTTTTTTAGAAACAATTGAGAAAAAATTAATTGATATTTTGTCACATTTCATAATTTCTTTTATTTATCTACTCCCAAACTCTCCCTATCTATTGAAGAGGGGGCCGGGGAGAGAGGTTTTTATTTCATTATAATTATTTTCGTCTGTGCATAGTTTGTCCCTGCCTTGAGTTTAAGAATATAAACCCCATTTGGTAATGGTTTTCCATTGCTGTCTGTGCCTGTCCAATTTATACTGTAATTTCCGGCTTTGCTAACACTTTGCTGTAATATGTTTAATGACTTACCATACAGATCATAAACTCCGATTTGCAACATACATTCCTGTTGCACGGTAAATTTTATTGTAACTTCATTCTTCAAAGGGTTTGGGGCACAACTTATACTTACAGGATTGCTATCAGTCTCATTTGTAATTTTTCCGCCTTTGAGTGAAATCCAGTAATAATCTGCCATGTCTTTTGAATGGATAATACGACTTTCCATACGATTTTTCTTGAAATTATAAACACTGTATTTTTTTATGGTTTTTCCGGCAGCTTTTAAACCATAATGGCTTATAAAAGATATCCCGGGGTTATATCCAAGTGAATCTGTCAGGTAAGCGTTTATTTCTACGATACTATCTTGTACTACAGCAGCCCCTACACATGTTGTATCCTCATATACTGCAATTTCAACAGGAATACTATCCGGGTTCATTTCAACATAAAATGGTGTATAATCAGCTTTTTCTTCATAAGAAAAATAATTAGTTTCGGGTGCAGAAAGCGGTGTTTCCGGGTCGGCATTTGATGGCCATTGGAAAGTACAACTATCAAATACCCTAACAATAACCATATCACCATAACTTAGAGTGAAGTTTAGCATATAATCCGGAACCGGTGGTTGATTACCGGAAGGGTTTGCTATTGCCCAGTCCTGGTGTCTTATTTCTGAAATATTATCCCATATTGATGCGAATGCTTCGCTCACAGTCATTGTTTGGGCAGGAAAATAACCTATCCAGTTTGCATAGCCGGCATAAAGATTCATTTGGGTGGAGGGGTTAAGCACAGTTCCGTATAGCGATATTGTTCGTTCTTCAGGATCATCAAGCTTTAGCTTATATCCTTTTATACTGTTAACATATTCAAGATATCCAGATGTATTCCATGGGTCATTTCCAATTTTTTCAATACTAATTAACTGTGAACTAGTTTGATCAACTTTCAAGTGTTCCATATAAGCATAATTAAAATCTGGTTGAATATTTCCGTCCAAAACCTCAATAGCATCCACATTACCATTAGTATCCCTTTCTTTCAGTCTTGGAAAGGAGAGCCATGTCCAGCCGGAGCGTAAAAGCAAGAGTTCCTTCGGTTCAAACGTTATTCTGCTTACACAACTATGCCCCCCGTTTGGAACATAAATATAATTATTATACGGATCAATGTATGGTGTTGTAATGTTGTAAAACCTAAACCCGTAATCAGGACAATGGTCAAGTTCAGGATAAAAGCTTGTTATACCGAGATTATGAGATAAAAGTGAAAAAATGGTAGAGCAGGGATCAAAATAAAATAATTTTACTTCTGTAC
>JAUXFX010000094.1 GCA_030622635.1 Bacteroidota bacterium
CAATGATTCCTGTTTGCTCAGCAAGTATGGCAAATTGTCGACCAATTTTTCCTTGAGCTAAATTTCTAGGTAAAAGTCCATCTTCCAATGCAAAGTCTTTGTCTTCAATATGAATTCGACTATTCAACAGATCATAAGCAGGGCTTAATCGATAATCACCCATTGGAGTTTCGAGCAATGAAAAGTTTTTAAAGTGAGCATCTCCATTTGAAAAGAGATAGTTAAACATTAGTATTTTCAAAAGTTTAGGTGCTTCCAATTTGTAGGCAGGTACATAGGCATGCATTAATTGAAATAACTCTAAATAATTTCCTAAATACTTATAATGCTCTCCGTGAGTTTGAGGTGTTCTGCCTGCTAGTGACGCAAAATCATCTTGAGCCAGTTTGGTGCCATCCTCATTTATATCAAAACGTTTGGTAATGTATGCAGGGGCATCATTTTTAAAAAATATTAGTGCATTTTCAGCAGTTTCTATACCGTAAACCTGACGGGCAATTTGCATAGTGAGATGCTCATTAGCAGGCATTTGGTCGGGTCTTTTACCTGCACTGGGAATAGGTTTTAGAATATATGTACCGCGTTCTCCTTCATTGATAAGTCTCAACTTATTTTTTTCAAGCAATACAGAAAATTTTTCCTGAACACCTGAAATGGACATATGTTTTCGGTTTTCTTCAAATAGTTCATCTGTTTCAGGATTGGATGTTGGTGAATCGTATGGCAATATATGATGCACCTTTTTGCCTTGAAACACTCTATTTAGACATGTTCGGCTGTAAGTGTCAAAACCTTTAGCCAATGTACCGGGGCAATATTTTATTTCAGGTAAACTCATGGCTTTTCTATTTTAATCACTCTTACCGCACCTATGCTATCACTTTTTGCAGTAGTTATTAGTAAGCCGAAATAATCATTCTGGTCAATTCGATTATGTTTACATACAACTTGTTTGTTAGAACCTTCCGGTAGCATGTTGTAGAAAAACGGGAACAAGAATTTTGAATGATATTCTTGTTCTATTTTAGGTAAAGTAAGGCTTATACCGGGTTTTTCACTGTCTGCTATCCAGATATCATGATAACGGAACGTAAATGAACCATCATCGTGTTGGGTTAATACGCCTGCTTTTTCATCTTTGTATAATATTTGCGCCTGTCTCATTATCTATGAGATACGTTTTTAAGCTTTAGGTAAATTTCCATTCCTAACACATCAGCTAACTTTTGTAGAGTCCGCAACGTAGGATTTCCTTTTCCGCTTTCAAACTGTTTTAAAGTTCTTAAGCCAACTCCTGATAGTTCTGCCAGAGTTTCTTGCGTTACTTGCATAATTTCTCTGCGTTCTTTTATGGTTTTTATCAATTCTCCGAAGTGCATTTTATAGCTCTTTTTTGTGCAAATATATGACAAAATTTACAATACGCGATAAAAAGTGCGGTTAGAAGCACTAATTGGTAAATTTTTCTTTCTCAGAACAATTTCAGAAATCTCACTGGTTTGTGTCAAATGTAACACAACTCGAAATTTCTTTTGTCTGATGAACCGTCTCGCCTTGGGCGAGATGGTCCCGACCAAAAAGTACGGGATAAATTGTGAGAGCCTCTCCCTTTTAGTGTTTACTGGCGGGGCGGGCTACTCGATTGCCCACAGTTTTTTCGCTACTATGATATTAATATTGAGTCATTTCGTAAGTTCCATTGGTTCTGTATCGCGAAAATTTCGACTTCTTTGCCAATTAACTTTCCTCTTAATTTTTCTACAAAACTATTTGTGATTTTTTTTCGATTATTCAGACTTAGAACTAAAGAGCGAACATCAATTTTTCCCCAGCCTATATCGTTCATTTTCTTGAAAGATAAATTTAATTCACGTGTTGTATCAGGATAACCATTGCGGTAAGTGCCATTACTTCCTGCTGTTGACCCAAATGGTGCTGAATTTCCCTTTTTTATTCCTTGAACAATTCGGGTAAAACTTTCTACATCATAGTTGAAATCGGTAATAATCGCTTTAAATTTGTTTGCATTAGACTTATCATTTAATACTTGGTTTGTCAATTCTATTTTTGAAGCGATTAAGCCTTTTTGATTTTGAGTGGGATGGAACTCAACTATTTTAGGACTTTCTTTATGAAATTCTAAATAAGAGTAGCTACTCCAATTTTTTAAAAACATCTCTTTGTCAACAACCTCTGATATGTGAAAAAATCTTTCTTCCTCATTTTCATCTGTTATAAGCCCAAAGCATTTATCTTCTATATATTTTTTAACAATTCCTTTCATTTAATTCAGATTAATCGTATTATGTAATATTCAATTTAATCAACCAATTATGTATATACTCTTTTTTTTTCAAATTGCTGGCAACGAATGTATATACTCTATTGTGTTTATTCCGTCAAATTGGAGGGCTAAATACAATTGTTTATATTTTTCTTTTATCATTTTCCAACTCCCTATACTCAAAAAAATCATCAATTGGATTTTTATTTTTATCAATTGCCCTCTTGGACACATGTGTATAACATATCATTAAGCTGCGAATATACAAATAATAAACGTAATATGCAAGTAAAAAAGCTTCTGTATAATAAGTTTATTTGAAACGTAAAACGAAAAATCCCGATTTAATACTACAAAATTAGGCTTAATTTTGTATAATTATTTGCAAATTTCAGCTTAAATTTATATATTTATTTGCAAAATCAGGCTTAATTTTGTATTATTACATTAGCGAAAGATCAAAATTCCGGAAAGTTTCTCGGAAAAATATGGACTGAATGATTTAATAATTGTAGCTCCAACAAACCTTCAGGATTTGTTAAAGTGACATAAAGCTATTTCGCTATCAAGAATATTTGATCGCTTTTATCGTATATATTCGGGACGTTCACGAAAACAAGGTAGTACCGGTTTAGGACTATCTATTGTAAAAAATGCAGTTCTTTTTCATAATGGAGAAATATCTGTAAGAAAAAGAAAAAATGGAGGTATAGAATTTTTGTTTTTGTTGGTAAAGGGTTAATTAAAATCCCAATGCGGAAAACAAGAAACAAAAAAGGCTGTCAATGAAATCATATGACTGCCTTTTTTAAAAATAAATAAAATATTTTATCTAATGAATTCCAGGATTAAAATTTAGCCTGCAACTGAACCATAAACAAATCGTTTGGCAGATCAATACCGATATATTCATTTATAACATAGTTTACTTGCAACCTTGTCCAGTCGTTGAAGAAATAATTCAAACCCAATGTATATGAATTCTTCATGGTGTTATCTATATGAGTATCGGGATCGTAGTTTTCATATTTAACTACAGGTTGGAGATTCCATGGAGTATCATATAATACCATAACAAAAAACCCTTCTTTATCAATTTTACTATCAAACGGTACTATTGTCGGGTCCTGGCCGCAACCACCGCCTTCAAGTTTAAATCCGTCATCAATTCCCCCGATGTATTCTGCCTGAACAAGGAAGTTCCATTTTTCAACTGAGATATCAGCGCCATAGCGAGTAAGCTTATCATTAGCGTCATTATTCAGTACTTTTCCATATTTATAACTACCGCCAATATCCATAAAATCCCATGGAGAAACAATAATACGTGCAGTAATATCCTTAAATCTGTTATTGTCCATTTTATTCATACCCGGACCATTTGTAAATGCGAGTTTCCATTTCAGAACATCTGTCTCACGCAATCCAAAACTTGTTCCACCCCATATCATTAAACCAATATCGCGAAAAGGACTGGCAAGTTCACTTATCACTAATGATCTATTAATAGTATGTAAAGATTGGCACGGTGTGGATAATTCTAGCCCGAAAGGTAATTTAAACTGTCCGATAGTAACATTTGCCCACGGACCAAATTTACTCCATGTAATAAAAGCATCTAAAAGGTATGGTCCCCCTTTAGCCGGGCTTAATTCTGCCATTACATAATAACTGAAATCATAAGGTATGGAGCCTGTAACTCCTATTCTTGCCCTGTTGAAAAAGAAACTGTTATCATAATCTCCATTTGCTTCATTGTAGGTCCATTGTGGCTGAATATAACCAACTACACTAACACCTTCATCAGAAGTTGCTTCCATACAACCCTGAGCATTTATTGCTGCCGGTGAAAGTAATACTATACTTAAAATTAAAATTAAAATTTTCTTCATGTCTTTTGTTTTAATTGTTTTTATTTGTTTTTACTGTGCCAAAGGATATTCCATGATTTGGCTATCACTCCATTTGTGGCTTTCAAGATTTGAATAAATCATACTGTTTGTTCCGTATGTCAAACTGTATGAATCATATCCGATCACTTTAAGGTATGCTGTAACTATTGAAGAAGTTTGACCTGTCCAGCAATAAGTAACTACTTTTGCATTAGGATCGAGGTAGGCATATTCGCCGGTGCTAAGTGTAAGCGGTTTAATCCTGTAAGCATCTTTAATATTCCCATAAAGCTCAATATCGGCAATTTCCCAAAAATTATTAACAAAATAGTCAGCAGGATTTGCAAGCACATCTATACCAGATATACCGGCGAAACCACCATTAAGTAATATTTCTATCTGCTCCTTGAGAATTTCAGAACCATTTGTAGTTATGTATTTAACTTCAGGTGCACTATGTGGTGTATTACCCTGAATACTACCCGGAGGAACTATCCAGTTTTCATTACCGATTGCTGCATCACCAGTATGTGTTTTCCATGGGCCTGCTGTTGCAGAATTCCAACTGCTCATTCCCCACTTCATAACTTTAGCATCTGTATATTCGCTTAGACGAAGAGCAACAACACCATGTCCCGCAGCCTGACCCGAATAACATACAACTATTATTGGATGATCACCGGCTTGCTGTGCTGTTACTAAAATATTTCCTAATGTGGAATTTACAGCCCATTCAATATGACCGGCAGCATAATCAGCTTCTTTACGAATATCAATAATGAAATAGTCGTTTGAGGGATCAATGTCTGTCATAATTGTGTACACATCTTCTGCGGTTGTTATCCAATCAGTAAGAATATCATTCAAGTCCATGTTGTGACTGATTAAATAAGTTTTTAAAACATCAAACCTATTTTGTGCTGCTGGTAAAGGGTCATCGCTTTTATCACTGCAACTTGTTAAAATTAGTGTAAATGCAAAAACAAGAACCCATGTAAGATTTAATAACTTTTTCATAAAATTTAGAATTTAATTTAACAACATTTTGAGTTATATATATATGTTAATACTATATTATTTTGTGAAGAAATTTAAGTGAGCAAAAATATAATCTTTTTTTTCGCTTTAAAAAAAGTGAGAGGGATATTGACTTTAAAATAAAATGAGATAAATCAAATAAATATTGATGTAAATCATAATATTATATGATATGGTAAGGCTTAATATATGTTTCTTGCAGATTAATTTTAGATTTGTGTGTTTAGCTGTGAACAATTACAACTTTTCTTAATACCGAAAAGACTTCCGGATAAAAATACAGTTTAGAGGGATAATTGCATAAGAGTTTAACGTGAGTTCGGGATTAGTTTTTATTTATATTTTTTTAATCATAAGATATCTGCGTATAACTTGTCCGTACGAAGCGAAGCAAGTCCGTATGGATGGATCAGCGTCAAAATCAATAAAATAGCCGTTTGCCAGTTTACATTTGCTATTATCCTGTATCCTGAAACCTGAATATTTGAATAATACAGACCGGTTTTATATATTTGCACGTTCTAAATCAATTGATTATTCATACAGAGTTGACATAAAAATCAGGTACTAATGTGATTCTTCAAGCTAACATTTATGCACAATAATCAAGGGAATGCTAAATGAAAAATAAGGGCATACAAAATTTATAAATATAAAATAATATGTTTAATATTTATTTCGATACCAATCAAACAGTTCTATTATTAACAGGAACTCTTTTTCTAATAATTAGTATATTTTTTCATCTCAAAAAAAAATATAAAATTGCAATTATCATTCTTTTATTAGGATCATTTGCTCTGTATATGTTTGCAACATTACTTGACCCTTTTCTTAATATTTGGGATGAAAGATTTCATGCTTTAGTCGCTAAAAATATTATGAAGCATCCGTTAATGCCCACTCTATATGATGATCCGGTAGTTAATATTTTATATGATCGATGGGATAGACTTCATATTTGGTTGCATAAACAGCCATTATTTTTATGGCAAATTGCTTTGAGCTTTAAAATATTTGGTGTTAGCGAGTTTGCACTTAGGCTTCCGAGTGCTTTATCAGGTGTTTTTTTAGTATTAATTGGTTACCGTTCAGCAAAATTATTAGTAAACCAAAGAGTAGGATACTATACAGCATTCTTATTTGCTACTTCCTTCTATATAATAGAGTTAATTGCAGGAAGACAAGAATTGGAGCATAACGATATCTCCTTTTTAGTAAATGTTTCTGGAAGCATTTGGGCATGGATTGAATATATACATTCAAAAAAGAAATATTGGATTTATATTATTGGTATTTTTTCAGGCTTTGCCATTTTATGCAAATGGTTGGTTGGATTATTGGTGTATTTAGGATGGATTATTTTTAACTTCCTATCCTATAAATGGAATTTTTCAAAATATAAAGACATTATCATATCCCTGATAATAACAACAATAATCTCGCTACCTTGGCAACTATTAATTTTTCACTGGTATCCAACAGAAGCTAATTTGGCATATGAATTTAATATCAAACACTTCACAGAAGCTTTAGATGGGCATTCAGGGAGCTGTTGGTACCATTTAGACCGGATAAGTGTATTATTTGGAAGAATTGTACCATTTATAATTCTCCCTGCTTTCATTCTTTTTTACAAGAAAATATACAATAAAAAAATATTTATTTCTTTGATAGCTATTATTATTTTTGTTTACATATTTTTCTCTTTTGCTAAAACAAAGATGCCCTCCTTTACAATTGTAGCAGCTTTGCCAATTTATATTAGCCTGGCTTGTTTTACAGATTACATTTTGTCTTACATACAGGATATAAAAATACCTCAATTATTTAAGCAAATAATAATCTTTTTATTTATAGTGTTTTTGGGTTACTCAAGATTAGATGTGGAAATGCTGCAAGAAAAACATACTCAATGGAAAAAAGAAAATCAATATTCTAAAATGTTGTTGAATAATAAGACAATATTTGAAAGCCTTAAGAATAAATTGCCAAAAAATACAGTTCTATTTAATGTAAAGGGAAGACATTATATTGAAGCAATGTTTTATACAGGATTACCATCATATAATATTATTCCAACAAATGAACAATATAATGATCTGGTAAGCAAAGGAAAGGTTATTGCCATATTTAATTCAGAAAAAAATAAATTGCCTGATTATCTTGAAAACGATTCTACAGTTATTATAATAAATGAAGCGTTAAAAGGATATGATTGATAATTAAAAAGTAATTTTAATTTATAATTCGTAAATCATAATCCAAACCATGTCTCCAAAATTAATATTACTCAGCTTTTTAGCATATACATTCTTGTTATTCATTATTTCGTGGATAACTTCAAGGAAAGCTGGCAACGAGGCATTTTTTGTCGGGAACAGAGTTTCTCCATGGATTGTTGTTGCTTACGGAATGATAGGAACATCACTGTCGGGTGTTACATTTATTTCTGTGCCGGGTTGGGTTGGTACTACGCAGTTTTCATATATGGTGGTTGTTTTGGGTTATATTTTAGGATATTTCACTATTGCAACCGTTTTACTTCCTTTGTATTACAGATTAAAACTTACATCAATTTATACTTATTTAGAAAAGCGTTTCGGGTTTTGGTCGTATAAAACCGGAGCATTTTATTTTTTATTATCACGTATAATCGGTGCTTCATTCAGAATGTTTTTAGTAGTTAATGTTTTGCAATTATTTGTTTTTGATGCATGGGGAGTTCCCTTTTGGGTAACTGTAACAATATTTATGATATTAATCTTACTATACACTTTTAAAGGAGGAATAAAAACAATTGTCTGGACCGATACACTTCAAACAACTTTTATGTTACTTGCCGTTGTTTTTTCGGTTGTGGTTATTATCAGGCATTTAAACACAAATTTTTCCGAAATATCAGCACAGGTCTTTAACAGCGATTATTCAGAAATGTTTTTTTATAACTGGCAGGATAAACGTTTTTTTCTTAAACAATTTTTTAGCGGTGTTTTTATTGCAATTGTTATGACCGGACTTGATCAGGATATGATGCAAAAAAACCTGAGTTGCCGTAATTTAAAAGATGCTCAAAAAAACATGATTTCCTTAAGTTTCATTTTAGTTTTTGTTAACCTGCTGTTTTTATTCCTTGGAGCTATTTTGTATATTTATGCTAATTCAAAAGGCATAACAATTCCTGATTTAACTGATGATTTGTTTCCAACCGTTGCCTTGAAATATCTTGGCACATTTGCAGGAGTGATTTTTATCATAGGTTTGATTTCTGCTGCCTATTCAAGTGCAGATAGTGCATTAACCGCTTTAACAACTTCATTTAGTATTGATTTTTTAGGATTTGACAAAAACAAAGATCTATCGGAAAAACGAAAAATTAAAATCCGTTACATAGTTCATTTTTGTATCGCAACATTAGTGATATTTGTGATTGTTATTTTCAGGGTTATCAATGATCAGGCGGTAATTTCAAAATTATTTACAATTGCAGGTTATACTTATGGTCCTTTGCTTGGAATGTTTGCTTTTGGATTACTTACAAAAAAATCTATTAAGGATAAATGGGTTCCTCTAATTGCTCTGATTTCACCCGTGATTTGTTATATTATCAGCGAAAATTCCGAAAAATGGCTTAACGGATATAAGTTTGGATTTGAATTACTTATTCTGAATGGAATTATTACTTTTGTTGGATTGTTGTTGATAAAAAATAAATTCGTTCGAAAATAAAATTAACGGTTTGATAACTTCATTATGACTATAAAGATAGTTAATGGGGAGATGGAATATTGGAATATTGGAAAATTGGAAAATATAGTGTCAAAAGGGAACTTTTATTTATTAAGTAGTCCTTGCACGAAAACTCTGTGTTTGATAAGAAAACGTCAAGAACAAGGCTTGCGAAATCTTAAAACTCAGGAGTTTACTAATGTAAATGACTGGGTTTTAAGATGAGTATAACGCAGTTATTGGCGTTTTCTTGCAAACACTAAGTAAACCTTTTATCATAAACTTCGTTTAAACCTGAAAAAGTTTTATTATGAATAACATCAGAAATTTGAATATTATATTGATTTGTATTTTTTCCTTGTTTTTGCTTTATCCGGCACAATATTTAAATGCACAGATAGAAGTTATACATGTTAAGAACACTAAAGTTGAAATTAGTGAAGGGGGATTATTTTACGCTTTACCTGTCACGTATTTAAAAATTGACGTAGCAGTTGAAAAAACTCAAAAAATCAGAGGTCCTTATTATGAATTTGCCGAAAAATATTTGGGCATAAAAGATGTAATATGGTCAAATTCTGTAAATTATAAAATTATGGATATTGGAATATCCACTTTTTATCAACCCGATCCTGAAAACTATTATTATGTTCAACTTGGTGAAAAAGCATCAAAAGAAGAAAAATCATTATTAATTCATTTAACCCGTACGGGGTTAATTCAAGCAATTAATGATCAATCAGCCGGTTTATTTTCAGATGATTCTGAGAAAGAAAAAAAGCATTTGAATCTTGATTATTCAGAATATTTTAAATATCAGGCAGATAATAATTTTTATGAAAAAATTGATACAATTATCAGGAAAATAAATATTGATACAATAACTATTGAACGTCAGTTTTACAAATCATCATGGTTGGAAAAATCAGATGAACAAAAAGCTAAAGCTGCTGCTGATTATCTGGGAAAGATAAGAGAAAACAGGTTTTTACTTATTAGCGGTTATCAGGAAGTAAATTATGGTGAAAGCATTGAATATATGGATATTGAACTTAAAAATCTCGAAGATGAATACTTGTCGCTTTTTACAGGTGTAACAAAAAAAGGTATCATTAATTATACTTTTACTTATTTGCCTGATGCCCAAAATAGCGGAGTATCAGAACCTGTTTTCAAGTTTTCTGAAAGCAAGGGAGCTTTTGATTTATCAGGTTCAATAGGAGGGAATGTAATAATACAAATTGATAAAATTGGAAATACGTCATTAGTTAGTGAGTTTATTAAAAATAATATAACAAATAAAGAGCCCACTGGATTTTACTATCGTTTACCTGAATATGCTGAAATAACTGTAAAATTTAATAATGAAGTTATTGCAAAAAGCACTGCTTTGATAAGTCAGTATGGAGTAGTAAGCAATATCCCTTCGCTTGATACGGAAATACAATTTTATCCCGAAACAGGAAGTATCAGGAAAGTTTTATTGAAATAGGCACTTTTCATTGTGGTGTTTAATAATTGTAAATTTTATTTAAAAGTCAGCTTAAGCTGACTTTCGGAAATGTTACATGTTAATTTGTCCACCATTTTAAAAAATGGTGCTAATCTTATAATATTTAATATTTCGACTTAATTTCATAAAATTGCTTCCCGGATTTTAATTAGTTTTTTAATCAAATCTTCAAGGAGATTAAGATTTAGCATATTTGCACCATCTGATTTTGCGTTTTTGAGATCGGGGTGAGTTTCAATAAAAATTCCATCAACACCAACTGCCACTCCGGCTTTGGCAACTGTTTCAATTAATTCCGGTTTTCCACCTGTAACACCTGCCGGCTGATTTGGTTGTTGCAACGAATGTGTTATATCCAAAACTACAGGAACATTAAACTTCTGCATTTCGGGGATACTGCGGTAATCAATAATCATATCCCTGTATCCGAACATACTGCCTCTTTCCGTTAGCATAATATTTTCATTACCTGATTTTCTTACTTTTTCAACTGCAAATTTCATTGTTTCAGGAGATACAAATTGTCCTTTTTTAATATTAACAGTTTTGCCTGTATATGCTGCTGCTATAAGCAAATCTGTTTGTCTGCAAAGAAAAGCGGGGATTTGCAGAACATCAACATATTCAGCGGCAATTAATGTTTCGCCTTCGGAATGAATATCAGTAAGTGTGGGTATGTTAAATTCAAAACCTACTTTCTCAATTATTTTTAATGCTTCAATATCACCGATACCTGTAAAAGATTCCAGTTTTGACCTGTTTGCTTTTTTGTACGATGCTTTAAAAATATAAGGCACTTTAAATTTATCAGCAATTTTATTTACTTTTTCAGCAATAATAAAAGGAGTTTTGTCATCTTCAATTACACAAGGTCCTGCTATCAGGAAGAAATTTCCTATGCCGGTGTGTTTGATGTTTGGAATGTTTGGTATCATATTATTGTTATTTGTTTATGCTCCAAAGTTAAGATAAATTATAAAATATGCAATTAATAGGTCTTGTTATTTTTGCTTATGAGATTTTATAATGTTTTCAGGAGCTAAGATTTTTTAAATAATTTCAACATAAGGTATAAACCATCTCAATTGCAATACTAATATTCATTAAACTCA
>JAUXFX010000016.1 GCA_030622635.1 Bacteroidota bacterium
ACCCGTAATCAGGACAATGGTCAAGTTCAGGATAAAAGCTTGTTATACCGAGATTATGAGATAAAAGTGAAAAAATGGTAGAGCAGGGATC
This sequence comes from Bacteroidota bacterium, assembly GCA_030622635.1. Classification (GTDB taxonomy): domain Bacteria; phylum Bacteroidota; class Bacteroidia; order Bacteroidales; family JADFUO01; genus JADFUO01. The sequence continues at coordinate 92 of JAUXFX010000016.1, forward strand.
AAAATAAAATAATTTTACTTCTGTACCCCCCAATTTTTCATCATCAAATTTATTGTATATATAAACATTTGCATCATAAGGATTTGAAAATATTGATGATGCTTGTCCATCAATATAACCTAAACAATTAAAAACAATATTGTTATTCTCATAATCAATGCTATCAATCTCGCATTTCCTGTCAGCACTGCATTCATCTTCAACATCCTTAATAGCAAATAATTTATCATGAAAAGCACTGTAAGTAATATCATTAAATGGTTCATTATAACCGTCAGGTGGTTGCAATTGATTTAAGTAATAATCATAAACATAGAATCTTTTCCCGATAATAAATAATTTATTATCGTACTGGGATGTGATTTCCGGATCCCCAATATCAGGGCAAATAATTTTCCCAGGATATAATAATTGAGTAGTACTTACCTGATTATCTTCAAATTTAATAAGTAGCCCATTCACATCTATATCAATTGGAAGATCAAAGTCAAACATACTATTTGGTACTGTTTGATATGGATCCAAGGTGATTTCAGTTGGATGAATTGTAGCATATACCAATTGATTATGAGGATTATAACAAAAATGTGCTGAATAATAATCAAACTCATCAATATAATATGGCATCGTCAACACATGAGTTTGTATTAAAGTGTAAATACTTTCATCATCATCATTTGCATTATATACAAAAACTTTTGGTACCATATTATTGTTAGGGTCAGGGAAATAGTGCATATTTGCCATCACATATAACTTTTCGTTTGGGGCAATGAACATCCTTTTTGGATATTGTGCATCTACACCATTATCTGTAAGAGAAATATTAGTTACATAAGAATTATTTAAGTCAGCACGAATTACTTTTATACTAGCAGGATCGTCTCCAAAATCCCCGTTCTGTGAAATAAGAAAGTGATTTTTATATGGATTGTAAATACAATCCCCGATAGTTGTATCAATATCATTGTCAGTATTTGAATCTTGATTGATATTTATTGTTGTCCCTTCACCGTAAATATATAAACCTGTACTATATGCATTAAGCTTATTATAGAAATAAAGTTTGCTTCTATCGGTATTGGCAGTGATATGATAAACAGGATAACCGGTACGTATGCTTTCAAGGTTTTTCGGAATATTTATTGTTAATGTTTCTTTTTGAGATTTAGTAAAACAAAAACTTAATAAAAAAAGAATTGAAAGGATTAATTTTAATTTCTTGCATTTTAAACTTAATGTAAGAAAATTTATCATTTTTTTTGGTTTAAAATATTTCTCCAAATATAATAATTTAAAGGTTGGATTACAAATATTTTGGTTGGTTTTTAATTTAATCTTTTTAACGATTGTTGTTATTCCAATAAACTTTCTTAATTTTACAGAAAACTTATTTATGGGACTTTTATATGCTTAAATCTTTGCCTTAGCCTTAGCCTCAACCAAAAATTAAAAATATATACAAAACTCAAATTAATTTACATAACCTTAAAAAACCAAAATCATGGCACAAGAAGAACTAAATTTTAAAAAAATCGTTCCGGTAGCAATAATTATTGTTGCAATAATACTGGTTATTGTTTTCTGGAGCAAGATGACCATTACTATTGATGCAGGAGAAGGAGGAGTATTATTCAGAAGATTTGGTGGTGGAGTTGATACTTCCAGAACCTACGGCGAAGGATTTCATTTTTTAGCTCCATGGAACAAAATGTTCGTGTTTGAAACACGACAACAGGAAATTTCAGAAGATTTGAATGTCTTGTCTTCAAACGGTTTGGAAATAAAAGTTGATGTTTCTTGCTGGTATCAACCCACTTATTCACAACTCGGATTATTACAAAGAGATATAGGACCTGACTTTTTAAGAAGAATTATTATCCCTGCACTCAGGGCATCGGCACGAAGCGTTATAGGTCGTTATACTCCCGAGCAGATCTACTCAACAAAAAGAGATGTTATACAGGATGAAATTTATGTTGAAACTAAAAATCTTTTAGATAAAAAATATGTCCAAACAAACCAGATTTTGATACGTTCAATAATTTTGCCACCTACAATTAAAAAAGCTATTGAGAGTAAATTAAAACAAGAACAAGAATCTCTTGAATACGAATTCAAGCTTCAAATAGCCAGCAAAGAAGCTGAACGCCAAAAAATTGAAGCTGACGGTAAATCCACAGCTAACAAAATTCTTAGTGCAAGTTTAACTGATAAAATCTTAAGAGACAAAGGTATTGAAGCAACTCTTAGACTTGCAGAATCATCAAATTCAAAAATTGTTATAATTGGCAGTGGTAAAGATGGCATGCCATTGATACTAGGGGATAATAAGTAACCGAACATTTCTATGTTTTAAAAAGGTATCTTTTTCTTACTGTTAATTGTTACCTGTATGGTTATTTGTCATTCAGTTGTCATTCAGTTGTCATTCAGTTGTCATTCAGTTGTCATTCAGTTGTCATTCAGTTGTCATTCAGTTGTCTTCAGTTGTTTCGCATCGAAAACATTCCATTTCTCTTATAGTAAAAATTGGATAAAATTTCTAATTATATTCCTCTGAAAATATAATAGAAATGGAATGTTTAGACCATTTAACAATCTAACCATTTAACAATCTAACAATTCAACCATCTAACCATTTATTTAAATGTTTATTTATCTTTGCAGTCATTTTAAACTGACACTGAACGAGAATGCTAAATTATTCTAACATAAATTGCTTAAACCCAATTAGAAATTTAATTCAACATTCGTAAAGTTTACGACACGAAGTTAGTGCGTATGTATGCGTTTAAGTATTTAAGATTATGTCTGTTAATATCAAAATAAAAAATAAAAAAGCATCATTTGAATATTTTCTGATTGAAAAGATTACAGCCGGCATTAAGCTTACAGGCACTGAAATCAAATCAATTAGAGAAGGCAAGGCAAATTTAGCTGATGCATATTGTTCATTTATTAATAATGAGCTTTATGTAAAAAATATGCATATTGCCGAATACAATATGGGAACTCATTACAATCACGAACCGAAACGCGACAGGAAATTACTGCTGACAAAAAGAGAACTCAAAAAATTATCAGTTAAAGTTATAGAAAAAGGGTTTACAATAATTCCTGTTCTTTTATTCATCAATGAAAGAGGACTGGCAAAATTAGAAATTGCACTTGCAAAAGGAAAACATTTTTATGATAAACGCGAATCATTAAAAAGAAAAGATTCACAACGTGAAATTGAAAGGTCAAAAGATTATTAAAATAGATATTTCTATTTCTGTTAAATTATGTTAAAATCAAAAAAACAACTTTACAATAATTTAATTTTTTATTTGTTTTGCAAAAAATTTTAAACTATGGATATAATTGTTGAAAATCTGACAAAAAAATTTGGCACTCAACGTGCAGTTGACAATGTTTCATTCAAAGTAAAAACAGGTGAAGTTCTTGGTTTTCTTGGTCCGAACGGTGCAGGCAAAACCACCGCAATGCGGGCAATAACTACATTTTTAACACCTAATGAAGGTACTATAAAAATCGGGAATATTTCAATTTACGACCATCCTGATGAAATAAAAAAACATATCGGGTATTTACCAGAAAACAACCCGCTTTATCAGGATATGCCTGTAATTGACTACCTGAAATTTACTGCCGAATTATATGGAATTGAGAAATCAAAAATCAGGGAAAAGATACTTGAAATGGTTGACCTCTGTGGCTTAGAAGGTGAAAAACATAAAAAAATCGGTGAACTATCAAAAGGTTACCAGCAACGTGTAGGCCTTGCCCAGGCTTTAATTCATGATCCTGAAGTTTTAATTTTAGATGAGCCCACAGCAGGACTTGATCCTAATCAAATAGTAGAAATCAGGAAATTGATAAAAAAAATCGGAAAAGAAAAAACCGTTATCCTCAGTTCCCATATCTTAGCTGAAGTTGAAGCTACTTGCGATAGGATAATGATAATTAATAAAGGGAAAATTGTAGCAGACGGAACATCAGAAGAATTAAGAAAGCATACACAGGGAAAAGAAATCTTAAAAATTACTATTGAAGATGGCGACGTAAACGAAATTTTTAAAGCCCTTCAAAAAATTGATTCTATTGAAGTCGTTGATTTTATTGATAAAAACTTGAATTCATTTGAAATACAAAGCAAACCTGAAATGTCATCCAAAAAAGCAATTTTTAAAATGTGTGTTGAAAAAGCCTGGACATTAACCGAACTTACACCTTTTGAAACAAAACTGGAAGATATTTTCAGGAAATTAACAATGAATTAGAACAGCTATCACATTGTTAAAAGTTATATGTTATCAAACTTAAATTTCGAATATAAATAAAATTAATAAATTAAAAAATATGAAACAAATATGGATAATATCCAAACGTGAATTACAGTCGTTTTTTAATTCGCTGATGGCTTATATAATGTTAGTTGCATTTCTCGGATTCAGCGGATTCTTTACATGGCTGTTTGGTTCGGATGTTTTTTTTGTTAAACAGGCAAGCTTGCAATCATTTTTCGGGATAGCTTACTGGACACTATTCTTTTTTATACCCGCCTTAACAATGCGGCTTTTTGCCGAAGAAAACAGATCGGGAACAATTGAATTATTAGTAACAAAACCGGTAAACGACTGGCAATTGGTTTTAGGCAAGTTTTTATCAACTTTATTATTAATAATTATTGCACTTGTTTTAACCCTCCCCTATTACATCACAGTAGCAAATCTCGGGCCGGTTGACCATGGAGCAGTCTGGTCAGGTTATTTGGGCTTAATTTTGATGAGTGCAGCTTACATCAGCATTGGAATTTTTACAAGCAGTATTTCCAACAATCAGATTGTCGGTTACATGCTTGCATTGTTTATCGGAATATTTTTTCAGATAATATTTGGACTGTTAGCCGGAAATCTCAGCGGATTATTAGGCAGCATTCTGGATTATTTAAGTCTTTCCACACATTTTGAGTCAATTTCAAGAGGTGTGATTGATACTAAAGACCTTATTTATTTTCTGTCAATTATTTTTATCGGTTTGGTATTAACAGAAGGAAATCTCGCAAAAAAGAGAATATAATTTATTGAATCTTATTTTAAAAATTATTTAAAGATGAAAAATAAAAAAGCCATAAACTCAAAAATATTATTAATCGTTGCAGTGGTAATTGTAATAAACATTTTATCAGACAAATTTTTTGTCCGTTTTGATTTCACGGCTGATAAACGCTATACTTTAAGCCAGGCAACAAAGGATATTTTATCCAATTTATCCGAACCTATCACAGTTACAGCCTATTTTACCGAGGACTTACCTCCTGAATTTGCTAAAACCAAAAGAGACTTTAAAGAGTTACTTATTGAGTATGCAAATGCTTCAGGTAATAATGTAGTTTACGAATTTGTTGACCCCGGTAAAGACCCTCAAACAGAACAAAAAACTGTTCAGTCCGGTATCAGACCTGCAATTATCAGTGCGAGATCAAAAGATGAAGTAAAACAGCAAAAAGTTTATTTAGGTGCTCTTGTCCAATTAGGCGAAAAATCCGAAGCAATTCCGTTTATTCAACGTGGTTCTGCAATGGAATATGCCTTATCTTCAAGCATAAAAAAACTCTCGGTTATTGATAAACCTTTAATCGGATTTTTACAGGGAAATGGCGAACCATCGTTAAATGCATATCAACAGGTAATGAATTCTATGATAATTTTATATAATATCGAACCTGTTAATTTAGCAGATTCAGCCCCTGATTTAAATAAATATACAACTTTAGTGATTGTTGCTCCAACTGATTCAATCCCTTCTGAACAGCTACAGCTTCTTGATAATTATCTTGCAAACGGAGGCAATTTATTTATTGCTTATAACCGGGTTATCGGTGATTTTTCAACAGCTTCAGGAAAATCACTTTCAACAGGACTTGAAAAATGGCTCAGCGACAAAGGTCTGACAATTGAGAATAATTTTATAGTTGATGCCAAATGCGGTTCTATTGGTGTAAAGCAACAACAAGGCGGATTCAACTTTACAACAAACATTGGTTTTCCTTATATGCCTATTATTTCAAATTTTTCAGACCATCCGATAACAAATGGACTGGAAACGGTTATTATGCCTTTTGCAAGCCCAATTACCTTTAACGGTGATACTTCGCTTACTTTTACACCAATTGCTAAAACATCAAACAAAACCAACACACAAACACCACCACTTTATTTTGATATAAATAAAAAATGGACAGAAAACGACTTCCCATTATCCAATCTGACAGTTGCTGCAGTTCTCAGTGGAAAATTAGCAGGAAATACCGAATCAAAAATAGTAGTTATTTCCGATGGAGATTTTCCTGTTAGCGGAGAAGGTCAAAGGACACAACAACTACAAGCAGATAACGTTAGCTTGATGGTGAATTCAATTGACTGGCTTTCGGATGCAACCGGTTTAATTGAATTAAGAACTAAAGAAGTTACTTCCAGGCCTTTAGACCAAATCAAAGACGGAACAAAATTTTTTCTTAAATGGTTTAACTTCTTATTACCAATTTTACTAATTATTATTTACGGTATTATACGAATGCAATATAATAAAAACAAAAAAATAAAAAGAATGGAGGAAGGTTATGTTTAAAAAATTAAGTTTCAAAATCTTATTAATAATTCTGGGAGTATTATTAGTAATTTATCTTATTACATTATTATCTGACAAATCAGAACGAACTTTCAAAGAAATAGTTTTAACGGTTGATACAGCTAATGTTAATACAATTTTAATTTTCCCAATAGGTAAAGATGATGTAAAATTAACCAGATTGGATACTGCATGGAAAGTTGAATTGGATAGCATTAATTATAATGCTGATAAAAAGATGATAAAAAACATCTTTACTCAACTGATAAACTTAAAAACCGACAGAGTAGCAGCTACAAACGAATCAAAATGGGCAGAGTTTGAAGTTGACGATTCAACAGGAACAAGGGTTATACTTATGAAAAATGATGATGTATTGACTGAACTTCTCATAGGCAAGTTTTCTTATATTCCTGATAAAAACTCTAGTCCGGAACAACCCAAAGGTAAAATGATAACTTATGTCCGTCTTGCAGATGAAGATGAGGTTTATGCCGTTGAAGGCTATTTAAAAATGAATTTCAACTATGATTTAAATTCATACAGAAATAAGGCTGTTGTTAATGCTCACAGGTCTCATATTACCAAATTAACATACACCGAACCTGATAAAAAATCATTTGTTGTAACAAAAAAGGGTGAAACTAACTTTCTGGTTGACGGAGCACCTGTTGATTCTGCCAGAACAGTAAGCTTTGTCATCAGGCTCAGCAGTACAAACAGCAGGGATTTTTATAATGATGATTTTGATTTTCCTCCCGAGCCGGACTATATATTAAAAGTTGAAGGAGATAATTTTGAACCGATAATTGTTAATGTTTATCCGGCTGATTCAGTTAATCAATACATTATCACCTCCTCATTAAACAAAGGTACAAAATTCAGCGGTGGCAGAACATTGTTTAAAAAGATATTTAAGGATAAGGATTATTTTTTACCTAAGAAGAAGTAAAATCTATTTAAGTTTCTCGTAATAGTTCATAATTTAAAACAACTGATTAGATTTGAGATTTGAGATTTGAGATTTGAGATTTATTTAAAGTTTTGTACCTAATCAGTTTATTAATCAATTCCTATTCCTTGGCTTTGAGGAACGAATTAAAAATACTAACACAGTTCAATGAGCACTCCCTTTTTTCTTGCTTCGTTAGGGATGGCATCCCTTCCCCTATTCCCCTTATTCCCCTTACAACCGCAGGGCGTCCGTATGAAGCGAAGCAAATCCGTATGGATGGATTTCCCCTATTTCCCTTATTTCCCTTATTTCCCACCAAATTCAATAATAATATTTGCTAAGAAATTTTCAAAGAACAATAAAAAAAAGCCTCCCATTAGGAAAGCTTTTTTATTTTCGGGTGCATGATGGGACTTGAACCCACGACCCTCGGAACCACAATCCGATGCTCTAACCAACTGAGCTACAAGCACCATATTATTTTTTGCAAAATTACAATAAAAATTTAAAACATTCACCAATTTTACAAAATTTGTTTTATCTTCGAAATATCAAATTCATTTCAGATAATTCTTGTCCAATTTGATGGATTCCTGTTAATATTTTCTCAGTTTGATTTTCTGATGGTTTTTTATGTCCTTGTATATATTGGGATAATAATGTCGGATTCATCCCTATTTTTTCAGCAAGAAATTTTGAATTTAACACTTTGTAGTATTGGAAGAATTGCTCAAAATCAATCTCAAATCTCAAATTCTCGTGCGAAATTTCATATTCGTCTTCAAAATATAATTGTGTTGCTTCATAAGAATTGTTTATTAATTCGGGAACTGTTCTACCTGTCGTAAATATTGGTAATTCATCAGAATAAGCAGAAAATCCTGTCCCGGTTTTTTCTACTATTATTTTTATTTTTTTCTTAAAAGTTCTCAATATAGTTTTCTAAATAGCTGTTTTTTAATATTATAACTTTTGCTGTTTTGTCAAAATAATTGCTTTTAAATAGTTTTTAGACAGTCTGACGGTTGAAATATGGCATGAAGCGGATTGCGAGTGATTTCTTATCAAACCGAAATGAAGTTATAACGGGCTATTACCGCCCGAATTAAGCGCTTCACCGCTTTTTGCTATATTGCGTGTGTTGTACCGAATATTTTCGTTCATGGTTTAATTTCATTAATTTCAAATCCTGTAATAACTTCATCTGATGTGATAAACAGACTATCATTAAGCTCAGGATTAAATTTTATATTGTAAAAAGTATTGTCAGTAAAATAAACATTATCAGGATTATCAATAAAATGAGCTTTCGCACCAATTATTGAATCAAATTTTAGCCTCCCATAATAAAAAGTCCTTTCTTTTTGTTTTACATTTTCTATATTCTCAGTGTTTCCCCTTAATTGCGTTTGCTGGTAATAAATTGTATTAATGGTGTCAATTGAACTTATCGTGTTTTGAATAATTTTAATCGGGTCTATTGCTTTATTACAAGATATAAACAACAACAATAATGATAGAAAGCAAAAGTTATTAAAAAAATATCTCATATCCTGTCCCAGTGTGTATTTATACTCGCGGGAAAAGTCCCTCGTTATCTCATAAACCAACAATATTAACTTGTAGGTAGCTTTATATACCGGTAAATCGTAATATAGTGCCAAATTCAAAAAAAATTTGACAAATAGTCAAATAGTCAAGTCAGTCCCGTACACAGCGCACACTGAAACCGTAACTCTTATTGTCGAAGTACCGATACACCTGCGCGTTATTGAAGTACAGGTACCGGTACCACGCATATGAACCACTCTCACTTGACGACCATAAGTAGGCGTAGCCCGCGAGAACGTAGAACGTACCATTCGAGTGTCGGTAGCCTCCGGGGAGACCCGTGAAACCACTGGAATTGGTTGCGCCCGTATTGGGGGAGCTCCAATGGGTGATTCCGGTTTCTTTCAGCTTGCCGCCTTCGTCTGTTCCTCTCCATCCGACAGCATCAGCTTGTACCTGCGTCATACCGAGATACATCTCCATCGTTTTCCATTCATCATCTGTGGGGATGTGCCAGCCTGTGGGACAAATGCCCTGTGTGCCCTCGGTGTTAACATATTGCATCATTTCATCCCACTGGTACAGTCCGCCATATGTGTCGCAATTGGCAGTGCTGTTGTTGTAACAGTACTTTTCTATTGTACCGTTGTTGGTTTGGCTGCTGCTACCGTTTATCATTGTGCCAATGTTCAGATTTTCTGCCATCCAGCATTGGGTGCCTATTTGTATGGTTGCGTAAACTTTACCATCTCTACTATCCATAAATGGATCTCCACAGCTAAAAGGTTTACCCATACATTCTGACCACACTGTGCCATTATAATAACGCATACAATTTACACTTTGGTCGTAAACCAGTAACCCAGCAACAGGATTGCTTACATCATTAACATTAGCTACTCGTGGTGGCAAAAGGCCTTTATCGGTACTTTTTACATCCAGCATTGATGAAACGTCAGGGTTAGTACCGTCGGTATTAATAGAAACCTGTGCATTTGCAACATAACTTAAACTTATCGCTACTGCTACGATAATTGCAATCATTTTTGTAAACTTTTTCATGCTTTTAAAATTTAATTGTTCATAAAACTGTTTTAAGTATTTTGAAATTTATTTTCTTAATAAATGTTCTTTCTTATGTTTGGTAACATAATATTGTTTTAAGCGAAATTCAAAAATACGTAAAAATTTTATATAGAAAAAAATAATTTTACTCTAACAATTGTATATTATATCCAAATATATCATGTAATGCACAATTGTTATTGTTCTTTATTTTTCACAAATCTAAAAATTATTATTAAATATCCAAATCGTCAAGTGGTGAAAATTAAGACTCTCTGTTGTTTGTAGTGGATAGTTATTAAATGCCAACTCATTATAGGAATTAAACATTCAACATCAATAATTAATGTCGAAATAAATATCACCCACATTATTCGACATAGAGCCAAAATTAACGAGTTAAATTTTTTAATAAATTTGCCTAAAATTTATACTGATTCATTCATGCTTTTCAGAAAAAAAAGATATATAAGTTCGGGTTCGCTTTCCAGGCTTGCATGGAGACGGTTCAGAAAAAACAAACTGGCTTTCTCTTCATTGATATTTATAATAAGCGTTGCTGTAATTTCTACTTTAGGATACCTGTTAACACCGGATTCAACACCTTTTGCAAATGAACAATTTTTGGAATTAACTACAAAAAAACCCGGGTTCTCCGTTAAAATCCTGTTAATTGCAAAAAACGAAAAACCATCCGAATATAACCTCTTCAAAAAAATGATATGGGGCAAAAAATGTAAATATTCAAAAATTCCTTTTAATAATTATTACTTTAAAGACGACAAAATAATTATTGAAGAGTTTGACGATTCAACAATTGGTGACCCGCAAAAATCCTCGTATAATATTGCTGATGTTTGTTTTCCGCTATCACCCAACAACAAAAAAATTAAATATAAAAACGGATATTTAATTTTTAAAGATATTTCAGGTAAAGAACAGAAAATCTCTGTAACAGATTTACAAAAACAAATTATTAAAAAACACATTAAAACAAAAAGGTATTTATTGGGCTCCGACCGTTTCGGACGGGATTATTTAAGTCAGCTACTGATTGGCACAAGAGTTAGTTTGTCAGTAGGTTTTATTTCTGTTTTTATTTCCTTGTTTATTGGGATTTCGCTTGGAGCTATTGCAGGATTTTTCAGGGGATGGGTTGACGATTTAATTGTTTGGTTTATAAATGTTGTTTGGTCAATCCCGACATTATTGCTTGTGATTGCAATAACATTCGCCCTTGGAAAAGGTTTCTGGCAAGTATTTATTGCTGTAGGTTTAACAATGTGGGTTGAAGTTGCCCGTGTAATTCGCGGTCAGATTTTAAGTATCAGGGAAAAAGAATTTGTTGAAGCAGGAAAAGCCCTCGGATTTAAAAATTTCAGGATAATCGTAAGGCATATCCTTCCAAATGTAATGGGGCCGGTAATCGTTATTTCAGCAGCTAACTTTGCAGCCGCAATATTGATTGAAGCAGGATTAAGTTTTCTCGGTATCGGAGTTCAGCCACCAATGCCTTCATGGGGTAGTATGATAAAAGAAAATTACGGTTACATCATTCTTGATTCAGCTTATCTTGCTATCTTGCCCGGGCTTGCAATTATATTTATGGTTCTGGCTTTTATGTTGATTGGCAATGCTCTAAGAGATGCTCTGGATGTGAGAACGGTGGATAGTTAATGAAAAGCAAGCAGTCGGCTGTCAGCAATCAGCAGTCAGTAGTCGGCAGTCAGCAGTCGGCAATCAGCAGTCAGCAGTCGGAAGTCGGCAATCGGCAGTTGGCAGACTGTTGGCGATTAATATGAAGACTGAGGGACTGAGGGACTGAGAGACTGAGGGACTGAGAGACTGAGGGACTGAGGGACTGAGAGACTGAGGGACTGAGGGACTGAGAGACTGAGGGACTGAAGATTTACGATTTCAGAAGTTTACAATTTATCGATACTCATTATTCTGGCAAGGCATGAATCTTCTTCCGCCAAAGCAAAATCCTTTATGAAAATTGATTTTCACTGAAAAATAGATATCCATACCTGTAAAATCATTAAATCCGAAAAATCCACCTAATTTGTCAGTACCTATAGTAAAGAAGTACAATCTGGCTGATAAACCGATTCTTGGTTGTTTAAAATTATATAATTATATTGGAACAGCAAACTCATAATGCATTTTTTCATAACGTGGTGTTATTGAAATTTGTGATGGTCTGCGTAAAGATATTTTTCCCAATTTTATAGGATAAATAAATGTACTATTAATATACCAGCTTTTATTATAATGATAATCAACCTGAAAGCTAAATGCAGCAGGAAGACTTATTGAAATTTTATTTGCTTTTAAAGATTCATCAGGGTCACCATAAAACTGATTGCTTATGGTCTGGCTCAAGTCATGAATATTGTGATATATTAAAGTGTCCATTTCTTCCCAGTATGTACTTACATTGTCATAAACATGTTTTTGAGCATTTTCCTTAAATTTAATACTCCCAATATCAATTATTGAAACACCAATTCTATAAACATAATCTTCATAAGGTTGTTGGCACAACTTATTATATTTACGATTAGAATATCCTCTTGCTTTTTTCTGATAAGTTATACCAAGATCTAATCCAAATCCTCCACCCTTAAAAAATTTCCCGTCATCAGGAAAATCATTATTATAATAATTAATTGGCAGTGATAAACCAACTTCAGCATCTATGTTTTTAATATCTACAGTACTGTCATTAAGAACTATATAATCAATATTATTAACACTCATGTATCCACCGCTGTAACCAAATAATCTCTTCACAGTAATTCCGGCTGACAATTGATTATTGTATACCTTCTTGAAAATATAAGCATAAGTTAATCCTATTTCGCCCCATGCCATTGCTGCCATATCAAAATCATAATCATTATAATTAATATTGAATTGCGACGGATAATTTAATCCTTCATAAGCAAAATTTGCAATCTCATAAGGTATTCTGTTTAAAGATACTATTGTTCTAACACCTGTAGTTAGTGCAAAAGCATGATTACCTTTTATAACCATTGCCGAAGGACCGATAAATCGTACATTTGAAAATACATGTTTTAATTTATTATCTGTGTAATGGTCAAATGCCTGGTTATCTTTCCCATACATTGGAAACTCAGCGTCCCGCTTCAGAAACTGGAATAATTTGTAATCTTTAGCATGGATGTATAAATAGTTATTCTGGGCAAAAATATCGGCAGTAATCAAATTTATATCCATGTATAATTTTGAGTTCACTATTGAACTGGGATTAATTATTGATCCAACCGAACCTGCATAGTTACTGTTAACTATGCCAAGCATTTCCTGTGCTTTTACCGGTATGAATACAATTGTTAATAGTATTAAAATAATTATTTTTCTCATTAAATTCTAAATATGAGTGCAGTATAAAAATTAATAAATTTAAAAAACAAGACCTACGAGGTTTTATTAACCAACAGATTGTCCGTTTGTTGATTTTTAAGAAATTCACTAAAAAAACCTCGTAGGTCTTTTTGAACAGTTTAATTGCTTGTCATCTAAAATTTTTAAGTCGCAAATTTAATATTTTTAATTAGTATAAAATATTTTATACATAATTTCCCTGTAATTAATAATAGTTTATTAATTTTCAGGTGTTTTTAAAAAAGTTATTTATCTAACGAATTTCAAGTAATAATATTTTTTAATTTGAAAGTAAGAGGATATTATATAATTGCCATTGTTTTTGTGAGTTTTGCAGGAGTTGGTTCGCGCTACTTTCAGGAAGTGTTACCGGTGTTTATTTCTGAATATACCGGCGACACCATGTGGGCAACTGCTGTGTTTATATTCCTCAGATTTCTTTTTCCAAAACATAAAGTTATTGTTTCTGCAAGTCTTGCAATGATATTTTCCATACTTATTGAATTAAGTCAATTATACCGGGCTGCATGGATAGATTCAATCAGGAATACCATAATCGGCGGACTAATTATAGGTTTTGGATTTTTATGGAGTGATTTTATCTGTTATTTTTGCGGAATTATTTTGGGCATTATTATTGATTTTTTTATAAGAAAAGTTAAACAAATATTATAATATTTTTATTATTTTTGCAGTCTTAACGAACCATATATAAAATTGCGGATGTGGCGTAATTGGTAGCCGCGCTAGACTTAGGATCTAGTGCCGAAAGGCGTGGGGGTTCGAGTCCCTTCATCCGCACTTAAAACCTTTTAGCCTCTAACAAATGTTTTTTTGTTACTATTCACCTTTCCATTTGAACAGTAACGATTTTATTTTATAGTTAATCACTAAGTTTCGGGATTAACTATGTTTATTTACGGATTACGGTTTACGAATTACAGATTACGAATTACGGTTTACGAATTATGGTTTACGGATTACGTTAATTTCTATACTAAGGCTCTTTTTTTAATGGCTAATATTCAGACAAATAATAAGTTTCCTGATAATTTTTATTAACTTTCGGGTTCCCTTTTAGTAAAAATTTGGATTAAGTTATTATAGAAAGTATATTTGTAAACAAGAAAATAATAATTTTCAACTATTTATTTAATGAATAAATTTAAAATAATAATTCTTTGTTTGTTTGTTTTTACTGTAAATACTTTTCTATTTGCAACAAACCAAAACAGAATTGACAGTCTGAAAACAACATTAAAGAATTCTAATGATTCTGTAAAAGTAATAATCTATAATCAACTTGCCAAAGAACATATTTTCAATTCACCGATAAAATCACAATCATACGCAGAATTTGCATTACTTCTCGCTAAAGAAACAAATAGCATTCAAGGTCAGGCAATAGCTCTAAACAATTTAGGAGAGTCAAATTATTTTCAAAATAAATATAAAAAATCACTTAATTATTACTTTAAATCATTATTTTTATTTAAGGAATTAAATGACATAAAAAAAGTTTCGGAATTATCAATAAATATCGGATATGCATACAGCGAACTTGCAGAATATGATAAAGCATTGAAATATCTTGAAAATGCTTTAACAATACAGCAAGAAATAAATTCAAAAGAAGACATTGCTCTAATCTATAATAATATCGGTTTGGTTTATGATTATAAAAGCGAATACAAAGAGGCAATGGAGTATTTTTTAAAAGCCCTGAAAATTGAAGAAGAATTAGGTAATAAAGAGGGCATTTCAAATGTTTCAAACAATATGGCTAATATATATAGCGTATGGAGAAACTATGAAAAAGCATTGTTTTATTACCTGAAATCTTTGAAAATTGAAGAAGAACTTGAAAACAAAGGAGGGATTGCCATTGCCTTCAACAATATCGGCATTGTTTACCACGATTGGAAAAATTACGACAAGGCTTTGGAATACTATGAAAAAGGATTAGATATTGAAAAAAAAATAAAAAACAAATCCGGAATTGCAAAATCACTTAATAATATTGCAATAATATTTGATGAAAAAGGAGAGCATAAAAAAGCACTTGAATATTATACTCAATCATTAAAATTAGAAGAAGAATTAAATAATAAAATCGGGGTTTCCATTGCTTTAAGCAACATTGGCGAACATTATGAAGAAAGAGGAAATTATAATAAAGCCTTAGAATATTACCAAAAATCACTGGATATTGATAAAGAAATTAACAACTCTGTTGGATTCGGACAAACATATAACCAATTAGGCAACCTATATGTTCAATTAAAAAATTATAACAAAGCTCTGAAATATTATAACAACAGCCAGAATATTGTTAAACCGTTAAACATTATTGAAACCATCACAGAAAACTACAAAGGATTAGCTAATACATACTCTCTTCTTGGAAACCATAAAAAAGCTTTTCATTATTCAAACCTCTATCACAATCTGAAAGATTCAATTTTTAATAAAAGCATGCATAAGCAGCTAACAATTATTCAATCAGGATTTGAAATTGAAAAACGGGAAAATGAAATAGAAATATTGAACAAAAACAAACAATTACAAGAACTTGAAATTAAAGAAAATCAAAACAAGCTTGAAAACCAAAGGATTTTAATGTTAATATTGATTGCAAGTATTATAGTTGTTATAGTTTTCGCAATTATTTTCTTCAAACAACTTTATCAGAAAAATAAAGCCAATAAAATGTTGAACCTGCAAAACATTGAAATCAGAAAAAACAGGTTAAAACTAATAAAATCCAAAGAAAAAGCTGAAGAATCCGACAGACTAAAATCTGCATTTTTAGCTAATATGTCACACGAAATAAGGACACCGATGAACGGAATACTTGGCTTTGTTGAATTACTTAACGAAGATGATATTGATAATGAACAAAAAAGCTCTTATATAAATTTAATAAAAGAGAATGGCAGGCAATTATTAAATATAATAAACGACATAATTGACATATCAAAAATTGAAGCAGGGCAGTTAAGTATAAACTCAACCGATTGCGACATAAATAAGGTTTTATCTGAAATTTATCAATTTTTTAACGAAAATAAAGATATTTATGATGATAATGAAATTGTATTTCGTTTTAACCAAGAAAATAAAATTGATAATTTATTTATTTCTGTTGATGAACTTCGTTTAAAACAGGTATTTATTAATCTTATCGGAAATGCTTTTAAATATACCAATAAAGGATATATTGAATTTGGTTATTCATTTCCAAACAAAAAAATCATTCAATTTTACGTAAAAGATACAGGTATAGGAATACCGGAAGATAAATTTGAATTTATTTTTGACCGTTTCCGTCAGGTTGATGATTCCTTTACAAGAAAATATGGAGGTACAGGTCTTGGATTAACTATTTCAAGAAAATTAATAAATTTAATGGACGGCAGAATGTGGATTGAATCTGTGGCAGGAAAAGGTTCTACATTTTTCTTTAGCTTACCATACATCCTTGTTTCAAAATCATTAGAAATTCCTGACGAACAAAACAATCTAATAATAAATAATAACTGGAAAGGAAAAACAATCCTTATTGCCGAAGACGTAGATTCAAACTATCAATACATTGAAGCATGTCTTATAAAAACAAAAATTGATATTTTAAGAGCAAAAAACGGTAAAGAAGCTGTTAGTATTTGTAAAGAAAACATAGATATTAACATTATATTAATGGATATTCAAATGCCTGTATTAAACGGAATTGATGCTGCAATAGAAATAAAGAAATTTCTGAATAAAATTCCAATAATTGCTCTTACAGCTTATGCAGTACAGGACAAACTTAAAGAAATCTCAAAAGGACCTTTTGAGGATTCACTTACCAAACCTATCAATACCAACGATTTGTTATCAGCTTTGAATAACCATATTCTTTAAAAGCAATTCATCAACCCTTTAAATCTTTTCCTCTACAAATAATCCGAAAAATATCAATAATCCGGTATAAATCTAATTTTATATTTATATTTGCACCTCCAAAAAATAAAACAATAATATAAATGAATATTACAAAAGAAGATACCGGCGAATTAACCGCCATAGTTAAAATTGAGATAGCTGAAGATGATTATCGTGATCCGGTAAACAAAACGCTAAAGGATTATCAAAGAAAAGCTAATATGCCCGGATTCAGGCCGGGTAAAGTTCCATTTGGAGTAATAAATAAGATGTATGGTAATGGTGTTTTAGCCGAAGAGGTTAACAAAATTTTATCCGATTCATTAACCAAATACATTACTGATAACAAAATTGATATTTTGGGAAATCCATTACCAAATACTGAAAAAAATAAAAAAATTGATTTTGAACATCAAACAGAATTCGAATTTTATTTTGATATAGGCATATCACCAAAATTTGCCCTTAATTTATCTGATCAAATTAAGATTGATTATTACAATATAAAAGTTGACGATACTGTAATTGATAAATATTTAAACGACCTTTGCAAAAGACACGGCAAAGTCACAAATCCTGATAAAGCCGGCGAAGGAGATATTGTTTATGGTGAAATTTTACAATTGGACGATTCAGGAAATATTTTGGAAAACGGTATAAATAACAAGACTTCAATAGCTTTGGATTATATAAAATTAAAAACCGTAAAAAATAAATTTATCGGGCTTAAAAAAGGAGATAAAGTGGTTTTTAATCCTTTAAAAGCAACAAAAAGTGCAATTGACACATCCACAATGCTGGGGATTTCAAAAGAAGAAGCCGAAAAACTTGATAATGATTTTCAGTTTACAGTTGAAAATATTTCAAGTATAACTCCTGCAGAAATTAATAAAGAATTATTTGATAAGGTATATCCGCGTGATAATATTAAAGAAATAAAACAACTCAGAGAAAAAATAAAAAAAGATGCAATTATTTCGTTTGCAGCAGAAAGCGAAAGGCAGTTCATGAACAATACAATAAAAAAACTAATTGAAGTGTCTGAAATAAAAATACCTGATGAATTTATGAAAAGATGGCTCTTGGAAAGTAACAAAGATAAAATAACCAAAGAACAGCTTGACACTCAATACGACAATTATTCCGGAACATTTAAATGGCAGTTAATTGAAAATAAAATATTAACCGATCATAAAATTGAGGTAAAGGAAGATGATGTAAAAAATCACATCAGGGAATATTTCATTCATCAAATGCCACAAACGGAAAAAAACGATGAAACTGAAAAAAGACTTAATGAAATTGTCAATTCTATAATGCAAAATAAAGAAGAAGTGAAAAAAATCTATGACAGATTACTTGAGGATAAATTAATGAACCTTTTCAAATCTACACTTAAATTAAATAATAAAAATATCAGTTACGAAGAATTTGTTAAATTAGCTACCAAAACGAATTAAATATTTAGCCATGAATAATGATGAATTTAAAAAATATGCAATAAAAGGCAGGGGAATAAGTAGTTTAACTCTTGAGAAATACATCTCGGTATCGGGAAATTACATTTCACCTACTATTATTGAAGAGCGCCAGATGAATATTGCAACAATGGATGTTTTTTCAAGATTAATGATGGACCGGATAATATTTCTCGGTGTACCTATTGATGACTACGTAGCCAATATAATTCAGGCACAATTGCTTTACCTTGATTCTGTTGATCCGAAAAAAGATATTCAGATTTATTTGAACACCCCGGGCGGTTCAGTATATCCCGGATTAGGAATTTACGATACAATGCAATATATTTCTTCGGATGTAGCGACAATCTGTACAGGAGTGGCTGCCTCAATGGGTGCAATTCTTTTAAGTGCAGGAACTAAAGGAAAACGTACTGCATTAAAACATTCAAGAATACTTATTCACCAGCCTATGGGAGGTGCACAAGGACAGGCTTCTGATATTGAAATTACTGCCCGCGAAATTCAAAAACTTAAAAAAGAACTTTACGAAATACTCGCTTTTCATTCGGATCAGACATACAAAAAAATATGGAAAGATTCTGACAGGGATTATTGGATGACAGCCCAGGAAGCTAAAGAATACGGAATGATTGATGAGGTTCTTCAGAAAAATAAAAAATAGAGTTATATTTTAAATGTTATACGTTATAACAAATTTGATACAATAATAATACAACTAACAATTAGCATTATGGCAAAAAAAACTGATTCTTGTTCATTCTGCGGCAGAGAAAAATCCGAAACAAATGTACTCATAGCAGGATTAGATGCTCATATCTGTGATTATTGCGTTGATCAAGCTCAAAAAATTGTAAAAAAAGAAATGCCTGCCAAATACCACATTGACTCTCACGATGTTAAGCTTCTTAAGCCTTTTGAAATAAAAAAACACCTCGACCAATACGTTATCGGGCAGGAAGAAGCCAAAAAAGTTTTAGCTGTTGCAGTCTATAATCATTATAAAAGAATTAACCAGCCTCAGTCAAAAGATAAAGATCAGGATGTTGAAATTGAAAAATCTAATATAATTATTGTTGGCGAAACCGGAACCGGTAAAACTCTTTTAGCAAGAACCATTGCAAAAATGCTTCATGTTCCGTTTTGTATTGCTGATGCAACCGTTTTAACAGAAGCAGGTTATGTTGGCGAAGATGTTGAAAGTATTTTATCAAGATTGCTTCAGGTAGCCGACTATAATGTAGAAGCTGCCGAAAAAGGCATAATATTTATTGATGAGATAGACAAAATATCCAGAAAAAGTGATAACCCTTCAATAACCCGCGATGTTTCGGGTGAGGGCGTTCAACAAGCATTGCTGAAACTTCTTGAAGGTGCTATTGTTAATGTACCTCCGCACGGAGGACGTAAGCACCCCGAACAAAAAATGATACAAATAAATACACAAAATATCCTCTTTATTACCGGAGGTGCATTTCATAGTATTGATAAAATTATAGGTTCACGATTGCAAACCAACATTATCGGATACAATACCAATAAAGAAAAAGAAAGGATTGATAAAGATAATATGCTGCAATACATCGCACCATCCGATTTAAGATCTTATGGACTGATACCTGAAATTGTCGGTCGTTTACCGGTTATCACTTATTTGCATCCTTTAAAAAAAGAAACATTAAGACGAATTCTTACAGAACCTAAAAATGCACTTGTAAAGCAGTTTACAAAGTTATTCGAAATGGATAATATTAAACTAAGTTTTGATGATACTGTTTTGAATTATATAGTTGATAAATCCATTGAATATAAGCTCGGTGCCCGTGGATTACGCTCAATTATTGAAGTAATTTTAACTGATGCAATGTTTGAATTGCCTTCAAAAAATAAATCAATAGAACTGAATATTACACTTTCATACGCTGAGAAAAAAATTAATAAAACAAACACTTCAAGGCTTAAAGTGGCTTAGTAACAGTTATTTGTTGAAAAATATTATTTACATATTAAGTTTTTTAATAATAGCCTCATACCAGTGTTTTTCGCAGGAAACCGATAGGATAGTTGTTTTTGCACGTATTATTGATGGAGATACTGTTCCAATAATCAAGCTTCCTGAAATAAATGTATATTCATTTAAAATTATTAAAAGCAAAAGAAAAGCCCGGAAACTAAGCCGCCTTATCAAAAATGTTAAAAAGGTTTATCCCTATGCAAAATTGGCCGGAATAAAGCTACAAGAATATAACGAAATATTTTTGACTATATCAAGTGAGAAAGAAAAACGTAAACTTATGCGACAGGTTGAAAAGGAGCTTAAAGATGAATTTGGTGATGAGCTTCGCAGCCTGACATTTTCGCAGGGAAAAATTCTAATTAAACTTATTGACAGGGAAACAGGAAATTCATCATTTGAATTAGTTCAGGAACTACGAGGGAAATTTATTGCTTTTTTCTGGCAAACTTTTGCAAGAATTTTCGGTTATAACCTTAAAATTAAATATGACCCTGAAGGTGAAGATAAAAATATTGAAATAATAGTACTTATGATTGAAAACGGATCTATTTAGTATCAATATCGAAAATCTAAATAGATTATAACTTACTTCCCTCTCCCCTGCATTACAATTAAGACAGTATAAATCAGAATTTTAAAATCCATTGCCAGCGACATATTTTCAATATAAAGAATATCAAATTTCAGACGTTCAGTCATTTCATCCACATTTGAGGCATATCCGTATTTTACTTGACCCCATGAAGTTATTCCCGGTTTAACTTTATGCAGTAATTTATAATGAGGCGACCGTTTAACAATCTGATCAATATAAAACTGACGCTCGGGGCGAGGACCCACTAATGACATATCACCTTTTAAAACAGTATAAAACTGTGGGATTTCATCTAATCTTACTTTTCTTAAAAATTTCCCGAAAACAGTAATCCTGTTATCATTCTCGGATGATAATTGAGGACCGTTTTTTTCAGCATCAGCATACATTGACCTGAATTTATGCATATGAAAAACCTTACCATGTATTCCAACACGTTCCTGTGAAAATAAAATCGAACCTTTTGAAGTTAATTTTATTCCAATAGCAGTAAAAGCATAAAAAGGAATTAATATAATCATTGCAATCACTGAAACAACAATATCTATTATTCTTTTTAATGATTGTTGCCATGCAGGCATTAAATCAGGGGAAATCTGAATAAGTGGAGTATGAAAAATTGAAGTCATATTTACTGCTCCCATCAAATAATCCTGCATCATAGGAATAATTTTGATGATAACATTTGTTTCTTCAAGCTCGGTAATTATTTCCTCAACAGTCTTGTGCTCATTTCTTTCAATCGCAATTACTACTTCTTTAATATTATATTTTTTAATTATTGATTTTAAATCTTTATAATGTCCCAAATGAGGTAAATATTTGGCTATCTTATAATCATCATAATAAATGGCATTAACAAAACCAACAAAAATATTTCCCGATGATTTTTCCTGATTTTCAATTTGTTCATATATTGATATCGCATTTCCATTACTTCCAACTATAATAGTATTAAATCCTATTATCCTGTTGTGAATTTTATAAACCGTTATTGAGGTTAAAATCAACCTGAAAAAATATGTAAATGAAAATTGAAGCAGGTATAATACAATAAATGATTGGTAATATGACTTATAAGAAATTATTATATCATCCAGTATCAGTGCAAAAAATATAATAATAACTCCAATAAACGACACCAACACTGTTTGCCCAAATTCTCTTAACCTTGACTTCCTGTAAATTTTCCGGTAAGTACCTATTAAAACATAAAGTATTAACCAGAAAAGAGGAACAACTATAATACCTATCCAGAATTTTTCATCCCCGAAAATATCTTCCCAATTACTGAAAATTTGGGGATTAACAGTGTATTTCCTGTAAATAAAAAATATACTCCAGGCAAGTGCAGCAGACACAAAATCAGCAATTACATATTTTAATACCTGTTGTTTTTTATTCATTCTATTATAATTATTTTTTTATCTGTGAACTAATTTAATATTATCAAACAATAATTCAGCTTGTGTTACTCCAATCTCATTACTTGCTTGAAAATACACTTTAAAATCAATAGCATCAGTTGATCCGCTTACAGTAGGAGTAAAATTAATATATATTTTCTTCCAACTATCTGTATTATTGAGAATTATAATCGGTATTTGTTCAATCTGACTGATTGTTTGTGCATATACACCAATAGCAACTAAATTACTAATTTTGAAATTAAGCTCTAAAAATACAGGTGAGCCAAGCCCTGGCAATTCATAGGAATCTTTTGTGGCAATTTCCAGAAAATAGTGTGAAACATCCAAATAAGAAACACCTGAATAATGCCCCTGAAATACTAAAGGTGAATTATAAGAAGTTGTATCAATTGTTGTGTCGCTTTTTGTTGTGGGTTCTAATGAGATGCTTCCGGATTCAAAATCTTCCATCCATGTAAACTGAGTATTTGACATATATTGAGTTGTTGGATTTACAGTATCAACATTATCAATAATAAAATTAAAATTTTCATAAATAATTGATTCATAAAACGGATAAGGTATTCGAGTGGCTGCAATTCCGTTCATTTTAATACCCGGTTTTAATGTTAGTTTATGAATACCTTCCTTTAAAACAGGAAAGGTTGCGGGCAATTCAAAAACACCGATTAAGTTATCATCAACATAAACCCAAACATCAACAATACGATGCGAAGCAGTTCCTTGCAGTTCATAATCTGTAACTAATCCGATTGAATCAATGTGAAGATAGGATGGAATGGTTTGATCGGATTCAAATTTATCACATGAAACAAAAAAAAGTAAAAAGGGCAAAAAACCAATTACTAATAATAGTTTACTCCATGTAAGATTCATATATCTGGCTTTTGGAAATTTATTTTTGCCCAAAATATTTCAACGTTATTTATTTGAATATATTGTATGATTTTTTATTTAGATTACTGATTAATGAGTCTGGTTTAAAAAGTAAAAATTTGCAATGATAGCCATCCATACGGACTTGCTTCGCTTCGTACGGATGACTTTCTAATTAATTGATACACAGTTTGATTTTTTTGACGATTTTTGAATATTAGTCATCCGATGGCTTTTTAGATTGGACTCATTAATCTTATATATTTTTCTATAAATTATTTATCGACAATTTTAACTTTTCAATTATCCTGTATGCAACGTCCAATGCGTTATACCCATCATTAATAGTTACCTGTGGCGATGTATTATCAACTATTGATTTGTAAAAATATTCCAATTCGGTTTTTATAGCATTAATCGGTTTTATTTGTGGTTTATCAAAAAATATTTGTTTTGAACCTTTATTCTTGCCGAGATCAATAATTAATGCAAACGGATCATCAATTTTTCCTACAATATCTTTCATACGAATAATTTCAGCTTCTTTACTTAAAAAATCCACTGAAATATATGCATCACGTTGAAAGAACCTTGATTTACGCATGTTTTTCATTGATATTCTGCTTGCTGTAAGGTTAGCCACACAACCATTATCAAACTCAATCCTTGCATTTGTGATATCGGGAGTATCGCTTACTACTGCGACACCACTTGCACTTATCTTTTTAATATTTGATTTTACCACGCTTAAAACAATATCAATATCATGTATCATTAAATCAAGAACAACCGGTACATCAGTGCCACGTGGGTTGAATTGTGCCAAGCGGTGAGTTTCAATAAACATAGGCTGAGTAAAATATGGCTTTGCTGCAATAAAAGCCGGATTAAACCTTTCAACATGCCCGACCTGAACTTTTACATTTGCCTCGTCAGTAAGGGAAATCAACCGGCTGGCTTCCTCAGGCGTTGTAACTACCGGTTTCTCTATAAAAACATTTTTAAATTTCTTCAATGCTTTTACAGCACAGTCAAAATGTGAAACTGTGGGTGTTACAATATCAACCACATCAACAGCTTCTATAAGACTATCAATGGAATTGAAATGTTTTATACCAAATTCTTTTTCTACTTTTTCAGTAATATCTTTATCAGGATCATAAAATCCAAGCATTTGATATTCCTGTATTTCTTTTATACACTTTATATGTATTTTGCCAAGATGCCCTGCACCTAAAACTCCAATTTTCAGCATTTTTAAAATTTTTGCAAATGTAATTTTTTATGCTTAATTAAATTATTATTTTCGCAAAATATATTTTAGAACTATTAATATAAAATGATTGACTCATATAAACATAAAGGTTTAAGAAAAAAATTAGTTGAGGGTATAAGAGACAAAGGAATACAGGATGAAAATGTTTTAAAAGCAATTGAAAAACTTCCACGACATTTTTTTATGGATTCATCATTTCTTGAGTTTGCATATCAGGATAAGCCTTTTCCTATTGCTTCGGGACAAACCATTTCGCAACCATATACCGTAGCCTTTCAAACAGAACTTTTAAAAATTAAGAAAGGTGATAAAGTATTGGAAATTGGCACCGGATCGGGTTATCAGGCATGTATTTTAATAGAATTGGGCGCTAAAGTCTTTTCAATCGAACGTCAAAAAAAATTATATCAGAAGTCAAAAATTTTCCTTCCTTCAATAGGTTATAATCCAAAATTATTTTACGGTGACGGATATAAAGGACTGCCTGCTTTTGCACCTTTTGATAAAATTCTTATTACAGCAGCTGCTCCATTTGCCCCAAAAAACCTGATAGAACAATTAAAAATCGGTGGTATTCTTGTAGCTCCTGTCGGCAACTCAGATTTTCAAGTTATGAAAAGTATTGTTAAAACTTCTGAAAATACCACTGAAGAATACGAACATGGAACATTCAGGTTTGTGCCTCTTCTTAAAGATAAAGCTGATGACTAATAGTGTTTGTCCATAATGTCCGCTTTCATCGTTACTCTCGTCTTAAAAACCAGTCATTTACGAAAGCAAACTCCTGATTTTTAAGACTTC
>JAUXFX010000212.1 GCA_030622635.1 Bacteroidota bacterium
ATAGTTGCAGCTAACATCATAACAGCACCGCCTCCGTCATGTCTGAGCCATGCTTCTGCAAAGCAGGTTCCCTGATGAAATACTCCATTATAACATGCAACTGAAACAATCCACGGCAACTTGTTTCCATTAGTGAGATTAGCTACATTATTGCTACTGAATCCTGTTGTTCCCCAAGAAGTTGAAGAGCCATGTCCTGTATAATTAATTATGCTTGTACCGGCTTCAACCGCATTAGTAACATCAGGGATTGATGCAGACGGATCATAAATAGCATTATATGAATCAAAAGTAAACGTGTTTAATTTATTAACCCAAATAGTATCATTATGTTCATAATCAAGTTCATTGTCATCTCCCGGCCCTTGACTAGAAGCAATTCCAGTGGCAGTTTTATACCAGCCTGCTCCCATCTCCGGGTTTTTTTCATAGTTAATTATTTTATCTACCTGAATAGTAACTTCGCCGGTTGTATTTGCTGAAATTCTTCCTATACAAATATCAGGGTGGTCATCTGTGCCAACTACACAGCCTAATTGCGGATCCATCGGATTTCCTCCTATTGTTTCGGATTTAATATCAGCCCAGTCGCCTACCAATTGAACATATAAAAGGTCATTATTTTGATTGTATGTATTCTGAATTAATGTTTTTACCATGGTTCCTGTTGATACAACTTCCTTTGTTACATTATATCCTTTTTCCCTTTTCCATTGAATGTAAGGGTCTATGACAGTGTCATCCCTGCTGGTACAAATTACCAGAATGTCACCATGTTCGGCTATGGTCAAATCATCGCGGCTTAAATTATAATTGATAAATACCGAATTGTAAATGGCATCCATCTCGCGGAGTATTTTATATGCTTCAACATTTAAAGGATTAACCGGAGTTGTGTTATTTTCAATAAGTTCAACTTTTACATTTTTATATACCCTTAAGACTTTTTGCTTTGCATTGTATTGAAACGGATAAACATAAACAGTAGTACCTCTGACATCTTTAATAATGTATGGTTCGGTGTTAGTTGCAAGATTTTCAGGATACCAGTTATCAACGATTGACCTTGGATCAATAATGTATGGAATTGTTGACGGATCCTGGTCCCTGTAAATTATTCCACGAGACGGTAACATAGGGTATTCCAATGAGTATTCTTCATAATCCAAACCCGTAATAATAATGTCAACATTTTTCTTTGCAGGCAATTGCACTGCTGCATGTATAAAGGGCAATTCGGCAAAACCTTTTCGTTTGGTGAATACACTGCTGCCGAATTGTAATTTGCTGTATGTAACTCCATCAATTGTTATTTCAGATATTGAATAATCTTCCAAATTGAAATTTAGAACATAAGTATCGCTTTCAGGTTGACTGAAATTTACTTCGTATCCTTTTGAGGCAAATAAACTTAAAAAACCAAAAAGGAAAACATAAGTTAATGCTAATTTTTTCATGCTAATTATTTATTATAAATGAATGAATATTATTTTAAAATTATTAATTTCTTAGTTGTTATTTTGTTATCCGAATTTAAAACACAGAAATAAAGGCCTTTCTGTAATGAAGCGGCATCAATCATGAAACTGTGTATTCCGCTTTTCATATTGGAATTACTGACAATATCAATTACTTTTTGTCCGATTGAATTATAAATTTCAATATTTACTGAAGCATTTTTATCTAAACGAAGAATGATATTTGCCGAATTATTCATTGGATTAGGATAGATGTTGAAGTTTGTTTTCTGGTCGGATATTTCTTTAACAGAAACATATTCATCTACAGGCGGGAAAATAATATAATCTATCCATGCACAATCTTCTCCCGAACCTACAGAATAATCTTTGCTGTAAACCCATTTGAACTCACGTTCACCGGCAGTAACAGGATAAGCTTCCCTGCTCCATGCAACTTCACCGTCCCATCTTCCCATTTCAACATCATCAATAAAAAATACAAGGTAATCATAATCGTTGTTCCATGGATCATCTTCGCATGATACTTTTTTATAGAATGAAATTGAATCATCGGTCATAACATTTACAATAGTATAAAGTACTGATGTTTGTTCATCATCAATATCGCCTGATTGTGCACAATATTCACCTTCATAAGGGTTAGTTGCACAAATGACCCAATCGGCATTACCTGCAAAAGTCCATCCGAAATTCTCAAATGTTCCGGTTTCAAAATCCTCAAGAATAATTCCTACAGTAGGAACAAAAGTTTTTTCGGCAGTATAGACACCGGAAGTTGCTGTGTATTCAATAATAATTACCGTACCTACCAGTACATCATCACCTATTGTTACGTTAAAAATTGCATTTTTTGTTTGTTCGCAAGCTAATGTATCCAATTCAAAAGTGCTGTTATTAATAGTGATATCACCGCTTGAAGAAAACAGATTAGCTGTAGTGTTCAGTGCGTCACAATGTCCCATATTGGAAGTTGAAATAATTAAATCGGCAGTTTCGCCCGGGTCTAATCTGCCGTTATCATTTCCGCTGTTACTGTCATCAATTACCAGATTTCCAACTATAAGAGAAGGCGCATTCAGGATAATAGTAAATGAAGAATTCCATGTTTCTTTGGTTTCATCTTCAATAAGCATGTCAAACCAAACTACATGCTGGTCGGGGATAAGTTCATCAACAGTAAAAGCAAAAGCATCTTCCTGTGTTGCAGAATCATGTGCGGCAATGTTACCCCATTCCTGAAAATCGTCGGTGATGGTTACCAAAGTATCTTCTGTAGAAAGTGTTGTTGTTACATTGACAGCATCAGAATTACCGATATTTTCAAGTTCAATATCCAGGGTGATATCTTCACCGAAATCAACAAGTCCGTTATTATTTCCTAATTCGTCATTGATTTCAAAGCTGTTAAGAATAAGGTAAGGACCCTGGGGTGAAGCAACAACAACTGTCCCGATATATGGTTGTGCATTCTGCTTGGTAACTATAACATCGGCATCGCCCGGTATTGTAATCGGAGTAAGTGGCACAACGGCTATTCCTAATGAATCGGCAAGGGCAGCACCGTGTAATACGCCATCTTTGGATATTCCAACATAAGCATAGGGTTCGGTAGTAATAGTGAAAGAAGTAGATCCTAATGGCATTAATGGATCGTATGAAACAGTTAAAACAGGAGGTTCTGAGAGATATATCATTACTGAAGGGTCGCCCATTACACAATAAATTTCCCAATAATATTCGGCAGAAGAAGGTACACCTTCGGTAACGGCAAGATTACCTGCATAAATTATTTCGTCCTGTGTAACATACCATTCTGAAAAAACTTCACCATGGTCATGGAACAATCTATCGTAAGCTCCCAAAGTAGTTTCTTCATAAGGTGGTGGGTTTTGAGTAATAGCACCGACTCCAACTCCCCAGTAATAATCTGGGTCCCACATGGTGCTGTTTGAACCTCCGATATAACCTAAAGCGCCTTTATTTTCGGCTCTTAATAATGCTTCTCCAAAACAATAACCGTTAAATTCATTTGATGCACAACAGTTACCAATTAACAAACCGTATTTATCAGTATTTTGTAAACCTGCTACATCGCTGATTACAAAAGAAGGATTTCCCCAGCCGGAAGGACTGCAGTGTGCTGTGTAATTTCCGAAAGAAACACCATCACTTACATTTTGAATAATATCTGCCGAATGGCTTCCTGATTCGGGATATAAGTATGTATGTGAAGTTATTCCGTGGTCAACATTAAAATAGTTGATAGTGCCGTAATTAATTTGTCCGTTACCCCAGTCATATCCATGGGTACCGTCCATTCCGGCTACCATAACAACTTCATTCAGGAAAGAAGGGTCGGGCATAAGGTATTGTTCGTATTGAAGAGTTTTGTCAATTTGAGGTTGGAGATGGGCTGTTGTTTCAGCAGAAAATCTTCCGTAATAGACTTCCGGGAAATAATCGCTTGTATATTCACAATAAAACAGGTCGGTTGCATGCCCGCCTGTACTACCGGACCATGCAGGCACCTGTGCAACATCACCAACAAATAAAATAAATGAAGGAGCAGGGTCTTCGGGAGTTCCTGCATTATATAAGTCCTGTAAATATGCTTTGATTGATGTTGTTGTGTTTCCAACGTTCGGGTCATCAGTGTATGCTTCAATTACAGTAAATCCTTTTTTTGTTTTCCATTCAACAAAGGCTTGCAGTTGGGTTTCAAACATCGGATCGGAAACAATTACATATTTTACAGGATAACGCATAAAATTATCCCTGCTGCTAAAATGTTGATAATTTATCAATTGGCTGTGAATTGCAGTAAAAAACGGAGAATAATAGTTTTTCTTTAATTCAATGGTTTGTGAAATATTTGCATTTTCAAAATTTATTTCAAATTCAATATCTTCATAAACCCTGATAGTATTGGTTACAGGATTATACTGAACCGGAGCAATATTAACCCTGCCGATCCTCACTCCACGCATTTGTCCTAAAACATCAATTGTAACAATTTCTGTAGGTGAGAAATTATTATGAAGATATGCCTTTTTATCATAGATAAATTCAACCGGTTCATCGGTTTTCGGGCGAGGTGGCTGAACCGGAAAAATCCTGTTTGTGATATTAAAATCTGAGAGTTGATATTCTTTTACATTGTAACTAATAATATTAATAACAGGAGTGGCATCCTGCGGTAATTCAATTAATTCTCTTTTTACCGGTAATTCAGGGCCTCCGAGATTTAAACTTTTAACATATCCTGTTGCAGTTAATTTTGTGAAAACTCCTTTTTCGGTATTAACTTCAAAAGTTCTTATTTCGGCTAATGAATTGGAAAGCTGAAGTTTGATATAATTGCTTTCAACAACTGTTAATGAAGTAGTACCATTTGGCTTAATTTCAATATTGCCTGCAAAAAGACCAAGAGAAAATAAAAACAATCCGGTTAAAACCATTAATTGAATCGTTTTTAATTTCTTGAAATTGATAGATTTTTTCATTTTTTATTTTATTTGTTAATTAATTGATTTTGAATGCTTATTTCTTATTTAAATGGATTTGCAAATGTAAAAAA
>JAUXFX010000056.1 GCA_030622635.1 Bacteroidota bacterium
GAGCGTCCTGTTATTCAAACTGCTTTTGATGTTCCTGTTGAGTCCATAAAGGAAATAAAGCCGGGATATGCTTTGATAATTAAAAAAGATGGTACAACCGATGAATATTTATGTAAAAAACCTTATGAAAGAAAATCATGTTCGTTTGAACGAATTTATTTTTCAAGAGGAACTGATATAGATATTTATAAGGAAAGAAAAAAACTTGGCAAATCACTTATGCCGACTATCCTGAGGTCGGTTGATTATAATTTAAAAGACACTGTATTTTCTTATATCCCTAATACTGCTGCTGTTGCTTTTCAGGGATTAACCGAAGAACTTATCAGGTTTTGCAATGAGGTAAAAAGGGATAAAATTATTCAGTTAGGAGATAAAATTACTTCTGAAAAATTAGATGAAATTTTAGTATTAAATCCAAGAATTGAAAAAGTTGCAGTTAAAGATGTCAAATTGCGAACTTTTATCACACAGGATAAACAAAGAAAGGATTTGGTAGCTCATGTTTATGACATTACTTACGGAACTGTAAAAAAAGGAATTGATAACCTTGTTGTGATTGACGATTCAATTGTCAGGGGAACAACTTTAAAATATAGTATTATCCAAATACTAAATCGTTTAGGACCTAAAAAGATTATCATTGCTTCATCGGCGCCTCAAATCCGTTATCCCGATTGTTATGGAATAGATATAGCAAAAATAAATGATTTTATTGCATTCAGAGCTGCTATTGAATTGTTAAATGAAACCAATCAAACACACATAATTAATGAGGTTTATAAAAAATCAAAAGAACAGGAAGATTTTCCTAAGGGACAAATTGTTAATTATGTGAAGGAAATTTATAAACCTTTCACAGCAGAACAAATTTCAGAGAAAATATCCGAAATGCTCACTACTAAAAATATTAAAGCCGAAGTTCAGATTATTTATCAGACAATTGAGGATTTACATTCGGCTTGCCCTGACCATAAAGGCGACTGGTATTTTACAGGAGATTATCCAACACCGGGAGGAAACAAAGTAGTTAACAAATCGTTTATAAATTATATTGAGGGTAGAGATACAAGGGCTTATTAGCCTCTAATTATTTTCACCAGAGTAGAAAATAAACCGATTACAATCGGGAAGACAAAAGTAGATAGTAATTAGGTTGAAAATCTAAAACCTGTACTGAGTTTGTCGAAGTATCAATATTCAAAAAAAATAAAAAGAATAACGAATATCGATTAACGAATGTCGAATGTTGAAGTATTGATATTTAGAGATTAAAAACTAAAATGAATAACGAATATCAAAGTTAAAATTCGTTTGTTGATAGAGATAAATCTAAAATCGCCTGTCCCGTAGCTTCAGCGTATCGGGGTTAATCGGTGTTCGATATTCAAAATATTTCTAATGCTTACAAAGACAACATCTAATTTAAACAACATGTAAGTTAGTTTTTCTTTTTAAGAGCCTAATTAATTTTTTAGGGATGGTATCTCTTTTGTGTTTTCAGAACGAGATCGTTTTTTTTATTTCCTGAGTGATGCTATTTCTTCCCTTATTCCCCTTATTCCCCTTATTCCCCTTATTCCCCTTATTTCTCAAATTCATCCCTAATTCTTTCAGCAATTTCTTTAAACTCTTCAGAAGTTAATTTCAAGGGTGGTTTCTTAAAATCAATATCATTGCTTCCTAAAAGCGGTATCAAATGAATATGAGCATGAGGTATATCCAGTCCGTAAATCACCATGCCCATTCTTATACATTTAACGCTTTTTTCAATAGCTAAAGCTACTTTTTTGGTAAACATTAATAATCCCTTATACAGGTCATCATCAATATCAAAAACATAATCAATCTCTTTTTTGGGGACAATCAAAGCATGTCCCTTTGCCAAAGGATTAATATCTAAGAAAGCAAAAAAGTTTTTTTCTTCGGCAATTTTATATGAAGGTATTTCGCCACTTACGATTTTTGAAAATATACTTGACATAACTTTTAATTTAAGTATGAAATTAAAACAAGATAAAAGACATCCATACGGACTCCCGTTGGTCGAAAGTAAAAAGTGAAGCGAAGCAAACCCGTATGGGATAAAAGTAAATATTAATTGGCTATGTGGTTATGTGTTTGTATCAGGTTTCCCATCCATACGGACTTCCTTTGGTCGTACGGGCTAATGAAACGAAGTGAATCCGTATGGACTTCGTGTCGCAAGTTCCAAGTTGCTGACTGCTGCTGCAACTGCTACTTGTTAATAAATTTCTACCAGTTTCTATTAATCTCAACAAATTTCTAAACTTGTCCTTATGGAT
This sequence comes from Bacteroidota bacterium, assembly GCA_030622635.1. Classification (GTDB taxonomy): domain Bacteria; phylum Bacteroidota; class Bacteroidia; order Bacteroidales; family JADFUO01; genus JADFUO01. The sequence goes on from JAUXFX010000056.1 coordinate 2,307, forward strand.
TTCTAATTTCCAATTTCCAATTTCAATTAATTTCTATTAATTCATTCTTCATCTTGATATTTCAATAATTTCAAATGTTATTGTGCCGGCAGGAACTTCAATATCTGCTTTATCGCCAACAGATTTACCAAACAGTCCTTTTGCAATAGGTGAGTTAACAGATATTTTTCCTTCTTTAATGTTTGCTTCTTTTTCCGGAGCAATGGTATATGTCATCACTGCCCCTGTTTTCAGGTTTTTAATTTTTACATTTGACAGTATTAAAACTTTTGAGCTATCAAGTTTTGATTCGTCAATAACCCTGACATTTCTAATTACTTCCTGTAGTTTGGCAATTTTCAGTTCTAATAAACCCTGTGCATTCTTTGCAGCGTCGTATTCAGCATTTTCCGACAGGTCACCCTTATCTCTTGCTTCGGCGATTTGTTTTGAAATTGATGGTCTTTCAACTTTGACAAGATGTTCCAGTTCATCCTTTAACTTTTGCAATCCTTCTTCTGTATAATATTTTACTTGTGACATGTTCTTTTAAATGTTGTTGTAATTAGATAAAAAGATAAAAAGACCCTAAGATTAGGGTCCTTTTTTTTAAAAAATAAAATCTTAAAAAAAATTAAAAGCGGAACTGATACTTATAGGTTGATTCTTGCGCCTATACTGTGTGTTCCATTGAAATTGTCTGTAGCCCTGTAGGAATAATCAACTGCAAAACTTGAGCCTTTTTCTTTATTAAGCGGAACCTGAACAGTAAATCCGGCACTAAATCCCTTTGAAACAGTGGTTCTGTATTCCGGGTCGTCAACTGGTTTACCGATTCCTTCTTCATAAGTATATCCGGCTCTAAGCATCACATAATCCTTTAAGCTATATTCCATTGCACCTGTAAACTGGTCTTTGGTAAATGCATTTGATTGAAAATTACCTGCTAATGTTATACGATGTGCATCTGAAATGATAAAATCGTATGCTGCACCGATGTTAAGTGCAGTAGGTAATTCAAATTCCGAAGCACGTTGATTCAAAGTGAACGAAGTAGTTTGACTGGGAATAGTTGTTCCTAAAGAGAGGCCATCACCCGAAAACTTCATTCTGGGTCCTATATTTTTAAGTGCTATACCAAACTTGACATTCTCCAATTCACCTGTAACATATTGAATTCCTACATCAATAGCAAGTCCTTGAGCCTTCATATCGGATATGGATTCGGATATGATTTTAAAATTAATACCTGCAAAAATGCTGTTTGAAAATGCTTTTCCATAGGCAATTCCTACATTTAATAAATTTGGAGAATATGTACCTATACCACCTTCAGGCAAATCAACTGTTGTAATTTCAATATCTCCAAAGTTCATTGACATAATGCTCAAACCAATAACACCGGTTTCTCCGATCTTCTGAGTTAAGCCGAATGAAAAGATATTTACATCTGAACCTTTAAGCCAGGTTGTATGAGAAAAAATCATCTCTGTTCCCTGTGTAAAGGCAATTCCTGCAACATTACAAAACATGCTTTCAAGACCACGTACATTCGCTGTACCAACACTTCCCCATCCTGAACTTCTTGCCCAAGGGTTAATTAATAATTCGGAAGCTCCTGCTTGTCCTGATCTGTCTTTATTTCCTGCATAAAGATTGCCAAAAGGGAATGCTATCAAACCTACTAAAAACAGTGTAATTAAGTATTTATATAAATTTTTCATACTTTATATTATTTTATGTTATTAAAATCATTTAGTATATGTTTAATTTTAGAATATATTCAAGTCAACCTGACGTAATGATCCAAACCATTTAATAATTCTTTCTCCTTCATTTGATTTAACATGTATCAGATAAATACCACCTGCAATAGGTACTCCGGCAAAATTTTTCAAATCCCAGTCAATCGATGTAAAGGGATCGTCTTTTGTGTATTGCCTTATCATTGTACCGCTTATATTATAAATTGTAACAGTACATTTTTCCGGAAGATTAGTAAACTTTACACGGTTATCCAAAGCATTATTTTCATAAGCAGAATAAGCATAATACGGATTTGGAACAATATTTATAAGGTCTAAATCCGATTCAGCTTTTTCCGCATTATATTTTTCGGTTGATATACCTTCTGTTTTAAAGGTGTACATAGGGTAATAATTATTTTGATGATCATAAGCAGTAGAATCAACCGGTAATGAAAAGTATCTCTGATAAGGCTTTGCAACTCTTATTTTAATAGTTGCATCATTTGAAAGCCATTCCTTACCTTTAACTGCCATTGGAAGTCCAACATACATAACCTGTCCGTAAACATAACTTGTAAGTGAACTGTAAATTGATGATGGTAATGTGTCTAAAACCTCATGTACCCATGCACAAGCATCATAAGCCGGACTTGTAAACTTAAATTCCGTACCTGCACTTGAAATTGAAAATGAATTATGTGCCATAACATAAATATAATGTTTACCGCCAAATAATACCTCTCCTGAAACCCGATTATATATATTCGGATCAATCAGATCAGGTATTGATAAATCTCTTTCTGTAGGATTAAAAAGCATATCCCTTCCGTTTTGTCCTACTAACCATGAATCTTCACCAAACATTATATTAAGTCTTTCTCCTGTTTCCAAATTAATTACATAACCGGGGAACCAGCCCATACTTGTTTCGCTGATGTAATTCGGGTCATCAGGATCATCACTTGTTCCGCTTCCTACAGGTGCAGGGTTACCATCTTTATCAACCGATTGACCGGACCTTAGTTCAAACCTTTCAACAGGGTCTCCGTTGGGACGAGGTTCTGACAAAACAGGATCAAAACACATTTCAATAACGACAGCTCTTGTCCAATTGGATTTATCAGGTGTAAAAACAATGTCAACACTTGCGAGGAATTCCAGCCTGTCAATGGTTTTTGAAGGAATGTTAAATGCAGGTCCTACATTGCTTTGTGTTTTATTTATTGAAGTTAAGCAATATGGTGCCCATTTGCCAATCTCAATTTTTTCGTAAAATTCAAACGGGTCCCATGCACGATTGGGCATATTCCAGTCGCTACCTCTTGTATTTTGATCACTGAAATATGTTCCTGAACGTATCCAGTTTTGTGCACTGTTAGGTACGTTGTTATCTTCAATACCGCTGAGCCACATTCTTGAGCTGTCTTCATATAAAACAGATGATTCAATGAATCCGTAATTAACTGCAAAAGTATCGCCAGGGAAGTTTATTTGATTAATGTCTATTGATAGTCCGAGATCAAGTAATAATTGTTCATATCTCATTGTGATAGTTGTGTCGGATTTATAAGTAATACCTGTCTCGTTGTCAATCAACATCCATTTTGCAGATTTAATATCAACGCTATCCTGATAAGGATGTTGAATATCGGTAAATTTCAGAGTATAGTTCCCTTCTTTCACGTTTAACGGATCAACAACTTTAACTTTTAAAGGACCTTTTCCGGTTTCATATTCGGGATTATATGCAATCGGGTATTCGGGATCACCGAAAACAATAGGTACTCCTGAACTATTTAATGAGCCTATAGGTTCTTTTGATAATATTTCATCAATTGTTTCTTTTGTCATCTCTATATTCATTCCGCCATTACCTTGTCCTTCTAAACGGGTAATTTGTGGGATTTCTCCGTATTCCGAATGCATTATAATTCCGTTTATTGGAATATGAGGAATAGCAGTATAAAGTTTAATATTTTTACGACCTGCCAGATAAGGTTTTTTCTGTCCGTCTAATCCTGTGGGTGTTTCTTCGTATTTCAGGAATTGGTTATATGCATAAGCTAATGCCAGATAATAATACTGTTTATGGTTTATAAGGCGTTTATCTTCTGTAGCAAAAGCATCTTCTGTAATTTTTAAAGAATGAGAAATTCCATTATCCCCGCCTTCTACTTCCAAAATCGGTACATTGGCACCCATTATATGATCAAAATTGAAATTGATCAATTTTGTTACACCGTTTTTAATATCATACTGAGCAACTAATCTGCAAAGATCGGGGTCATGAATACTTTCAACTGATACGGTTGAATATTTTAACTGGAAAATCTGATAACCTTCAAATCTGTAAATGGAGTCTCTTTGAGCAGGGGGAAAGTCGGGTGGGAATGTAATGAAGGGGTCAACTTCCTCGTAATTTTCATTGTAATTATTAGATGTTTTGCTGTTTGAGATATAAATAATTAACTCTCTGTCAAGTTCCCGAAAAGTAAGATCGGGAGCGCTTGGTCCGTCAATTACTTTAAAGCAATTATCAAACAATGACTGGCAAAGATCATCAACTTTTCGTAAAAGTTTAACTGATTCCCATGGACCGCCTGAAATAGCTCTTGCCCAGGGAATACCTACTGTAATGTAATTAACTGCACCCGGTGTAAGAGTAAAAGGTCCGGCTGATTGCATAAATCGCCTGTCGCTGGGATCATTATCTACATCTTTTTCTGTCCAGTAATTTCCTTGTTGGTTATATCCGCCGTTTGGAGGTTGTCCTCTTGTACCCCAGTTACATGGGTCGGAATCGCCGGGGAACATGAAATCACATTGAGGTCCGACTGCACCTGAATTAATATGTGCATTTCCACCATATAACATTACAGTATTATCTTTCCAGATTCCCCTCAGATAATTATAATATTCAGGAGCGATACCCGGGCCACCCTGAATACCGCCAGAGTTATTATGATATACAAACCTCCTCATACCGAATCGTTCGTCATCAATAATATCATTACCAAAGTTTATTCCGTTTATTGCCATTTGGTCTAATACATAAGGAGAATTAATGATATGGCAACCATCCGGGGCGCCTGTGAATTTCGGATTATCTCTGCCGTCAGGATCCATATAAGGTCCCTGGAAAAAGTCAACTCCGATAGCAGGCGGCTGCTCACCATAAGCTTCAGGTTCGCCATGTCCATCTATTTCAACACCATTATAACAATAACCAAGACCTCTGTTAACATCACAACCTACATAATCATCCCAGGCATAACCCAAATCAGTATCAACCCATGGGGCAAAATATGTTTCTGTTAATTCAAATGTTGAACGGTTAATAATTTCATAGCTATAAAAAGTCATGTTGTTAATTTCATCGTTTGTTTCGAACGCAAAAGCCTGTGCCCTTATTTCCAAACCAATTGATGCACCTTTTGTTTCGGAATGGAAGTTACCTTTGTCATTAAATACCCACCATAAAGTTTGGTCACCTTTAATAACCTGATCGGATAAAATACCGCCATGTACTATACCTAAAATATCTTCAGGGGTTGGAATAGGAGGTTCGTCAGGTTTCCTGTTTAAAGGACATAAAGAGTTATCAATATCATAATATGGATAATCACCCATATTCGGGTCATAGTCACCATCGCCGTCAACATCCATAAATGGAGCCAAATAATAACTTTGACCTTTGGCAACGTCGCCATGGGCAGGCCAATTCAGGATTGATTCCGGGATTGAATAATTGGGATATTCTTCAGCTTTATTATCACTTTCCCACCATGCTAAATATTGGTCAACTTCTTCGCGTGTGATCAAAAAGAGCTTGTCGTATTCGGCACATGTAGCTTCGTCAACAGCAGCAGTTCCGTCAATTGTCAAAGGACCGGGCCAATAATCCTGTCCAACCTGCCGGTATCTTAATGCAGCTAATTTTAACTGCAGGTTGATGTCAAGCCCTCCAATCCATAATGCACCGGAGAACATAGAAGTGGCTGTTCCGTTTTTTGGAATAAAATACTGAGCTCCAATACCACCGGGAAGATCCCACCACATATCTCCTCCTGAATTGATCCTGGCTCTTACATTATTAATATCCAGGAATCTGAAAGCGGAAGCCGGCGAACAACCTGCTGTAGTATTCTTATAACTATTTGAACTTTTACCGGGTCCAAATTTGCATTCCTCTGCCATGCTGATTTCTGAAATAAAGTAGCAGATCAATGAAATTAACAGTATTCTGAAAATATTTTTCATAATTTATTATTTTTAAAAATTAAATATTACACCAAACCGAATCCTTCGCGGACTACTATAATTATATGGGTAATCTACATATATAGAATAAAGATCCCTGAATGATTGAGGATCCTGTTGCATATCAATTTCGCTTTGATATTCGGCTGAAGCTAAGTAACCGTCATCACCGGGGTTACCTGTTGCCGGATAAACTCCTACCACATTTTTAGTATTCAAAACATTAAGTATCTGGAAGTAAACATTCATATAAGTTTGTTTTTTGCCCAAAGTAAAGAATATATCTTTATCAATTCTCAAGTCCATTCTAAACTGCCATGGTAATCTTGAACCGAAATATGTCCCTTTTAAGAGTCTGTTACCACCTGAAAGTGGAGATGCAATATTTCGCGAAGCTGTATATGGAGTACCTGAACCTCCATTAAAAGTCATATTAAACCCGGTGTTTTGTAATAACAGTATAGGTGATTTAGCTTTATCGCCTCCTTTATTTTTACGGTTAATTACCGGACCGTCATAATCTTTACCTCCTGTAAAACGATAATCAAATACCAGGTTTATCGCATGTCTTCTGTCCCATGGTAATGGATTGGTTGTTCTTAGGTTTGGCTGTCCTGAAGCAACAAGAGCAGCGGCAGTAGTAGGGCTTGCACCTGTAGCATCGGCAAACTGAAGTGTATAACTTGCCCTGACACGTGCATTCTTTGTTCTTCTGAGGTCGTATTCAATTGTAAGACCTTTGGTAGTACCGAAATCAAGATTACTATATGAAGTATAATCTTTGGGATATGCTCCGTAATATCTGTAAATTGCAATCTGGTCTCTTACTTCGCGGTAATAAGTTGTTATTGTAAGTGATGATGTATTTGTTAATTTTTGCTGGAAGCCCAATTCATAGTCAATTGTTTTTGTGGGTTTCAGATTTGGATTATTGATTCTACCTCCAACATTTTCAAAGAACCAGTATGTTGCAGGGCTTGCAACGTTACCTGATGTTGGTCTTTGTGTTAAAACATCATAATGGGCAAAGAACAAAGCTTCATCAGATATTGGGAATGAGAAGGAGATACGTGGCATTACATTTATCTGCGGTTCATAATCTTCAAAAGCATCAATAGTAACATGATCCAGAGTAGGATCAATCAAATATGGAGAAATTCCGGAACCTGCATCAAGAATACTTGGGTCGGTGATTTCTACACCTTCAGCACTATACCAGATGTCGCCTTCTCTATATCCTACAACTCTGGTTGGATTATCAACATTGTCAACATAAACTATATAATCGCTTCCCATGTTTGACGGATGAGGTCCGAATTCATCAGGGCTGACTTCTCCTACTGTTTTAGCGGGGAATAATAAAAATGGGTCAGCTAAGATTTTTTGGTTGGCATCATAACGGTCAACACGAACACCAATATTAAAGATCAGGTCTCTAAAAGCAAATTTATCCTGTATATATCCTGCCATATAAATTGGTTCAAATGCACCTATTTCGCGGGTATATATTCCGTTTTCATCTTTTTTGTTAAAGAAATCTTCAAAGCTCGGTTTGCTTTTTAATTTTTTTCCGGTATAATCATAACCCCTGTAAAACACATAAGAATGGCCATCATTTAATAATTCATCAGGGCTGAACATATCAACTGAAAAAATATCTTCATCTAATTGAATTGTTCTTAAAACACCATTTTTATCATAATAATTTATTGAGTAATTATTTATATCATAAGAATCAATTGTTATGTAGTCAAGGCCATCAATAGGTAACCCGAGTTTTTTTCTTAAATTAATATCAAATACTCTTTGCGATATCTCATCATATTTTCGATAATAATTAATTTTATCCTGGAAAACACCATCTACATAAACCGGTATTGGATTTTCCACATCAAGTTCTAAAATATGGAAATTGGTTAATCCGCGCATCAATGTCCAAAATCCTTGTGGTGCATAACCGTATCCTCTGTCTATTCGTTGTTCGTATTGCAAACCGAATTTAAATTCATGATTACCGATATCGGCAGCACCGGCAGCATTAACACTGAATTGTGTTTGATCGGTTACATTATAACCTGCCTGTATTGTACCAGGAGTATTGTAAAGACCATATATTCTTGGTGGTCCTTGTCCGTTCAATAAACCTCCGCCAAGTTGTATCTGGTCGAAATTTTGATAATTGCCTATAGGTCGTCCTGCATATAAATCATAATATGAAGAAGTATAATTAGCAATTAACGGGTTACAATCATACGGATCAAATTCAACTAATGTATCATGATCCCAACTGTTGAGCAGCCATACATTTTGATATGGCTGACCGTGTATAGTGTCGGCTCCCAATTGATAAGTTGCTTCCTTATGAGTTGTGTATTTTCCAAGATAGCCATATTTGAAAAGATCATCTTTGTGATCAGCGTCTTGTGTTTCTGCATAGAATTTTGAGTAATCTGCCTGAATTGTATAATAAACATTTTTTATAAGTGATTTACTATCTTTATCCGTAGGGAATCTTTGAGTAAACCGGCCGAATACTCTCCATGTATAATTTGTATTAAGTGAATTCTTGTCGTAATTCAACAGGGAACCGTTATAATTAAACCCTCTCCAGTTATTATAAACATATTGTCCGCCAAAGGTTAAATTTATTGTTCGTGTTGTTTTAACATCAATTTTACCGGAAAGATTCACAGACAGATTAGCTGTATTTTGTGTCATATTAACATGCTCCAGATCATCTGTTCTAAGGTACTCGCCATTAAGAAATGTACCGCCGGTTGGCAATCCTGAAGGACGTAAGGGGTTGTCTTCAAGGTATTGAATAACATCATCTCTTCCTTTATAAATACCAATTGCAGAGGGTCTGCCATCTCTTCGGTAAGTAACATCTGTTGCAATAAAATAACCGAACAATGATGACTTAACACTTCCGTCTTCGTTTTTACGGGTAAATAAAGGACCGTTTAAATTAAGACCTGCCCGGCTATAACCAAATTTATCCAGAAGCTCTGAAGTTTCAATTTCAATTCCTGCACCGAACTTCCTTGAAGGTCCTTTGGTTGTAACGTTGATAATACCACCGACAGCATCACCGTATTGTGCCGGAACACCACCGAGAATAACCGAAACCTGTTCAATTGCCGAAGGCGGCAAAGCAGAGGATCCCCTTACCCTGATACCATCAATATACATGACAGTACCGTCGGAACGGGCACCTCTTACATTTCCTCTTTCGCCGTCGCGCGAGAACACACCACCAACAGTTGCTGCAACTGCATTAGCCGAACGGTTCGGCATTTTTGCAATTTCTTCTGCAGTAACGGTTTCTCCACTGGTAGTTTGGTCTTTAGAAATCAAAGGAACCTTATAATCAATAACTTCAAACTCTTCAAGAGTTTCCGTTGTTGATTCCATTTTAATATCTAAAAAACGAATTTGGTCAGCGACAATGATTAAACCTTTTACAATAATCGGTTTATAACCGACATAAGTTGCTTTCAAATCGTATTTGCCCGGAGGAATAGGTTTAATTACGTAGTTCCCATCAAAATCTGATGTTGAACCTCCTATCTGGGTTCCCCCAACCTCAATAACAAGATTAGCAAATGGAATTGGTTCTTTTGTTAATTTATCAGTAATTTTGCCTTTTAGGGCTCCTGATTGCGGATAGACTATCAAACCCGTAGTTAGTACTATCCCTAAAGTTAAAAGTAAATTTCTTAACATACCATATAGTTTTATGTTAAATTATACATTGTGCATTTAAAAAAGTTGGTAAAGATAGCAATAAAATTTTTTAATATCCAAATAAAAAAATTATCTCTTGTTTAAAAAAAAATATGTTCTCTTATATAAATTATTGTTTTTATTAAGTATAAGGACGCTTTAAAATTTCCGAATATATTACTGCTTTTCTTATGTCAAAATCAAGATATTCAATATTTTCATATTCTTCCTGGATTTTAATTTCAGATTTTTCTTCAATTTGAATTTCGGGTTTTTCTATTGCAGAATTCTGATCAAAATATTCTTCAGATAATTGCGACCCTTCTTCAAGGAATTCATATTCGGGTTGAATATTTTCAGAAGTTTTGTAGCCGGAAACAGGTTCATATATTTCTTCATGTATCACAGGTTCGGCAGGTATGGGATCGGGAGAGGAAACATTTCCCAGCAGGATCTCTTCAAAATAAGATTTTACATCTTTTTGTGTTTGCTGTTGTGGTTTGGCTTTTTGTTGCTGTTTGTTTTTCTTTTGCTTCTGGCTATAAATTGTAAAAGCTATCCATGCTATTGCTAATAAAATGTAAATATAATCATCCATGTTTTTCGTATTAGTATGTAAAAATAAATAAATTTTTAAAAAAGAAAAAGAAAAAATCAGTTAACGGTATAAAAAAATCAGTTAACGGTGATAATCTCTTCTAATTTATATATCTGTAAATGTCTAAATATACTTTATTTTTTGTAACTGTTCACAGTTTGAAATTAGAAATTAGAAATTAGAAATTTATGTTATTATATTTTTGTGCTGTTGATAAACGCATTCAACTTTGGACCAAGTTTTTCAATTATTATTTTTAACCTTTTTGTTCCACTTGTCAAAATCGTATCAAATCAGACAATTCTTCCGATAGTTTGTAAATCTCTAATTCGCAAACTATTTTCATTTTTTTCTAATTTCTAATTTCCAATTTCAGCATTCTTTGAAAGCTTACTATTTTTTTATATTTTGTTTTTTCCTTAGCCTTAGCCTCAGCCTTAGCCTTTTTTTACTCACTTCACAAAGCTTTGTTCTTATTCTGTTAAGTTTGCTAAATTACTAATTATATTAGTGATCTTCTCTCGTTTTCTTCTTGAAACCGGAATCTTACTATCATCTGTCATAACAATAAATCCACCTTCATTACGATTAAAACTTTTAATATATTTTGTATTGACAAGGTGCGATTTATGAGGCCTTATAAAATTATGTGCGCTTAAAAGTTCATCATTTTCTTTAAGGGTTTTTGAAATCAGGAGTTGCTTTCCGTTTTTAAAGAAAAACTTTGTATAATAATTATCCGATTCGCATCTTATAATTTCATCGGTTTTAATAACATGTATTTTATCAGAAGTTGAAAGTACGATTTTTTTAGGTTCTTCTTCAGGTGTGTTGATATTATCCAATAAAACTTTAATATTTTTATTGATGGTGTTTATTTGCTTTTTTTTTTCAATTTTTTTTATGGCATTTATCAGCTCTTCGGGGACAATCGGTTTCAGCAGGTAATCAAGTGCACTGTATTTTATTGCTTTTATGGCAAATTGATCATAAGCAGTTGTGAAAATTATTTCAAAATCAATTTCACCGATATCTTCCAACAGCTTGAAACCACTGCCGTCGGGCATTTGAATGTCAAGGAAAATTACATCAGGCTTGTGTTTTTTTATTGCTTCAATACCGCTTTTATAACCGTCGACTTCGGCAATAATTTCCACATTTTTGCAAAATCTTTTTAAAAGTTCCCTCAGTGTATCTCTCGACCTTTTTTCATCTTCTATAATGATTGAGCGTATCATAAAAACATTGATTTAAATAAAATTCAAATATATAAAAATTTTTTAAATTAAAATTCTTTATAACTAATAGTGATCTCAACTCTTGTGCCTGTGGCATTCCCTTTTGAGTCTTTAAGGTCAATAATATTTACTGAAAATTGTTCTTGGTTTTGTTTATTCAGAATTTCCAAACGTTCTTTTGTTATCAGCATTCCTCTTGATTTGCGTGCTATTCCTGATTCTGCCCTGATTTGCATTGCTTTTTCCCTGCCAATACCATTATCCTGGATTGTACAAAATATTGAATTATCCTTTAATGTGAAATTGATATTAATTTTTCCTTTATCTTTTTTGTTGATTAACCCGTGAATAATTGCATTTTCAACATAAGGCTGTATTAACATAGGAGGTATTTCCATAAATTCCTCATCAATTTGCGGGTCGATTTTTATTGAATAATCAAATTTATTGTCAAACCTGAGTTTTTCAATATCCATATAATATTTTAAAGCGGATAATTCATTTTTCAGTGGAATATACGGCTCGCTGGAATTAGCCAGAATCAACCGCATCAGTTGTGAAAATTTTGCTAAATAAAAAATAGCTTTATCAGTATCGTTAGTTATTACAAAACTTTGAATTGAATTAAGGGAATTAAAAATAAAATGAGGATTCATTTGAAGCCGTAATGCTTTTTGTTCAATATCAAAAATTTGTTTTTCTATTTCAAGGACCTTTCTTTCAACTTCATGTTTTTTCCTGATAGCTCTAACTCTGCGGTAAATAACAAACCATAAAATCAAAATAATTGCAAGTGCCAACAATATCCTGAATATCCATGTTTGCCACCATGGAGGAGTAATTTTGATTATCAGCGACACTCCTTCTTCGTTCCAGTAGCCGTCGTTATTTGAACCTTTTACCCTGAAAATATAAGTCCCGGGATTAACTTTAGTATATTCTGCCGATGTGTTGCCGGCATCAGTATACCTCCAGTTTTTTTCGTAATTTTCTAAAATATATTTATATTTATTTTTTGAAGGATTGGTATAATCCAAAGCTGAAAATCCAAGAGAAACGAAATTATCATCATAATTTAAAATAATTGTGTCACCATTACTTAATGAACCTAAATGAGGAATATTAAATATTTTAATGCCGGTTATCACAATAGGTGGTATATTTTTGTTGACTTTTATTTGTTCAGGGAAAAAACAGTTAAATCCGCCCATTCCACCAAAAAACATTTTTCCATTCGAACTCAATAAAAAAGATTTTGTATTGAATTCATTGCTTTGTAAGCCATCTTTTACATCATAATTAATAAATTTATTTTCTTTTACATTAAATTTTGATAAACCCCAGTTTGTGCTTATCCATAAATTATTGTCAGGGTCTTCAAGAATTCCATAGGTTACATTATTTGGAAGACCGTCTTTTATAGTATAATTTATAAATTGTTCTGTTTCGGGATTTAGCTTGCAAATTCCTCCACCGCGTGACGTTACCCAAATATCTCCTGAATTATCTTCATAAACGGAAAATAATTTATCAGTGCTTATGCTGTTAATATTATTGGGGTCATGTTTATAAGTTGTAAAATTGTTTGACTTCCTATTGTATTTAATCAAACCGCCATAAGAAGGCATCCATAAATCTCCTTTGCTGTCTTCAACAATATTAAAAATGGCATTGTTTCCAAAAGTTATTGTATCAGCCGGATTAAAAAAATATCTTTTAAACTTGTTTGTTTTTCTGTTTAGTTTATTTAAACCATTTGATGTTGATACCCACAAAATACCATAACTATCCTCTAATATTGCCAACACATAATTCCCTGTAATGCTATTCGTATCTTTAGGATTGTGACAGTATTTGGTAAATTTATTAAGTTGCTTGTTGTATTTTACTAATCCTTTGTCTTGAGTACC
>JAUXFX010000177.1 GCA_030622635.1 Bacteroidota bacterium
ACCAGAACAGGAAAACTTTTAACAGAAAATATTTTTACAGGAACGAATATTTTTAATTTAATAGACGAACTAACAATACAATTAAAGAAAGATATGGAAATTCCCGAATCACATTTGAATGAAGTAAACGACCTTCCTTTATCTAAGATATATACTGATTCTGTTCCGGCTCTGAGAGACTTTATAAAAGGGTGTTACCTGATTGATATGGAAAAGAACTGGGTAAAAGGGACAGAGCTTCTTGAAAAAGCAATAAATGAAGATCCGGATTTTACTTATGCTTATTTTAAATTAGCTCAAGTATGTCTCGATGCTAATCAAATTGAAAAAGCTAAAAAATCACTTCAGGTTGTAAGGCAAAACCTATATAAACTACCCGAAAGCTTACAGTTTGTAAGTAAATTTTTTTATTATATTATAAACTCTGAACCTGAAAAAGCTTTTGCTGTTACAAAAATGTGGGTTGAGCTTTACCCTGATGATATTAAAGGGCATACTCTTCTTGCATCAAGATATTATATGAAAAATCAGTTTCATGAAGCAATCTCTGAATGTAAAAATATATTACAGCTCGACCCCGAACAATATGATTATCTGATAGAAATAGGAAATTTGTATGTAAAAATGGCTGAATATGATAAAGCCCTTGATTATTACAAGCAATATGAAAAACAATTTCCAAAAGACTATAAATCGTACAGAAATATTGGTTATTTGTATTCTAATAAAGGAGATTATGAGCAAGCGAAATCTTATTATGAAAAAGCGCTTTTGATAGAAAACGATCAAGTAACATTATTACTTAAGGTGGTTGGCATAGAAATGCAATTGGGGAATTTCACCGAAGCTTTGAATCAAAATCTTAAGGCATTAAAAAAATGTAAAACAGCCATGGATAGCTCTGATGTTTATGGTTCACTTGAATCGTATTATGAATTTAGAGGACAAATAAATGAATCAATCAAATATATGGAGCTAAAGTATAAAGAAATGGAAAACTTTGGAACTCCATTAAACAACCTGGCTCAAAAATTATTTGATATAGAAAAATATAATATGGCAGGTAAAAGCGATACAGCATTTCAGATGCTAAAAGAAATTGAATCGCAATTTGAACCACCTCTTGACAATTTAGTATATTTTGGATACCTGTTTGTATATATTTATCTTGAAGATGTTGATAATGCTGAAAAAGCAATTGTGAATGCAAAAAAATTAGTTCAAAGTATAGGACAAGGAGATTTGCAACCTTCAATTTTTTATGGACAAGCAAGTATATATGAAATTAAGGGTGAATATGATAAGGCTATTACCAGCTATTTACAAGGATTAGAACTTAGACCAACAGGAATCAGTACTTACAGAGCCATAGGACGTTGTTACAGAAAACTCAATAAATTCAAGAAAGCTGAAGAACATTTATTAATCGCATTAAAAGACTCACCTTTCAATCCTAAAAATAATTATGAACTTGCCCTCTTATATCTTGATCTTGGAATTACAGAGAAAGCCATAGAATATTTGGAAAAAGCAAATGAAATTTGGAAAGATGCCGACCCAGAATATAAACCTGCACAAAAGGCTAAAGAAAAATTAGTTGAGATAAAAGCTATGTCATAATAAAAATAATCTTTTATTTGTTAAAAGCAAAAAACACAACAAGATAAATATCAAGCATTTAAACACACAATTAATAAAAAGAACTCTTTTATCGGTTTTACTATCATCCGTTTTTCTAATTTCTTTTATGCGTCTCTCGGTTGGAGGCAAATACAGAATTACCTAAAACATCAATCTTATTAATACCGGTTCTCATGTGCTGGATGGCTTTTCTGTATGAATGAGCCTGAAATTTGACAAGTTCTAAATATTGAAAGTTTTGTAACATAAGCATTAAATAATAGTCTATTTATTAACAATATGAGAATTACACTGATAGTATTTTTCGGATTACTGATTAATTTACTTGTTTATTCACAGGAAAATCTTCATAAGAAAAGCTATACAACAAAAAAACTGTCTGACGGCTCAATAGATATTGATGGGAGATTAGATGATAAAGCATGGGATTTGGTTGAGTGTGGAGGAGATTTTATCCAGCGTAGTCCTTATGAAGGTAAGTTGCCTTCACAACCTACATATTTCAAAATACTTTACGATGATAATAATTTATACATTGGGGTTCTTGCTTATGATAGCCTCCCCGATGAAATTGATAAACGTATGTGTCGGAGAGACGATTTTGAAGGTGACTGGATAGAGGTTAATATTGATAGTTATTACGATCAGATGACAGCATTTTCTTTTACAATAAATGCTTCCGGAGTTAAGGGTGATATGGCAATTACAGATAATGGTAATGAGTGGGATGATACATGGAACCCGGTTTGGTATGCGAAGACTTCAATTAACGATTCGGGATGGGTTGCAGAAATGAAAATACCTTTTAGCCAGTTACGATTCGGGAAAAAGGATAATCATGTCTGGGGAATACAAGTTCAGCGAAGATTGTTCAGAGTTGAGGAGCGATCGCTATGGCAGTTTATTCCGAGAGATGCTACCGGATGGGTACATCTTTTCGGTGAATTGCATGGGATTAATAATATTAACCCAAAGCGACAGCTTGATCTTTTTCCATACCTTTTAGTAAAGCAGGAATATTTTGAAAAACAAGAAGGAAATCCTTTTGCTACCGGGAAAAAAACGATGTTTTCGGGTGGCATTGACGGAAAAATTGGAATTACTAATGACCTGACTCTTGATTTTACAATAAACCCTGATTTCGGACAAGTTGAAGCTGACCCTTCAGAAGTAAATCTTACTGCATTTGAGACTTATTTCAGTGAAAAAAGGCCGTTTTTTATTGAAGGAAAAAATATTTTAAATTTTCAAATAACAGGAGGAGGTAATTCGTATGCACAGGATAATCTATTTTATTCGAGAAGAATAGGGCGTATGCCTCATTATTACCCTGATCTGAATGATGGAGAATATGTAGATTTTCCGGAGTACACAACTATTTTAGGAGCTTTTAAACTAACCGGAAAAACCAAAAACGGATGGTCAATCGGAGTGATGGAAAGTATTACAACGTCCGAAAAAGCTGAAATTGACAATGAAGGTGTAAGACGAAAAGAAGAGGTTGAGCCGTTTACAAATTATTTTGTAGGACGGGTACAAAAAGATATTAACAAAGGAAACACTATAATTGGCGGAATGTTTACTGCTACTGACAGGAAAATCGAAAACCAGGAAATTGATTTTCTTCCAAAGTCGGCATATTCCGGAGGTATTGATTTTACTCAATATTGGAAGGACAAAACATATTTTTTGAAGTTAAAAGCAGTAGTCAGTCATATTACTGGCGATTCGGTTGCAATTACAAACATACAACGTTCGTCGGTTCATTATTTTCAAAGGCCGGATGCAAATTATATTAAAGTTGATTCTTCGCGAACATCGCTGACCGGACAAGGTGGAACTATAGAATTCGGGAAGGTGGGAAACGGTCATATTAATTTAGTTACATGGGTTACTTGGCGCTCGCCGGGCCTCGAATTAAATGATGTTGGTTATCTGCGCTCCGGCGATGAGGTTTTTCAGGTTTTTTGGGTGCAATATGGTATTTGGGAACCGTTTTCAATTTTTAGAGAAATGCGAATAAATTTCAACCAATGGACCGGTTGGGACTTTGGCGGACGAAAGACTTTTGGCGGTGGAAATATTAATATGAATATGGATTTTAAAAACCATTGGTCATTTTCGTATGGTGTAAATCTTGAAGGAACGTATTTATCTAAAAGCTTTTTACGAGGAGGTCCTTCAATGAAAAAACCGGCAGGCTGGAATGCTTGGGCATGGCTTGGAACCGATAGAAGAAAAAAATTCAGGTTTAGTTTTAATTATTCAATTAACAAGAATTTTGATAATGCAGGTACATTTAATTGGTACTCGGGAAATATTTCCTTCAGACCAAATAATACTATTTTAATTTCAGCAGGTCCTTTTTATAGTGATATTACCCCAACAATGCAATATGTTACAACGGTTGATTATAATAATGAAAAAAGATATATTATCAGTCGTATGCATCAGTCAACTTTTGGATTATCAATGAGGCTTGAGTATTATATTACTCCGGATCTTAGTGTTCAATATTACGGACAACCATTTATTTCAGCCGGTAATTATTCGGAATTTAAACGAGTTACCGATCCTAAGGCTAAAGAATATGACGACAGGTTTCATTTGTATTCGGATAATGAAATTACATACAATTCCGCGAATAATACTTATGATATTGACGAAAACCATGATGGCTCAATTGACTATTATTTTGATGATCCTAATTTTAATTTTATGCAATTTCGTTCAAATTTTGTTGTAAGATGGGAGTATATTCCCGGTTCAACAGCATATTTTGTCTGGTCGCAGGGCCGTACCGGTTCAAATCCCGAAGGAGATTTTGCTTTCAAAAACGACATGCAAAACCTCTTCGATATACATCCTCATAATATTTTTCTTATCAAAATATCTTATAGATTACGATTATAAATCAATATCCTTTTGGAGAATTTTTCTTTTGGTTTGGGATTTTTGCCAATGGGCAAGCGAAAACAATAAATATATTATTTATTTTTTCTTCTAAAATAAAAGAATAAAATTACATGGAAGATCAATAAACCAAGATCCAATTTATCAATATAACCTCTAAATAGATTTATTATAAATACTAAAAAAAATAAAATAATTGGTATTAATAATAATTTTGAAGGTTTAGAAACAAAGGCTTTCCAAAATTTAGAATTAAGTCTCCCCATTTATTGTTTTAAAATTTCGTATAACGAAATAATGTTTTTTTATAAAATTCAAAAATACATAAAAAAGTTAATTTTATGCAGATATAGAACCTGATAAATTGAAATAATAAAAAAACCACTTTTAAAGTAATTTTTTATAAATTTGTTTTTTAAAAAATTAATTATATATTTATATGGCGATTTAACATTTAATATACGTTTTAATAATGAAAAGAAATAAAAAATTAGAAAACAGAAGGAAAAACATTCCGAATGATGTTGATATTTTTGTAAGTAACTCTTTTCAAATTGTTGATAGAATTTTTGAAATTTTGGAAAAAAAGGAGTTGGACCAAAAAGATTTAGCAAAACTATTAAATAAAAGCGAATCTGAAATTAGTAAATGGATGACAGGAACTCATAATTTCACACTTAGAACTTTATCCAAAATTAAAGATGTTCTCAAAGAAGATATAATTATTATTCCAAAATTATCACAATTTTCTTCCTATGTTGATTTATTTTATAGTGGTTATAATATTACAAATCCTTCTTTGGAACAAACAACAGAAAATTTATTTACAAGCCCATCATTACAAGATTTAAATAAACTAAATATTTCATATTCTTAAAATAATTAATAATGATTTCTTTAAAGTATTTTATTTGTTCGCAGGGAAGTAGTATTGATAAAGACACTAATACTGTTTCGTTATTTAATATAGTTGAGGAATTTGGTATATCAAAACTTCCTTTTACTTTTCCATATCTTATATTAACTTGTTTTTTAGAAAATAAAGGAAGCGAAAAAATTGATAAATTTGAGTTTGATTTAAAAATAATAAATAATAAAAAAGAAATTTTATACAAGAATTTTGTTATTTATTTTGGTGATAAATCTTTTCATAAATTAAGAATTAATATTCCTAATATGTCTATCGAAGAATATGGCGAATTAAAATTTATTTTAATACACAAAAAAACAGAATTAGGTGTTTTAAATTTTAAAGTAAAAAAAATTACCCCTCAAATCCCAAAAGAATAAATCCCCGTTATGCATAATTTTCTTATGCATAACGACTACCCAAATCACCCATTCCCATATATCTTATCAATCAAATCATAATATTTTTCATGGACGAATTTACGGCGGAGCTTAAGTGTCGGGGATAATTCTCCTGATTCTATAGACCACTCATCCGCAATTAATACAAATTTCTTTATTTGCTCGGTTTTATCAAGATGTGTGTTTTGAGTGTCAACTTCACGCTGGATGCGGTTTATGATTTTTTGGTTTTTGATAATCGCTTCGTTGGTAGTAAACTCTATTCCTTTTATTCTACACCACGATTCAAGATGCTCAAAATTGGGAAGTATCAGTCCGGCTGTGAAATTTTTGTTTTCACCCACAACTATAATATTTTCAATAAAAGGAGATTCTTTAAATTTATTTTCTACAACCTGCGGGGCAATATATTTTCCGCCGGAAGTTTTAAAAATTTCTTTTTTCCTGTCGGTAATTTTTAAATATTTCCCATCTTCCAGCACACCGATATCGCCGGTATGAAACCATCCGTCTTTATCAATAACTTCATCTGTTTTTTCGGGCTGATTATAATAACCCAGCATTACACCCGGA
>JAUXFX010000045.1 GCA_030622635.1 Bacteroidota bacterium
AGGGACGTAATATAAAAAGAAGACGTTCAGAGAGGAATATCTTGAATTGTTAAGCAAATTTAATGTTGATTATGATGAGCGGTATATTTAAAAAGACATTCAATAATATATCGTCCCTACGGGACTTGTAATCTATTGCAATTGTTTTTTCTATAAATATTAAGTCCCTACGGGACTAAAAAATGTAATAATTTATCCCGTTTTTAGTATAATTGACGCTAATAAACAATTATATGTCTGGAAAAGAAAAGGAAAAATTCAAAAAAAACATCATACTATTATCAACATTAGGTGGGCTTGTTGGATTTATTGGTTTTAAAGCATTCTATACCCATAATCCTTCAGATTTATTGTACTTCTCATTCTTCCTGTTTTTATTTTTTCTAAAAAACATAAAAAAAGAATTGGGTTATCTGGGATTTCTTGGAATAATAGGAATTATCATAGCTATATTGGGAATGATGAGATTATTTGAAGTATAATCTGCATTTTTTTTGCTAACTGCTGACTGCCAACCTGATTGTTTTTTTTTCAAGCAAAAAAAAATATAAGACATGAAACATAAAATACTTTTATTATCAATCATTGGTGTTCACTTGCTGCTATGGAAAATTAATTTGCAGGCACAGGAGTATTTAGCTTTACCTGACTCCAATGCAACATGGATTGTAGCAGATTTATGTAGCGTTGGTACTTTCTATTCTGAATTTGGTTTAAGTACTAATCGTAATGACACTGTTATTAATTCGAATTTTTACCATAAGATATTTCTGAAAGATGTGTTGAAGAACATTGAATATGCAGGGGCATACCGCAGCGATACTAATGGCAAAACCTATTACGTTCCGGCAATTTCAAATGATTCTACTGAATATTTATGGTATGATTTCACAAAAAACACAGGAGATACAATAAAGGATATTGCATTGAATGATCTTTCTTATTCTTTTATTGGAACATATGACCTTGTTGTTGATTCAGTTAATTATAAAGATTCCGGGCCATACCAACTTAAATGCTTATTTCTTTCAATCATTCCACCGGGTCCGCAAGGTTACAATGGCTTTCCAATTGTTTGGGTAGAACGTATAGGAAGTCTTAATGGTGGAATTTTTAATATGTATAGATGCGGATTAAGTATGCTTACTTTAAGATGTATGAGCGTTTATGATACTACTTTCTATTTTTCAACCTCATTGGACTGTTCTTTTTCTCAGGGAATAGAATTGTCATATGAACCAGGCATTTGTGAATTGCCTGTTTCGATAAACGAAACAGTATCAGAGCGTAAGCAGATTTGCGTTTACCCTAATCCTGTAGATGATCGAATTATGATAAAAAACCTGCCATCAGAACCGATTGAAATATTCATTTTCAACACAATGGGACAAAAAGTATTCAATAAAAGAAACGTTTCTTCTGAAAGAAACCATATAACAATAAAAAGTAACCTGAAACCTGGATTATATTATATTAGAATAATATCTATAAACAATGAATTATTAACAAAAAAAATAATAAAACAATGAATAATTTTAAAAAAGCATGGAAGTGCGTTGAAACGCACTATCATTGAGTAGTTTGTATTATTTTCACCAAACTATCCCGGAAACTTTCGGGATGGTGCTAATCTTATAAAAATAGCACCATGCCTGCCTGACGGCAGGCAGGCTTCAGAGGCTTTGTGAAAACGTAATAAAATTGAAAATATAAAATTAGCACCATTCTTTAGAATGGTGATTTAAAGTCAGTTACGGGACAACTATTAGTCCGCTTCAGCGGACTTTTACCAAAAAAATTGTATTTTCACACGGTATCTTCAGTATGGTGTATTGATTTAATTAAACTTAACTTAACTTCTTATGACTAATTACGGTTTTGATGCAGTAATTTTTGACCTTGACGGAGTGATAACAAAAACTGCTCTTGTTCATAGTGCTGCCTGGAAAAAAATGTTTGATGATTATTTGAAAGAAAGAGCAGAAAAATATAGCGAGAAATTCAGGGAATTTACTCATACAAATGATTATTTGAAATATGTTGATGGGAAACCAAGATATAAAGGTGTTGAATCTTTTTTCAAATCACGTGGAATAAAACTGCCTTATGGAAATCCATCTGACACGGTTGAGGAAGAAACTATTTGTGGTATTGGAAACCGGAAAAATTTTGCTTTTAATGAAATTTTAAAAAAAGACGGTGCACAGGTTTATGATTCCACAATTTTATTGATAAAAAAACTAAAAGAAAAGGGAATAAGGGTAGGAGTGGCATCATCCAGCAAAAATTGTGAAGCTGTTTTGAAAGCTGTCGGAATTTTAAATTTAATGGAAACCCGTGTTGATGGTGTTGTTTCTGCAGAACTTGGTTTACATGGAAAACCCGAACCTGATATTTTCACAACCGCTTGCGATAATTTAGGAGTAACTTATGACAGGGCAGTAGTTGTGGAAGATGCTGTCTCGGGAGTTCAAGCCGGTAAAAAAGGAAATTTCGGTTTGGTTTTAGGTATAGCCCGTGAAAACAATGAAAATGAATTAAAGATTAATGGTGCTGACATTGTTGTAAAAGATATTGACGAAATCGGATTTGAAGGTATTGAGGATTGGTTTAAAAACGGTTTGGAAAAAGATAACTGGTCATTAGATTATTTTGATTATGAGCCGAATAAAGAACGGTCAAGAGAAGCACTTCTATCAGTTGGAAACGGTTACTTCGGAACACGAGGGGCAATGGAAGAAACCAATGCCAATAATATTAATTATCCGGGAACATACATTGCAGGCATTTACAATCGTTTGAAATCCAAAGTAGGTGACAGGGAAGTGGAAAATGAGGATTTTGTAAACTGCCCGGATTGGCTGCAAATAAATTTTAAAATTGGTGAAGATGAGTGGATGGACATTAATAATACTGAAATTTTAAAAATTAACAGAACTCTAAACTTCAAAAACGGGATTTTATCACGAGAATTGATTATTCAGGATAAAAAAGGAAGGAAAACTAAAATCAGTTCAAAACGCTTGGCAAGTATGGATAATCCTCATCTGGCAGCAATTGAATACACTATCAAACCATTAAATTATTCCGGTAAAATAACTGTAAAATCAGGTTTAGATGGAAACCTTATTAATGCAGGAGTTGAAAGATACAAGCAACTCAATCAAAAACATTTAGAGCCGGTTTTGCAGGGAGGCGAAAATAATTCAAATTTTGTTGTTGTCAGGACAACTCAATCAAATATTAAAATTGCAGAAGCTTCAAAAATTAATGTTAGTATTGAAAAAAATTCAATTGAACCTGAATATATTCTTGAAATTACAGAAGGAACAGCATTTACAAAATTTAATTACAACTTAAATAAAAACAATACTCTAACAATTAACAAAATTGTCAGCATATATACTTCAGGAGATAAAGATATTGATGACCCCTTAAAATCAGCAAAACAGGATATTGAGGGTGTAAATTCCTTTAACGAAATTCTATCAAAAAGTGAAAATAAATGGGAAGATATCTGGAAAGAAATTGATGTTATAATTGAAGGCGACCGGCTTGCACAGAAACTGTTGCGTTTACATTTATATCATCTGATGGTAACTGCTTCGCCTAATAACACAAAAATTGATGCAGGTATTCCGGCTCGCGGTTTACATGGTGAGGCATATCGCGGGCATATATTTTGGGATGAACTTTATATTCTTCCGTTCTATGATATTCATTTTAAAGACATCGCAAAATCACTTTTACTTTATCGTTACACACGGCTTAAGGAGGCAAGAAAATATGCAAAAAAATCAGGATTTGAAGGTGCTATGTTCCCGTGGCAGAGCAGTAGCGATGGAAGGGAGGAAACCCAAACCCTGCACTTAAACCCTTTATCAGGCAAATGGAGTGATGATTACAGTTCATTGCAACGGCATGTTTCTTTGGCAATTGCTTATAATATCTGGCAATATTTCCACATTACAAACGATTTGAAATTTATTAAAGAATATGGTGCTGAAATGTTCTTTGAAATTTGCAGGTTCTGGGCAAGTAAATCAGAATATAATTTAAATACAGGTCGTTATGAGATAAAAAAAGTAATGGGTCCTGATGAATTTCATGAAAAATATAAAAATGCAGATAAAGGCGGATTAAAAGACAATACATATACAAACCTTATGCTTGTATGGACACTTAAAAAAGCATTTGAACTTTTAAATCTGATTGATAATAAAGAAAGAGCAAAAATTTTAAATAAAATTAATTTAAAAGAAACCGAATTAAAAAAATGGCAGGACATCGTAAAAAAATTAAATATTGAAATTTCGGATGAAGGAATACTTGCACAATTTGACGGCTATTTTAATCTGAAAGAATTGGATTGGGATAATTATAAAAAGAAATACGGCAACATTCATCGTATGGACAGGATTTTAAAAGCAGAAGGAAAATCAACTGATGACTATAAAGTTGCAAAACAAGCCGACACTCTTATGACTTTTTATAATCTTGACAAAGATGAAATTGATAATATTCTTACAGGACTTGGTTATAGACTGCCAAAAAATTACCTGAAAAATAATCTTGAATATTATTTGAGAAGAACATCACATGGCTCAACATTAAGCCGTGTTGTACATGCCTGGCTTGCAAATTTAATTGGCGATAAAAAATTAAGCTGGAAACTTTATTCCGAAGCATTATCAAGTGATTATGATGATATTCAGGGAGGAACTACAGGTGAGGGAATTCATACCGGAGTGATGGCAGGTACTGTAATTATTGCTTTAATGTCGTATGCCGGTTTAAATCTGAGGTCGGATATTGTAAGATTTTTTCCTTGTTTACCTGAACACTGGAGAAAAATCAGCTTTAATTTCAGATTCGGAAAAAATCATTATTATTGTGAAGTTTCACAGGAATTAATTAGAATAAAAGTAATTGGTTTTGATGACAAAAAAGCAGAAGTTGTAGTTTGTGGAAGAGATTTTACGATTGAAAGTGGTAAATGGGTGAAAATAAAATATGATTATCGGAAGGAATGATGGCTGTTCTCAATATTCCATCATTCCATCTTTATATATGTTTTTTAACCGGAATCATAAAATATCTCTTGACTTTTGAATTTAAATTTTGTATATTTGTTTTTTATTATAATGCTCTACTTCCAATATTATGACCCGCATAAACAAAATATACGCATTATTAGAACAAAACTACAAAACCACCAAAATTCCCGACCCTGCATGTACCTACAACACTGATAGTTACACACCCCCCCCATTTATTATTAAAATTATTTCAAAACTTTTTAAATATCTTGGTTTATGTACTTTGCTTGCATGATATATTCTATTTTAAAATTGTTGGTTGTTTCCTTTCTGCACAAAAACAAACAGGCGTGGGTAAAATCCGCACTTGTGTTTTATATTATACAAATAAGCACATTTTTTTATTGGGAAAAAATATTTTAATCAATTGTAGCCACCCGGGCAGTTACTAACAATTCCAGCCTCTGGTGGCAGCAAACAACAACAGGTGATGTTAGTACCAAAACCAATTTAAAAAAAATGTAAATAACATAAAAAATTAGAATTATGAAAAAAATTATATTTGTTTTAATATTTGCCATGGCAGGCTTATTGTTTGCCGGTGTGCAAAGAGTAAATGCTCAGCAAAATTACACTATTGAAGTAGATTGGAATGAAGAAGTTTGCGAATGTAATGAACCAAATTATGGATATGTGAAAGTTTTTGTTATTAATACGCTTACTAATGATACTATAATCAATGAACCATGGACCCGTGATGACACCAGCCCACATGTATTTATGGGTAGCGCTCCCATTGATTCTGAATGTTTCTGTTATTCGGTAAATGCAGCTGTCTATTATCAAGATGGATCGGTATGCTGCCAGGGAACAAATTCTCAAATATGGTGGGGACAAGATCTAATTAGTGGTGAAACTATAAATGTTAGTATGTATTAGTTAACTTTTTCAACGGGGTAATGTAATGACAATTGTTACATTACCCCTTAACATGATTTTGCTATGGCCCGTTCAACAATCATATTTCTATATATTCTTCTTTGCATCGAAATTTCATTATTTTCACAGCCAAATAAGCGAACAAATTTTTGGTACTTTGGTCTATACGCAGGTATAGATTTTAATTCGGGTGAACCACAACCCAAGCTTGATGGTCAGGTCTTTGAAACGATTCGCAGCGGAAGTGCTGTAATTAGTGACACGAATGGCAATTTACTCTTCTATACTGATGGCCGTGATGTATGGAGAAAGGATCATCTTTTGATGCATAGTGGGGCAAATAATTACTGGCAGGGTACGCAATCTGCAGTTATTTTCCCTAAGCCGGGATCCAACAATATTTATTATGTTTTTGCAGCATCTCATTTTTATTATCAATCTCCTTTTTATTATTTGACAATAGACATGAATCTGGCAAATGGTTTTGGTGAGGTGATAGCTGTTGACACTATTCAGTCTTGCTGGGATGCGGCAGATAAGCTTACTGCCGTTTATCACAAAAATAAACATGATATCTGGGTTATCACCAGGAAGTTCGTTAATGATAATTTCGTCGCATTCCTGATAACCGAAGATGGGATGAATCCTGAGCCTGTTTTAAGTCCTGCTCCGGATATAAACTTTCCTTTATCAGGAAGTAGGGGTGGGTATATGAAGGTCTCTTATGATAAAAAATATCTTGTTTCATGTTTTGATGGGGCTTATTGGATGTACGATGATATTGAGATATGCACTTTTAATTCTGCAACAGGTGAAGTTGATTACCAATATTCATTTACACTAAGATATACAATATTACCGTATGCCCCATACAGGACTTTAAGTCTTGAATTCTCACCGGATTCAAAATTTCTTTATATTCCGGCATTGGTTGTGAATGACTCTATTTGCTACATCTTTCAGTACGACATGCAATATATCCTGGATTCCGCACTCTTTTTCAATTCTTATATTAATGTGGGAAGTGGGCAAGGTATATCTGCACAGCTTGCTTCAGATGGTAAAATATATTTTTCGTCTAATCATTGGGAACCCACATTATATTTGGGAGTAATTCATAAACCATGGATACGGGGAACAGAATGTGATTATGAAGCAAATGCCATATATCTGGAAGGAAAAAAGGTGGAGAAGTGTCTTCCGAATTTTATGATGGATTACCTTCTCCGCTTTGATTTCGATGGCATTTGTGAAAGCGATACCTTTACATTTGATCCCTGGTTTTTTCCCGAACCTGTTTTTATGGAATGGAATTTCAGTGACCCGGCTTCGGGAGCAAGTAATACGTCCACCATTCCCCATGCCACTCATGTGTTTTCGGATGGCGGTACTTATGAAGTTTCTGTACATGTTGAATACCCAAACGGCCGTATTGAAGAAACTTCACGTAAGGTTGAAGTGGAATATGCCCCTGAGCCGGATCTTGGCCCGGATACCACAATTTGCAGTGGTCAGGAAGTTGTGTTGGATGCAGAATGTGGTCCGCATGCGTATTCATGGAGCACCGGGCAGTTCGGAGTAAGCCAGATAACAGTTTCGGATTCAGGATGGTATTGGGTAAGAGTGCAGAATGAAGCAGGATGTTATGCTTTTGATTCAATTTATATTTCATTCTACCCACCTGCAATAGCCGATACAAATAATCTAATAATAAGTCCCACAACCTGTGGCGGAAGCATTGGAGCAATCCGAGGAATAGAGATTTCAGGAAATCCACCCTTTCAATATCAATGGATAGATGACCTTGGCAATCCCATAGCAAATACTATAGACATCTTTCATTTGCCTGTTGGAAATTATACTTTGCAGGTTACAGATGGCAACGATTGTTTAACTGAATTTGGACCCTATTCTATTATAGATGCCGGAGATGTACTGATTGAGGATGTAAATTATACATATGAGCATTGCGGACAGCAGGATGGCAGCATAACCATTACAGCTACTTCCGGACTGGGTGACATGCTTTTTTATTCCATTGACAATGGCTCTGCTTATTATAGCAATCAGGGTATTTTTACTGGTTTATCTGCAGGAACTTACGCTGTTAGAGTAAAAGATTCCACGGATTGCCAGGACGTTTACATAAATAATCCTATCATCCTTGAAAATATTGCAGGTCCACATGTAAGCGATGTACAAATCACCCCAGCTTCCAACGGACAGAATGACGGAGCCATCAATATTATTGCGTCCGGTAACAGCGACACCCTTTTCTATTCAAACGATAATGGTGCGAATTTTCAAATCAATGACGGTTTATTTACCAATCTTTTTCCCGGATATTATACCTGCATTGTTATGGATGAATACGATTGTGATACAACATTTATAGTGGAAGTAACAGAAGAAATCACTATCCACTTAGAGGCAATTGCCGGAGATGATGAAGTTTGTCCGGGTAATGCAGCTTATGTTCCCTTAATTGTTAATCAATTTAATGATGTAGCCATATTCAGGGCTACACTACTGTTTAACAAAAACCTGCTGGATTGCCAGGGTTTTGCAAATGCACATCCGCAATTAGAAGATTCATTATATGCCTTATTATTTCCGGCAGAAGGAAAAATTGAACTGAACTGGTCATCATCATCACAAACCTTACCCGATGGCTCTGTAATGGCTGACCTTGTATTCTCCTCTCTGAATCCCGGCATCAGTCAGATTGAATGGGACGGAGAACCCGGTGCAAGCTTTTTCCATAATCCGGAAGCTCAGCAAATTCCTGTTGATTATTATGTTGGAAATGTAAAAATATATAATGAAGTAACATTGTCGCTGAACAGTATCGTGGAAGCTTGCCAGGGAGAAAATGTATTACTTGTTCCGACAGTATTATCCGGCAATGGTCCTGTCACTTATCTCTGGACTGAACCGTCAGGAGATACCAGCAGTTACTTCATATACAGTATTGACAACATTCAGCCCAACCATGCAGGAACTTATTATTTAACTGTCATTGACACTGCCAACTGCCAGGCAGACACATCAGTAGTTGTGATAGTTTACCCAACGCCAATCCCAGCTTTTGCAGGACAGGATACCATCTTTACGGAGGTTCCTGTTGAACTGGATGCAGGAGCAGGATTTTTGTATTATTTATGGAATACAGGAGATACAACACAAATTATTACAATAAATAATGACGGCTGGTATTCGATAGAGATCGAATCACAGCAAGGATGTATGGGAGGAGATTCGGTGTTTGTGCTTTTTTCCACACCGCCTGAACCCATACCTGATATCAGGATTTATTTGCCAAATACCTTCTCACCCAATGGTGACGGATTGAATGATGAGTTTAAAGCGGTAACCAATTCGGAAAACATTAAATCTTTCCAAATGCTAATTTATGACCGCTGGGGAACACAAATTTTTCAATCCAATAATATTTCTTTTGGATGGAACGGAACATTTAAAGGAAAAATTTGTCCGCAGGGAGTGTATGTGTATAAAGTTGAGTACAGTCTGTCTGCTTCCACAACCGGACAATCAGAAACTAAAATTGGGACGGTTGTGTTGGTTAGGTAGATGGTGAAAAATTGGAGTAATGGAATAACAGACGGGTTAACCCGTCTGTTTGAACAAAAGATTATATTAATAAGCAGATTATTAGCTTGTTGGATTTTAAGAAATTAACTAAAATAAACCTCGTAGGCCTTGCTTTATATAATTTAAAACAATTATTCTATCGTATTTTTACTAATTTAATAGAACATAATCTTTTTCCACCTGATTTTATAACCAGAAAATATACTCCTGAAGGAGATGCTTGATTATTCAAATCATTGCCATCCCATACTAAGATTTTGTTTGATGAATCTATATTTAGATTATTATATTTTCTAATAAGAATTCCTTGAGAATTGTAAATCTCAGCTATAAAAGATTCATATTTTACATCCCGGTTGGTATCAAAATAAATATTAACTTTTTGACTAAAGGGGTTTGGACTTACAACAACATTATATTCATTATTGGAAAACTCAGGAATTCGTGTAATAACTTCTCCGATATTCATAATATATGCACCGCTATTTGGTGAAACCGGTAGATACCAATCACCATCAATAATTATACAATCATGAATTTTATGATAGAGTGAATTTTCCGGCAAAGGAATATGTTCCAAAATATTCCCATTGTCAGCGTAAATAATAAGTAAAGATTTTCGGAAATAGCTACCAATCTGAATATTAACATCCATGTATATGGTGTCAGGGTTTTCCGGGTGTATTCTTAAATGATTAATTGTTGAGATAGAATCCGGCAAATAAAGTTTTTGCCAGTTATCCCCACCATTTATAGTTTTATAGATTGAGGAACTATATATTGTATTCGTACTGAAATAAAGAATATTAGCATCTGAATTTGAAATATCCAGGCACACCGGCAACATAGTTCCAATACCTTGCATTATAATTTCAAATGTTGATCCGTTATCAGAGCTTCTGTATATTTTATATGATCTACTCTTTCTGTTCTCATCAAAAAGGAAATAAATTTTTGGAACAGATTCATTTGTTATATTTAGCTCCAGAATATCGCCAACGTCGCTAAAGATTTCCTTCCAGTTTTCACCCTGATCTATACTTTTCATAAGATAAGAAGCATCGTGTTGAACGCGACCGGCTGTATATAATTCATTGTTGCTTCCTAATGCAAAAAGATTGGTCGTCCACATATACAGTGAATCCAGCCCGGTATGGTACCAATCCAACTGGTTTTCACATTTATAAACTCCTTTTTCAAAATCCATTGTCGGACCATTAGAAGTTAAATAGAATACCTCATTATTGTCAATTGCTGCATCCAGGTATCTTATGGCGGGCAGAGTATTAAAAATTTGCCAATTTTCAGAAGTATCGCAATTAAAATAGCACCCCCCACTATTATTGGAACTAAAAGGGATCAGGAATGTATTCGGATAATTTGGATTAAAGCCGATATCCGGCATATATAATGCATTTAATCCATCATTACAAAATTCCCAATTACTACAATCATCAGTCGAAATTGCAATACCAATTTCATCATACCCTGCAATATATTCATCAAAATTATCAGGGAAAACCTTGATTACATTAACTATATATTTATCAGGTTGATTGATTGGAGAGTTCCAGGTAAAGCCACCATCCAAAGAATGATAAATGCCTTTTCGTGTTCCGATAATTACATGATCCGGATTATCCGGCTCAAGAAGTACATCGTTTATAAATTTTGATGGTAAAGAATCTGACAAATCTTCCCAAACCCATAAATCTTCAGTGATCTGTGCTCTGAATAAACCTAATAATTCTCCACAAGGAAATTTACCTGTACCAACATATACATATCCATTGCTGCCAATATCACTACAAAGGAATGGAGCGTTTTGCGGAAGGCCTTGTGATTGTGGTTGCCAGGACATACCTCCATCTCTGCTTAAATAAATTGAACCACCACCTGCTCCTCCTAAACATGCAACAATAAAACCAGGGTCTTCAGGATGTATTACTAAATCATATATATATTGTGAGCTTGAAGGAAGGTTATATTCATTCCACGTTGTTCCGCCATCAGTAGTTTTATAAATCAAGCCGAGTGAGCAAATATAAAGAGTATCGGGATGCATAGGATCCACTTTTCCTTTCATCATTGCTGTCCATGAATATGGTAATGATACGGCTTCCCAGTGTACACCATAATCAGTTGATTTAAAATACAGACCATCATGGTTGTATAACTGAAATGCATATATAACACCGTTTTTACCTGCCTGAACAATATCAATGAAAGCATCACTAATATTATTCAGTTCTGCATTCAGTTTCCAGGTAACACCACTGTCATTACTAAAATATCCTTTCCTGACACCTAAGAATATCAAATTAGCAGAATCCGGAAATATTGTAATATCTACAATTCTTCCACCTGTTGGGCCGAAAGTATCCCAAAGTTCAGAACAATTATTGTTATCTGTTACAGAATGAGAATATTTATTATCAGAACTATTATTCTCAATTAAAAAATTCTTTACATTATGCTTATCATAAACAACTTGTTGGGCTGATAAATTCAGAAACAATGCTATGAAATAAACAAAAAATAATAAGGAACGTTGTTTCGTTATTAACTCTTTAGGTTGCATTTCACTTAGGTTGAATATAATTGGTTTCCTTTTCATGAAAGCAAAGATAATAAAATTTATTAGTTTAACGAGAGTTTTACTTTGTTAAAGAAAATCAATTATCTTTATCCCCAGATTAAACCGAACTCATGTTAACTTAAACTAAAAATCATGTTAGGAGACGTTTTATTAATTACCGAAAAGCACAAAAAAGCTGCAAAAAAGATTTTTGAAATAATCTTAAAAGAAAAAAAAGAAAAATATATTGTCGCTATTTCCGGCGAATCGGGATCTGGAAAAACCGAACTTGCTCATGTTTTGGCCAAAATGCTTCGTAAAGAAGGAATAATGGCAAAGCTAATCCATATTGACAATTACTACAAAATTCATCCGCTCAAAAGGACCGAATGGAGAAAAAAACACGGAATTCAAAATGCAGTCGGCTTGAATGAATATGATTGGGACACTATCTATAAAAATATTGATGATTTTAAAAATAGCAGAAAATCAACAATGCCTTGTATTGACCTTGTAACCGAACAGATTGACAGTCTTACTACTGATTTTGCAGGAATTGATATGTTGATAATTGACGGTTTGTATGCCATTAATACCGAAGGCATTGACCTTGGTGTATTTATCGAATTAACTTACCACGAAACCAAAAAAGCACAAGTTGTCAGAGGAAAAGAACCTCAGAATGAATACCGTATGCAGGTGCTTGAAAGAGAACATCAGGTTGTTCAGTCATTAAAACAAAGAGCAGACCTGCTTATAACAAAAGAATATGAGGTGAAAAAAAACTTGAACCTTGAACAGTAATATAATTAGTGCCTGTCCATAAAGTCAAACAAAATTTGAATTAATCCCGAAAGCTTTCGGGACCAAATAACAAATAACAAATATCAAAACTTGTCCGTATGGATAAATTCGAAATATCAATGTTCAAAACTTGTCCGTTCGTACGGGTGGATGGATGACCGAAACTGTTTTGGTCATTGAATTTTTCTTTTAAGTTAATTATAAATGGTATGGAAATGGCGAAGGTGTCTTTTGAGTTGAAGAAAAATGATTTGGAAAAATAGCTAAAATAGATAGCGTTCAATATTGAGTACACTTATGTAAAACAAATTATTTATTTCAAAAAAAAACCTGAAACCTGAAACCTGAAACCTGAAACCTGAACCATGAACCATGAACCATGAAACCATGAAACATATAACCCACTTAAACATTTATTATTAGCCTTTTCGGGTATTATTTTAATTTAGTCTAAATAAACTTTGTTTTATAAAAAAACAGTATTTATATTTGCGGACTAATTATTTTATTTTATGAATTTTGTCCGGAAATATAAATTTGTTTTGTTATCAGTTTTGTTGCCTGCCATTTTTTGCTTATATTTCAATCACGCATTTAACGGGCATTACCATAAATTGCCGAACGGTGAAGTTGTTTACCATGCTCATCCTTATCAGCATCAAAGCAATAATGAATATCCTTTTGAAAATCACCGGCACTCAGATTCCGAGTATGTTATTCTTGCACTGTTATCAAACCATTTTGTTTTACTAAGTGTTTTTCTTGTAATAATTAGTCCTATAATAATACCTTTAAAAATAATTGGTTATCAGCCAAATAAAGTATTTTCTTCATATAAATATCAATATTCAAACGTTTACAGGGGACCTCCCGGATTTTAATTTATTTCCGTATTTTTTTCATACATTTTATAAAAGTGTCTTTCTTAAATTTTAAAAAGATACTTTATGAATCTTTGTGACTTGGTGTCTTTGTGGCAATTAGGAAATTTAGCCCCTAAGACACAATTCCCAAATTCCGTGAACAAAGAATATCTCAAAATATAAATAATATCAATATGCTTAAAACATGTATTTTGACTTTGCTTTTATTTTTATTCTCAAATCTTTCAGCACAAAATATAAGCATTAAAGGAAAAGTTATCAATGTTGAAACAAAAGAAACATTACCGGGTGTAAGTGTGTTTGTTAAAAATACTACAATTGGCACAACAACAAATAATAATGGTGAATTTCAATTGAATAATCTACCTTATGATACTATATCAATTGTATTTTCTTTTATAGGACTAGAAACACAGGAAAAAATTATCACAGATGGAAATATAAATTATTTTCAAATAAAGATGAAACCATCGACGATTGAATTGGATGAAGTTGTTGTTATAACTGCAAAAAATCAATTGACAAGCTTTGAGCAAACCACTCCGGTATCAATAGTTTCGGAAGAAAACATCACAGAAAATTCTACACAGAATATTGCTGACATAATAACACAAGAGCCTTCGGTTTCGCTGGTAGGGCAAGGCTACCATCGCTCGCCTTCTATTAGAGGACTGGCACGTAAAAGGGTTGTTGTAATGGTTAATGGAGACAGAATTAGTTCTGAAAGAAATCCCGGTCCTCCTGGCACTTTTGTTAATCCCTTAGATATTAAAAATATTGAAATACTAAGAGGCCCTTATTCCACTCTCTATGGCTCCGATGCAATTGGAGGAGTTGTTAATATCATTACAAAAGATTATAAAAATCCTTTATCAAATAAATATATTGGCGGGGCATTTAAAACTAATTATCAGTCAATTAGTAACGGATATAATGTAAATCTTTTGGTAAACAGTAAAATTACAGATAAATTGTTTATTCATCTAACAGGCGGTAAACGAAAAGCCAATTCATATAAAGATGCCCACGGCAAAGAAGTGATGGGAACTAATTTTGATGAAAATTCTTTTACGGCAAAACTTACATATAAGCCAAACCAACAACACAAAATACAGTTTAATACATTTTTGAGCATGGCTGATTCGATAGGGAAGCCGGCATTTTCAGATTCCGTAAATGCTTTACACCCAAAAGATGACCACTACAAATTCGGGATAAACTATCAATGGAAAAATGTTGCTCTGTGGCTGGCAGATATGACAACAAAAGCCTCTTATCACAAACACGACATCACGGCACGTATTTACAATTACAGACCAATTCAATACGGTAGAGTATTAAATCTAAAGAAAAATCTTTATAACACCGATATTATTTTCGGGCAGGATTTTAATTTTATAATCAATCCGAAGTTCAAAATTCTTGCAGGACTTGATTTTTATCAAAGAGGCGACATTCATATAGACGAACAATTGAGGTCGTATTTATATGAACCGGACAACCCGCCATTTTATATTGGCGAGTTAGTATATGATGGCCCGCAGGATACAACTATTGACAATTCATATCAAAGAAGCTTTGGAGTTTTTGCCCAGGCAAATTATTCATTATCCGAAAAAATATTTCTGAATGGCGGTTTACGATGGAATAAATTTAATACTCATGCAAACCTTGTGAAAACGACCCAAACAGGACCGCCTTATGATTACAGCAAAAATATACATGAAACAAAAACCAAAAACAACGAGGCTTTTAGCGGCAATCTGGGAATTTCGTTTTTGCTTCTAAAAAATGTAAATATTACTGCTAATATTGGGCAGGCTTTTCGTGTGCCTTCTACAAAGGAATTATTTATTAATACCATGACACATAGGGGAATGAATTTTTGCAACCCCGATTTAATACCTGAAAAAAGCTTTAATATTGATTTGGGGATTCGTGTAAAAAGTAAAAATAATAATAGAAATAATGCTTCTCTGTTTTTATTCAGAAATTACATTAATGATATGGTTATTCTTAATTGGGACTCGCTCCATGCCTCGGGATGGTTTGAAAACAAGGATGCTTTGCTTTATGGCATTGAATTTTCGCTTGATTATCAAATGTTCAAAAAGTTGTTTATTAATGGTAATCTAAGTTATATAGTCGGGTATGAAAAAGATAATAAAGAACCATTAATGGATGTGCCGCCTTTTCAGGCACATTTGAATGTAAAATATTTTTTCCTTCCTGCAAAACTATGGCTTGGGACTGCCGGAAAATATTCTACAAAACAGGAAGAAGTTGCAACCGGTGATGTCCCTACTGATGCTTTTCTTGTTTTTGACTTTTTATGTGGGTGGAAAATTAATAAATACTTTAAAGTTACATTCTCAATAACAAATATTTTAAACAAAGATTACAGAGAACATTACCAGTTTGACTGGGAAAGGCAACCCGGACGTAGCTTTAATGCAAGCTTGAATTTTAATTTTTAATTTTTTAATAATATAAATGTTTAACTAAATTTAATTATCATGAAAAAACTTTATTTTACAATCGCAGTGTTATTTTTAGGCTTCACATTAACAAAAGCCCAAGTAACAACAGTTTACCCAACTGACGACATGACAACTCAAACAGGAAGCTCAGGAATGATGCCTTCTGATGAAGAATTATGGATAGCCAATTGGGATCCAATGCAAAATTACCATCAGACATTAATAAAGTTTGATTTAAGCCAATTCAGTGGACAAACAGTTGTTAGTGCAAATTTGAAAATCTATCAGCATTTTCATGCACCGGACGGTTCGCCCACGCCATCAAAAATTTTCGCTATTACCGAAGACTGGGATGAAAATACCTGGCCGGTTTCAACTAATGTTACTCATGGCGAAACCGAGTATGCAACACCAACTTTTACATCAACACTTGGCTGGTACGAAATTGACATAACCTCTTTGGTTAATGAATGGCTTGATGAAACTATTTCTAATTACGGCTTGGTAATAATAGCTAATTCAGGTACTAAGTTCGCTGAATTTTATTCAAAAGATGCTACTGACCCAACAAAACATCCATATCTCGAAATATCTGGTTTTTCAGGAATTGAGAATATAAA
Source organism: Bacteroidota bacterium (assembly GCA_030622635.1). Classification (GTDB taxonomy): domain Bacteria; phylum Bacteroidota; class Bacteroidia; order Bacteroidales; family JADFUO01; genus JADFUO01. Next base: position 16,957 of record JAUXFX010000045.1, read on the forward strand.
TAAAATTATCAGCAATGTTTTAATATTTCCAAATCCTGTTAATGAATCGGCAAATATTGAATTTTACTTATCTTCGTTGCAGAATGTTGAAATTTCGGTTTTTAATACTATGGGTGTAAAAGTTAAACAAATCTGTAATAAAACATATACAGCAGGGCATAATTCAGAAAAATTCACACATGATAATTTAAAAGACGGAATTTATTTTATCAGGATAAAAACCAAAGATTCAGTTTCTATTTATAAAATAATTTTAAGAAATTAAATAATAAAATCATGAAAAGATCCAACAAATTATCTTTCAGGAAAAAAGGCATTATTTTATTAATATTATTTGCTTTTAGCATTAGTGCTTTTGCCTTTTATTTTATGCCTGCTTATGGTACAGGTATAAATTGTTTTTCCGGCCATAATGGCTCTTTTAAACTGACACTGAACGTGAATACAAAACAGAAAAAGAAACAAATTGTACTAACCCATTCAGTTAGTTTATTCGAAAACAGCAAAGTTTACGACACGAAGTTAGTACGTATGTATGCGTTTCAGTATAAAGAGAATAATAATAAAGATTCCATACCTTTCGCTTCACCTGTCAACTATGCGACGGAAATTTGTCCCTCCTCAGTTTTTTGTACTGATTTAGATGGAGATACATATTCGGATTTAGCTGTAGCAACAGGAGAAGGTGTATCAATATTAATAAATAATGGCGACGGCACATTTCAGGCAAAAGTCGATTATCCGATAGGGCCAAATACCGAACCAATGTCTATTTATTGTGCTGATCTGGATAATGATCAGGATATGGATATAGCTGTTGCAGCCTATTATCAGATAGCTATCTGGATGAATAACGGTGATGGAACTTTTGCAGAGCCAATTTATTCCGGTGATCTGGGGAATCATTATTATTCTATTTTTTGCACTGATCTTGATGGTGATAATGATATTGATTTAGCAGCGGCAGATGCAGCGTGGAATGCCGTATTCATCGTGATAAATAACGGAGACGGAACTTTTGAATTTGATGTTAATAATCATTTTGATGTAGGTGATTGGCCGCGCTCTGTTTTTTGCTCCGATCTGGATGGCGATCTTGATTTTGATATTGTTACTGCAAACCAAAACAGCAATGATATATCTGTTTTAATAAACAATGGTAATGCAACTTTTGAAAATGCAGTTAACTATGAAACCGGA
>JAUXFX010000124.1 GCA_030622635.1 Bacteroidota bacterium
ATTTCTTTTAAGATTTGTTTAAACCTAAATGCTTCTTCTGTTGTATAATTAACCAAATCGCCGGTGAAAAAAACAACATCAGGGTTTAAATCATTTATCATTTCAACGGCTTCTATCAAACGTTTTTTTGATGTCCAGCTACCCAAATGCAAATCAGAGAACTGAACAATCCTGAAATTATTAAAGGCAGATGGTAAATCAGGTAATTTGATGACTTTCTTAATAATCTTAAAATCATAAACCCATTTCAACATGCCTGTTAATAAACCGCTAAATGCTATACCTCCGCCAATAAAACCAATGTATTGAAGAAACTTGCTTCTGCTGATTTTTTTACTTTTTAATAAATCGCTTTTTTCTTTTGGTTTGGAAAAAAAACGAAAAATAATCCTGAATAACCTGATTATATCTGAAAATAAAAGAAAAATTACAGGTATAAGTTTTGAAACATAAACTATAAAAATTATACCGAACAGGTATGTTTGAAAACTTATGTTCCATCCTGTTAAGGAATAAAAAGCAATAAACAGAACTAAAAAAACAACAAGTACAAAAGGCGCCCAGTAAAGGGAAATCAATACATATTTTAAAATCGAATTTAGCTTAAATATTTTTTTCTTAATTGAAAACCATAAGTAAAAATCAAGTGCAAACAAAATTGCAAAAAACGGCAATCTACCTACACTTTTCGGGAATTCGGAAGTGATAATAAAATAAGCTATTATTAAGAATAAAATAAATAGAACACCATATAATATTTTTTTCATCCCGTGCCTTTGTTTTATTCAATATACGTAACTGTTCACAGCTTAAATCACAAATCAAAAATCTAAAATCTAAAATCAACTGAAAGTTTAAACATTCCCTTTAATAAAATTCACCAGACCTTTAGCTTTAAAAATATCCATCAGTTTTGCGGGCAACGGGGCAAATTCAAACTCACGTGTTCCAATGGTTACAATACCTTTCTCAAAGTCAATATTTACTTTATCTCCCTGTTCATAAGTTTCAACTGCTTCCGGAAGTATAATTATTGGCAGCCCCTGATTGACTGATGAACGGTAAAAAATCCTGTTTACTGATTTACAAATTACGGCTTTAACACCGGCATAAGACAAGCCAACAGCAGGATGTTCACGTGAACTCCCACAACCAAAATTTGCTCCTGCAATAATAATGTCATCTTTTTTAACCCTGTCGGAAAAACTATCATCAAAACCCTTGAACAGATGAGGCATAATTTTTTCAGGTTCGGAACTTAAAACGCTATATGTTAAGTTGCCTGCAAACATCTGGTCAGTATTCATGTTATCAACATCAGCATAATTCCACGTGGTATTTTCATACCTGTCTTCGTTTTGTTTTACTTCAACGATTTTGCTTTGTTCTGATTTATATGGAAATTTATTTTCGGCTTTAATTCCTCTCGGGTCGGTAATTTCGGCATTTAATGCTGAATGTGCAACGGTTGCCGGAGAAGCCAAAAATATGCTTGCCTCTTTATTTCCCATTCTGCCTTTAAAATTACGGTTTGCAGTTGAAATAACATTATATCCGTCAGCCGGTATCCCCTGCCCTGTTCCAAGACACGGTCCGCATGAAGTTGCCAGAACATTTGCACCTGCATTTAAAAATATTTCAATTAATCCTTCTTTCAAAGCTTCAAGATAAATTTGTTGGGAAGCAGGGATAACAAGCATCTGGAAGCCTTCCGGTAATTTTTTTCCTTTTAAGACTTTTGCTGCTTCACGCAAATCTTCAATACGTCCGTTTGTGCATGTACCAACCAAAGCCTGATTTAATTTCGTTCCCTGAACTTCAGATAAAGCTTTCACATTATCAACATTATGAGGGGCTGCTACTACAGGAAACAATTCGGTAAGATCAATTTCAATTTCTTTTGTATAAACTGCATTTTCATCAGCCCATATCCCATTAATTTCTTCACCAAGATATTTTTGTAAAACTTCATCAGCAGGGAAAACAGCATTCTTAGCACCCATTTCAGAAGCTAAATTCGCAATGGTCATTCTTTCGGATACATCTAATGTTTTAACTCCATCCCCATGGTACTCAATTGACATATAATCGGCACCGCTTGAACCTATCATGCCGATTATCCATAATGAAAGGTCTTTCGCATAAACACCGTCAGGTAATTTTCCTGTTAAAGTAATTTTTATTGATTCAGGCACCCTGAACCATGTTTCACCTTGTTTCCATAATCCAGCCGATTCGGTTCTGTCAATTCCTGCTGCAAAAGCATTAAAAGCCCCTGCAGTACAAGTATGGCTGTCACTTCCAACAATTATCATTTTAGGTTTAGCATACTGAGCCATAATCTGGTGGCAAATACCGCTCCCAACATCATGAAATTTATCTATACCCTGCTCTTTAACAATATCTCGTATTGACTGATATTGATTAGCAAGTTTTGCACTCGTCGGAGGGGCATTATGATCAAGAACAATTAAAAGTTGATCAGGGTCTGCTACTTTTTCGCCACCCATTTTTTTAAATGTATTTGCTATACTTGCCGTATTATCGTGGGTTAAAATTATATCCGGCTTTTTAAATACTATACTTCCTTTTTCTGCATTAAAGATTTTTTCTACAAATGTTTTTGCTTTCATATTGATTATTTATTTAATTATTATACAAATATCTGATTTTTTTTAAATAATTAAGAATTGTTAATAAAAAAATAATTATAATATATGACTTGTAAATTGTTTTGAAATAAAATAAGGGGTGCTATAATTAGGGAGGTGTTATTTTTTGAATTTTGTCGGGGTAGTCCGTACGGACGACCTCCTGTTTCAATTGTCGGGGTAGCAGGATTTGAACCTGCGACCTCCTGCTCCCAAAGCAGGCGCGCTAACCGGACTACGCTATACCCCGTTAAAGATTTTAACCCTGAATGAAAGAACATTTTTAGTAGCGGAGAGAGGGGGATTCGAACCCCCGGTACCCGTTCTTAGGTACGGCAGTTTAGCAAACTGCTGGATTAAGCCACTCTCCCACCTCTCCTGTATAAAATGAGTGCAAAATTAGAAAATTCATTTTGATTCACAAAATATTTTTATAATAAAATTTGGAAAGGTTTTATATTGAAAAACAGTTAATATTTAAAAATACTTTTCAATTGTTGATAGAAGAGTATTAAATTTTATAGGTTTGGCTAAAAATTCATCACACCCTGCTTCATAACTCATTTCTTCTTCTCCCGCCAAAATATAAGCAGTTTGGACAATAATCGGAATATCATTTTTAAAATCTTTTATCTTTCTTGTAGCTTTAAAACCATTTAGTTCGGGCATGTGTAAATCCATCAATATAATATCAATTTTTTTATTCTTTTTAACTAAATCAATTGCCTCTTTACCATTTTTTGCCCATAATAATTTTGCATTTGTTCTGTTTAAAGCAGCTTTATAATAACGGTTGCTTGTTTCAACATCTTCTGCAATCAATATTACCTTATCACTCCAATCATAGTTTTTTTTAAAATCCATGCCATTAGAAGTTGCTTGATTTTCCATAATTAATTCTATATTGATTTAAAAATATTTTAGCTTTTTGAACTCGTAATTTTATCAAGAAGTTCTGATAATTCATTTATTTTAAAAGGCTTACTAATGTAATCATTCATTCCTGCCTCTATAAATTTTTCCCTGTCACCTTTCATTACGTTTGCAGTCATTGCTATAATTGGTATCTTTTTATCCTTAGCTGTTTCAACTTCAAATTCACGTATTAATTTTGTAGCTTCAATACCGTCCATTTCAGGCATTTGAATATCCATAAGTATCAAATCGTATGTATATTTTTTAAAGATATCAACGGCAATTTTCCCGTTTTCAGCAACATCAACCTTATGACCTAACTTTTCAATATTAAAAACTGCAACTTTTTGATTAATTATATTATCTTCGGCTACAAGAATTTTTAGTTGTTTTTCGGGTTTAATTTCTTTTTCTTCTTCTGCCACCCTGGTTTGAGGTTTTTTTTCTTCCTCAAACGCCCTGTTAAACACAGCAGTAAACCAAAAAGCAGAACCTTTATCAATCTCACTTTCAACTCCAATTTCTCCATTCATAAGATTTGCAAGGTTTTTTGAGATTGCAAGTCCAAGTCCGGTTCCACCGTATTTACGTGTTGTTGAGGTGTCGGTTTGTGAAAATGATTTAAAAAGTTTTTTCTTTCCTTCATCCGAAATACCAATTCCGGTATCAATTACCTTAAACAATAATTTAACTTTTAACTCATCAATACTTTTAGTATCAATTTCAATTTTCACACCTCCTTCGGAAGTAAATTTAATAGCATTATTAATTAAATTAATCAATATTTGTTTTAATCTTACCGGATCACCATAAATAAATTCAGGAACAGAATCATGGATAATCATTGTAAGGCTCAATCCTTTTTCTTTTGTTTTTAAGTTTAATAATTTTATTACTTCACAAATTTCATCACTAATGTTAAATCTTATATTTTCAAATTCAATCTGCCCTGCTTCAATTTTTGAGAAATCAAGAATATCATTAATAATTGATAATAAATTTTCGCCTGAAATATCAATTATATTAACAAATTCCATTTGAGCATCATTTAGTTTGGTTTGCTTTAAAATATCAACCATTCCGATAATACCATTCATCGGTGTTCTGATTTCATGCGACATATAAGCAAGAAACATTGATTTTGCATGTGCAGCAGCTTCAGCCAGATTTTTTGCCCTTTTTAGATCCTCTTGAGTATGTTTCAGTTTTAAATGCATAGCAACTCTTGCAAGTAGTTCCTCATTACTAAACGGTTTAGGAATATAATCAACTGCTCCCACTTCAAATCCTTTTACAACACTTTTTGTATCACGTTTTGCAGTTAGAAAAATAATTGGAATATCCTTAGTTGCAGAATATTTTTTTAACTGTTCACAAACTTCAAAACCATTAATATCCGGCATAATGATATCAAGAAGTATGAGATCAAATTGATGTGCTTTTGCTTTTGCAAGAGCAGTCATTCCATTTGAAGCAGTCGCAATAAGATAATTCTTATTTGTCTTTAAAACTTCAGTCATTTTCTCAATGTTAATGGGAACATCATCAACAACAAGAATCTTTAACTTATTTTCACCAGGGTTCATGATTTGTTGGTTATTATTTTTTGCAAAAATATATTAAAATTGTCATATTTTTTGATATTATGTTGTTTTTACGGGTATAGTATAGTATTCTATTTATCAATATATTTACTTATCAAAACAAGAAGCTCATTAATTTTTATCGGTTTTGTTATATAATCATTGCAGCCTGCTTCGGATGCTTTATTCCGTTCTTCTTTCATTGTTAATACTGTTTGAGCAATAATCGGGACTTTTTTATCCAATTGCCTAATTTTTGTAGTAGCCATAAAGCCGTCCATAACCGGCATTTGCAAGTCCATTAATATCAAATCAATCTCTTGCTTTTTTTCTTTAAATAATTTTACAGCTTCCAGCCCGTTTTCTGCAGATATTGTTTCGGCTTTTGTTCTTTGTAATACTTTTTTCAGAAATAAATTAACTGTACTAATATCTTCAACTATTAATATAGTTTTGTTTTCCCAATCATAATTGTCTTTATGTGTGTCTTGAATTTCAACATATTCGGCAACACTTTTTGCGGGTTTATACGGCAAAGTAAAATAGAATATTGAACCTTTTCCCTCAATTGAATCCACCCATATATCACCTCCAAGCAGTTTTACAAGACTCTTTGAAATTGAAAGTCCCAGCCCTGTTCCTTGGTATTTCCTCGTATTTGAATAATCTATCTGAATAAACCTTTTAAAAATTATTTTATGTTTATCTTTTGGAATTCCAATTCCGGTATCTTTCACATAAAAGCGAATAAAATTATTTTCCTTATCAATTTCATCATCTTTGATAAAAGTATAACCAAATTCAATATATCCTGTTTTAGTAAATTTTAATGCATTTCCTATAAGATTCGAAAATATTTGCCTGAACCTGAGTGGATCCGATATTATTGAGAAATCAGGAGAATCATTTGCTTTGTTAACTTTTATTGTAATATCTTTTTTCCCAAGTTTATTTTTTTCATTATTAAATGTAATAAAAAGTTCAGACAATATTTTATTAACAGGGCAATCGGTTTCTTCAATTTTTATCTCACCTGCTTCAATTTTTGATATTTCAATAATATCATCAATCAGTTCTATAAGAACATTACCGTTATTTATAATAATATCAATGTATTCTTTATTCTGTTCATCTGTTATATCATGCAATAAAAGCAGTTCGGAAAACCCTATAATTGCATTAATTGGTGTACGGATTTCATGCGACATATTTGAGAGGAAAGCAGACTTTAGTTTATCTGATCTTTCAGCATCCTCTTTTGCCTTTTTTAATTCTTCTCTTGAAAATTTTAATTCTAAATGAGTATTTACTCTGGCTAATAATTCTAACTCATTAAATGGCTTGGTAATATAATCCACTGCTCCTGCTTCGAAACCCCTTAATAAGCTTTTATGGTCAGTTTTTACTGTAATAAATATAATCGGTATATCTTTAGTTGATGGAAATTTTTTCAAATGCTTACAAATTTCATAACCATCCATATCGGGCAAAATAACATCCAGAAGTATTAAATCAAACTTGTGAGCTTTTGCCTTTGTAATAGCTGTTTTTCCATTTTTAGCTGAAGCAATCCGATAATTTTTCTTCTTAAGTATTTCTGTTATTAACTCAATATCCGATGACATATCATCAATTACGAGAATTCTTGGTTTATTATGATTCATAATTAAAAAAGGTTTTTTACGGATTAAAGGATTCAGTTAACTCGTAAATCGCAATTCGTAATCCGTAATATTATTTTTAAAATATTAAGCAAAATTAATTATTTGTTTTGCAATTTCCTCTAAAGAGAGGATTTTGTTGACAGCATTTAATTTAATTGCTTCTTTTGGCATACCAAAAACCACACATGATTTTTCATCCTGAGCAATGGTAAATGCCCCTGCTTCTTTCATTTCCAGCAATCCTTTTACACCATCATCACCCATACCTGTCAACAAAATTCCCATAGCATTTTTTCCTGCATATCTTGCTGCCGAGCGGAATAATACATCAACTGCCGGACGGTGACGGTTAACTAACGGACCATCTTTAATTTCTACATAGTAATTAAGAGTGTTTCGTTTTATCAATAAATGTTTATTACCTGGTGCTATCAAAACTTTCCCACTTGTAACAATATCTCCCGATTCAGCTTCTTTCACGGTAGGCTCACATATATCGTTTAATCTTTTTGCAAAAGCAAAAGTAAAATCTTCAGGCATGTGCTGAACAATAACAATGCCATGTGAATTACCACTTAAATATTTAAGAATTACCGGTATAGCTTCCGTACCTCCTGTTGATGCTCCTATCACAATAACTCTCTCGGTTTTTATAGGAACTTTTGCGACTTTCCCTTTTTTAATGATAATATCTGCAGAAAATTTTGGCTTAACTGATTTCCGCAATATATTGATTTTTGTTGTTAATTTTGACATTGCTGCTGCTTTAACTGCATCGCAGAGTCTGATTTTTGATTCCTCAAAAAATTCCTTTGTTTTTAACTGAGGTTTTTTAATAACTTCAATTGCACCATATTCGAAAGCTTTAATTATTGTATCTGAGCCTTCAATCGCCAGACTTGAAATAACTACCACAGGGATGGGATGCTGCTTCATTAATTTTTTCAGGAAAGTAAGACCGTCCATTCTTGGCATATGAATATCAAGAGTAATTACGTCGGGTTTTTCTTCCTGAATTTTCTTTGCAGCATAAAACGGATCGGATGCTGTATCATATACCTCAATCAATGGGTCGGAATTAAGAATTGTAGTAAGAGTCTGCCTAATAAGTGCAGAATCATCAATTACAAGAACACGTATTTTATTATTTTTCATGGAAATTTATAATAAATATTTTGTCTTTTTAGTAGTTTAATTACTGGTTACTGGTTTCTGGTTTCTGGTTACTGGTTTCTGGTTTCTGGTTACTGGTTACTGGTTACTGGTTACTGGTTACTGGTTCCCATTCATTCCATCATCCCATCATTCCATTCATTCCATCATTCAATCACCTTCTCTCCTCTATTTATAATATACTTCTGTCTGATTTCGCCTGTAAATGTATAAAAAATAATTTTCCTTCCCATATTTCCACCAACACTTAAACTTTTAATCGGGATATTTTCTTTAAATAAAATTTCTTCAGCAAGTTTAATGTTTCTTTCCCCGATATTAAAAATATTTTGCTGTGTCTCAATTATTTCACCTCCGCCAAAAACTTTTGCAATTAAGTTCTTTTTATTACTTCCAAGCCCAATCATCTTTTCAATCAATTTTTCAATTGCAATATTTCCATATTTCGGTGAAGCTAAACCCTGTCCATTCCAAAACGGCAACATATAATGGTTTATGCCTCCGAATTTCAGAACCTTATCCCACATACAAACAGCAACACACGAGCCTAAAATAGTGTTTATAATATACGGTTGCTTAGTAACAAAAATTGCAGAAGGATACAAAAAAAACAAAGGAATATTATTCATAAAACATCACCATTAAAATATTTCATTATCTTCAAAATAAATTTCATTCGCATCTGATGCAATATCTTCCGTAGATGATTTTGCCTCAGGTATTGTAATTATAAATTCCGCTCCTTTGCCTTCTTCGCTTATAATTTTTATGTTTCCATCAATTATATCAATCAATGCTTTTGTTATAGAAAGACCGAGTCCATATCCACTGTTAATAGTATTTATATTTGTATCAAGTTGTTTAAATCTGTCAAAAATAACTTTCTTTCCAGCAGCATCAATGCCTTTTCCGTAATCCCTTATGGCAATTTTAAGATTTCCATCTTCAATCCAGGTGTTTACTTGTAATTTACCTGATTCGTTGCTGTATTTAATACTATTGCTGATAATATTTGAAAGAATTAATTTTAATTTTTCAGGATCGGTTTTAAAATAATATATCTTATTTAAATCAGCACTTATTTTATAATTGAATTCAATTAAAAGCTTTTTTTTATCAGCCTGAAATTTAAATATCTTAATACTGTTTTGAATTAACTTATGAATGTCAACATTTAATATTTCGGGAATTATTTCTCCGGCTTCAATTTTGGCTGCGGCAAAAATGTTGTTTAACTGAAAATCAAGGTTAAATGCTTCGGAATAAATTAAATTAGCCATTGACTTTGCTTTTTCAATATCTCCATCCTTTAATGATAAAATATTTTGAGAAAGTCCTAATATTGAAGCAAACGGATTTATTATTTCATTTGTAATATTTGAAATAAAATGACCTTTAAATGCTTCCGATTCTTTTAATTTCTCATTAACCTTATGTAGTTTCTCAGTTATATCTGCAATTTTATTTTGCAGCTCTGAATTTTTATTTGAAGTTTTCATTATATTATTTTTTTTTCTATGTAAAATACTAGTTTCAGGTTTCAGGTTTCAGGTTTCAGGTTTCAGGTTTCAGGTTTCAGGTTTCAGGTTTTAGGTTTCAGGTTTTAGGTTTCAG
>JAUXFX010000234.1 GCA_030622635.1 Bacteroidota bacterium
AATAGCTCCTTTCATTGCGAGATAAGCACCATAACCATCCGGAGAAGAAGCTGTTTGGTGATATGCATCACAGGAATTGTTATATCCTTTTAATTCGCACAATATTTCTTTGTTCGCTGAATTTGCGGCTCTTTCAGATTCTAAAACTAAAAAACCTGCTCCTTCACCGAGTGTAAGCCCGTTCCTGTTATTATCAAAGGGTTTACAACCGGTTTTATCAAGTATCATCAAAGTGTTAAATCCATTCAGGGTGAATTTGGTTAGTGAATCGGTACCACCTGCAATTACTCTGTCCAGAATACCATTCTTAATAAGTCTTGCCCCGAACATTATTGAATTAGCTGATGAAGAACAAGCTGTGCTAATAGTTGTTATATAATCCTTTATGCCGAGAAAATCAGCAATTTTTTCGGTGCTGTCGCCACAATCGTGAGTAATAATATCTTTTAATTTCCCTGCTTTATTGTCTTTGATAAATTTGCTGAAGAAATATTCGCTTTTATCCATTCCGCCGACAGATGTGGCAGAAACAAGCCCTGTTCTTTTTTCGAAAATATCTTTAATGCCGGAACTTATAACTGCTTCTTTTGCTGCTATCATTCCCAACAATGCGGTTCTTGTATAAGCCAAATTATCACAAGGAGCTGCAATTTCCAATAATTCTTCATTTGAGGCTTTAACCCCGGCAACCGGAAGTTCGTTCTTATGAATTGTATTTAGGTAAGATGTAAAGCCGATACCGGTTGCTGACAGGTTTAATGAATTAAAAACCTCACCGGTATTGTTGCCAATAGCCGAAATAATGCCAATTCCCGTTACAAAAACCTTGTCGGACATTTATTTGTTCCCCTTAATAAATTCAGCCATTGTTCTGACTGAATATAAAATTTTCTTTCCTTCTTCGGCTGTGTCTATCTTTATTCCGTAATTTTTTTCCAATAAAACTATCAGTTCAAGAGCATCAATTGAATCTAATCCCAAACCCTCGACAAAAAGCGGGGCATCGGTTTCAATATCTTCAATTTCCATTTCTTCAAGATTTAATATTTCGATTATCTCTTTTTTTAATGTGGTTATAAGGGCTTCCATGTATTTTTAAATTAGATTAAATTTTAATGTGTTAATGCGTAAATGGTTAAATGTTATTTCATTTTATCCCCGCAGTGGCGGGATTTCGCTTCGCTCAACATTCTATCATTTTATCATTCATATATTTCCCTGATACTTTCCGGTTCAAAATTAATGTTTCTGCCATTATTTTTATTATTTTCTTTTTCAACTAAAAACAGAAACGATTCATACTTATTTTCCTCATATTCAACCCAACCCGAAATACAACTTTTAATTTTTGATGTATTAAATAAAATATTTATATAATTACAGAGAAAATCAGGGTTGAATTTTTCAGAAATAAAAAATGTGCTTTCCCCCATAATTTTATTACGAATACATATTTCGCCTATCATAATATTCGGCAAAGTATATACAAACACCGAAGGACTTGGAAAATAATTTGATTTATCTTTAATAGTGTTGTAATACTTAATATCCGTATCGATTGATGAGCCGGAGTTTGAAATTATTATACCGATTTCATCATTTTTATATTTGCTTAATAAACTTTTCTGCTTTATTAATAACTCCGAAGTAATAAAACCTAATTTGCTCAGATTATCCATCTTGAAGAATTTAGGATAACCAATTTTGTAATTTCTATAAACAGATTTTATAAAATCAGGGAAACTGCTATAATCATTTTGAATATAATCGGGTTTATCATTAATAATAACTTTATTAAAACGGATGATACAGGAACTTGTTATTTTTAGATTTTTTATAAGCATTGAATTAATGACTAAAATTTAAAATAAGTTAAAATGCCTAAAATTATGAAATATAGATATAAAGGTGGCAGGTAATAACAAAGATTATTCTTCTCCGGCAATTTTTAGTGAAGATGAATAAGAATATCGTCAAATAATTTAATTAGCAATTCTAATTTTGAAAGTATCGCTAAAGAAATATGCGGAGAAGAATCTGCAACTATTATCATTGGTTAAACCTCTTTAATTCATCTTTCAATTCTGAAGGATCATAATCTATTAATGGTATTCCATGTTTCCCAAGTTCCATCCAAAATCTGTATTTATCCATACCTGCAAGAGTAGCAGCCTGACCTGAGGATAACTTATGTTCTTTAAAAAGTTGCATTGCGGTATAGATGCGTGATTGTTCCGTAAATTCTTTCCTGTCAAGATTTAACGTTATAAGAAGAAAATCGGGTATTTTAAAACTTATTTGAGTAGTTTTCATCTTTCAATTTCTGTTTAAGAATTTTGGTATTTATTTTTGTATATAATGCTAAATTATTCATATTGATATTTTTTATATTATGCAAATATAAGAATTATTTACGTGCAAAATGCGTTTTATCCGTAAAAGATTCGATATTGGTTTGCCCTCACAACCCATAACAGACAAACAAATATTTAAGCAGCGAACACTAAAGCCAGCCCGTGCTTATGCAAGTTATTAATGGGTCAACTAAATTTCGCTTATGATTTACACATTAGAATAAACCCATGTTGAGAGCCTTCATAATGATTATAGATTAAAATATTTTTTATATCCGATTGTGGTTTTTTATATACTGCTTCTTTGGGAATTTTATGTCCTTGAATAATGTGAGCAGATAACCATGTTGCAAATGCCGAAGCAGTAGGGTATTCCCCGATTAGATTTTTAAAAGTAAAAATTCCCTTGTTTTTGAATAATTTTTTGTTCAAATTATTATACCAAAAGTCTGTTCTGTTGTCACCATTCAAACCTAATACAAGCGCATCTATATCCGATTCCGTTAAGTTGTTTTTATTGAGAAAATGTTTGGCTTTTTCAATAATTTCGGATTCTGTCGGGAAACAAATTTGATCTATATCTTTAATCTCAGCAAGAGAATTTGCCGGTGAAGATTCTAATACAAACATAGCCGAACCTTCTCCGCATACTGTTCCTTTTGTATTGGAATTTAATAATGATTTGGAATCAACTTCCTTTTCTTTAAATAGCCCTGCGAGATAATCAATATTATAATTGTAATCTGATATTTCTTCAACATTACCCACAAGTAATGATTTTACTTCACCTTGTTCAAATAAAAGTTTAGCATCTAATAATGAGCTTTCAAAAGCTAAACCCTTATGAACATGAGTCGTATTATATCCTGTATTAATACTCATAAGGGCAAGATGACCTGCAACTGAATTCGGTGTGCTTTGAACAAAATTCGTTGGAGTAAGAGATCCTTCATTGTATGAAATTATTTGATTCAAAAATTTAATACAATCTTCGAGACCACCGTTAGCTGTTCCAATAATTATACCTCCTAAACCCGGATACTTTTTCATTAATGGCAAACCTGCACCTATTCCCATTCTTACTGCTTTCCCCATTCTTCTTAAAAGACCTAAAGGAATCATATTCTTATAATCAGGTTCAATTGCTAAATATCTGTTATCAGAATAAAATTTTATCTCATTTTCAAAAATTTTATTGTTGTAAGTATATTGTGGCGAAATGCTCGAAAGGTCTCTGATAAACATTGTTTTAGACTTTTGATAATATTATTGAAGTACAGTTGCCGCCAAAGCCAAAGGAATTGGATAATACATAATTAATATCCACTCCTGTTTCATATTTTTTGACTGGATATAAATTGAATTGTGAAATAGGCGTGTTAATATTTAAACTTGGATATAACTCATTATTTCTTATACTTAAAATACTGAAAATAGCTTCAATAGCTCCTGCTGCACCAAGTGTATGTCCTGTATAAGATTTTGTTGAATTATAAGGAGGTATTCTGTTAAATATCTTTGAGAACCCTGTTAGTTCAACGAAATCATTGTTTTCTGTACCTGTTCCATGAGCATTTATATAATCAATTTTGTCTGGGTCAATCTTTGCCGATTTTAATGCCTGAGATATCGCACTGATAACTCCTACAGCATCATCCGATATTGTTGAAGTGTGGAAAGCATCATTTGCATTTCCATATCCTGAAACCCGGGCATAAGTATTTTTATTAGAAACTACCTCCTCTGATTCTAATACTAAATAAG
>JAUXFX010000210.1 GCA_030622635.1 Bacteroidota bacterium
AAAAATCGTCAAAAAAATCAAACTGTGTATCAATTAATTAGAAAGTCATCCGTACGAAGCGAAGCAAGTCCGTATGGATGGCTATCAATGCAAATTTTTACTTTTTATACCAGACTCAATATTAAATTATGAATATAGACTAAGAGATATATTTTTTAAGACGCGAATTCATTTTAAGCAGTATACTATTATTTTTTTTGAAATTTAACTGCTATGCCGGCATTAAAAACAGTCCATCCGTAGCCTAATTCAAGAAAAACTCCTATATTATTTAGGAAATAATAACGTGCTCCTGCATAAACCGATATTCTTACTCCACTTTCCGATACAATTGAATATGGATCGTATGTGCCTGGGCCATCACAATAATAATCATAAGATGAAACAATATTATAAGCTAACATCATTCCGCCATAAATGTCAAATTTATTGGTTGATAAAAAATGATAATTTCCTCTTAAACCGATTAAGAAATATGAATAAGTATTTCCGTAAGGATAATATTCATTATTTAAATAATATATGCTTTCCCATTGTGAAATACAATAACCCATGAATCCTCCAACACCGAATTGATCAGTAACACCATATTCATAAGAAGCTGAAATAGGTGGAATTGTATGGCTATAGCCTGATCCGGCATATAATGTATTAGTAAAGCCAATTCCAATGTTAATAGCGTTTGTACCTTTTTTAAATGTTTGGGCATCAGCAATAGTTATTCCGGCAAAAATAACTGCAATTGTAAAAATGATATTTTTCATAACCGGTTATTTTTATAGTTTGAATATTGTTCCCATTTTTCAATAACGGTTTTCATGTCTTTAGGAAGTTCAGAGTCAAAGCTGAGATATTTTCCTGAGATTGGATGTTTAAAACCAAGTGATTTGGCATGCAGGGCTTGTCTAGGTAATATTTTAAAACAATTTTGGATAAATTGCTTGTATTTCGTAAAAGTAGTTCCTTTCAAAATCTGGTCTCCACCATAAGTTTCATCATTGAACAACGGATGTTTGATGTATTTAAAGTGAGCCCGTATCTGATGAGTACGACCGGTTTCTAATTTACATTCTACCAAAGTAACATAACCGAATCGTTTTAAAACCCTGTAATGTGTAATTGCTTCCTTGCCATATTCTCCGTCAGGGAATACTGTCATTACTTTACGGTTTTTTAAACTTCGCCCGATATGACCTTCAATTGTTCCTTCATCTTCTATAAAATTACCCCAAACAAGTGCTACATATTTTCTTTCAACCGTGTGATCAAAAAATTCCTTAGCAAGTTTTGCCTGGACAAGTTCATTTTTTGCTACTAATAAAATTCCGGATGTGTTTTTATCAATCCTGTGTGCCAGAAAAACTTGTTCGTCATGACTTTTTTTAAAAGAAAGATTCTGAAGATGATAAAGAAGAGCATTTACCAAAGTTCCATCCCAATTTCCATATCCCGGATGAACCACCATCCCTGCCTCTTTATTAACAATTAAAATATCTTCGTCTTCGTATAATATATTTAAAGGAATATCTTGTGGAATTATTTCAATTTCCTTTGGAGGATAAGCCAGTACAATTGAAATAATATTATCGGGCTTAACCTTGTAATTTGGTTTTACCGGTTTATTATTTACCAGTATATTTCCGGCTTTGGCTGCATTTTGTATTTTATTCCTTGAAGCACTTTCAATCCTGTTCATCAGGTATTTGTCAATCCTGAGCAAAGCCTGACCTTTATCCACAACAAACCGGAAATGTTCATATAGCTCATTGCCCTCATCATAGAAATCCGGTTTATCTATCATAATTGAATTAAAATCAGTTGTGTGTTTCTGTGTAAAGAGTCATAGTATTATTGTTAACTTCTCAAATCTCAAATCTCAAATCTCAATTCTCAAATCTCAAATCTCAAATCTCAAATCTTAATTCTCAATTCTCAATTCTCAAATCGTAATCCGTAACAGAATTATTGTGAGATTATAAGTTTATTAACCAATGAACTATTATTATTCGTATTAATCACTCTAACAATATACATTCCTTTTGAAAGTTGTGGGATGTAAAAGTTTTCTTTAAAACGGGATGTTAGCATAGATTGACCGTATAGATTAAAAATACTGACAATCAGATCATCATAATCTGATAAAGAACAGAAATCCTTTGGTATTAACAACTTAACAAAATAAGATGATTTTGCAGGATTTGGACGGATAATAAGCGTATTAAACCTTTTAACCGGAGGAACAGGATAATCGTGAATTTTTTTACCAAGAACAGGCCTTATGAGCAGCGAACCTTCTACAAGTGAACCCATCCATTCACCTGAAGTGTTATAAAAAATATTTTCCCGGGCATTATTATATCTGTCCAATCCGATATTAAGATTATCATCGGTTGTTTGTATCCATCCGACATAAAAAACACCGCTTACCGGAACTATTGAATCAAGATAGTAAGTATGAAATTCGTATAAGCTATCTTCAAAAACAGGCTTTATACTATAACTGCTATATATTACTTCGCCCGGTAGTCCGTTATTATCTTTCCAAACAGTTAAATAAAAATATTGTTCGTTTGCATTATTCAGGGTATGGTTGAAAAACATTTTAACAGCCCTAAGTGTATCTGCCTCGTTAAGCTGAAATCTGTATGCTAATTTTGAATATGCAGGAGTTAATCCGTAGCCTTCCTCAGGAGTGCCATCGTCATAAGCATAATAATTATAAAATTTCTGATTAAAATAAATAGTATCTCCAATTGTATCTGTGGCAGTAATATCACCCAGTATCACATGTTTGATTTCAAAAGCAGCGCTATCGTCAGTACCTCCTAACGGAAATAAGAAATGATTGACAGGACAGGCATGCTTGGGACAGTTTTCGCAATTCTGATAACCGAAACTATAAAAAGGCGGCAAATTACAGTTTCCGCCATCATAGATACGGCTGAAGCTTCCGTCTTCGCTTGTTATGTAATATTTATAACTTGTATTAAAAGTTGTTGTATCTAAGTTGGTGATATAAAGCCGTAAAGTATCGAGTACTTCAACTGTTGGTTTTTTTCGGTACTGATTGTAAGGCATTGACTGGTATTTTTTCAGCATTGATGGGGCGCGTTCAACAAAACTAACATCACGGTAGATAGTATCTCCCTGTGTACGATTGATATTCAGATAAACATAATCAACATTCCATTCATCAACATTGCTTCGCCAGCTTGGAAGATTCTCACTGGCAATGCTTGCATAATTAAAAAATCTGAAATGAAAATTTTTTCTGAAGTAAGTTGCACTGTCGGTAATTGGTATCATTACCTGTCTGCAATATGTGCCATATTTTACTCTGAATGTGTCAAGAGTCATTCCTGGTGAACTCCATATCCGGTTCCATTCTATTTCAGGGATATAAACCGAATCGCAGGGTAAAAGTATTTCCCATCCGGCATAATATGTGTTGTAAATCGGAATCCAGATTGAATCATTTGGTAAATCGCAAGGTCTTAAAATTGAATCACCCGGATATAAAGTTTCGGTTAGGGTAATCCATATTGAATCAACATAAGAAAAAACAGAATCTCCTGAATAGTAACCAAATTCCAGGACAAGAGAATCATGTGTTTCGGGTGCGTTTGCGCGTCCCTGTGGCTGATAATAAAAACTGAAATATAATGAATCTTCAATTTTTATTGCTGCCTGCACCGGGTTGAATACTGAATCAAGTCGGATTGGTCTTGATGTAAGATGATCGGCAATAAACGGGAATACGCTTGCATCAGGATAAAGTGAACCTGTTTCATCAATGGCATCTAAAGTTGCAGCTCCAATATTTGCTGAAAATAAAGGAAAATCGGAGTTTACATAAGCGTAATTATCAATCCATCGGGCTGTATCAGGAAAGATACCTTTGGACGTAAAATCATCAAAAAAAGGTAAATGTATCGGAGTAATATACTCTAACTTTATTGATTTTAAAGAACTTGCAGGTATTTGTTTGTTTTTTATTGTATTTTTAATTACAGGGTTTATCTGCAAACCGGTAACTATTTCCTGCGAGGAAGCAACAAATGTGATTATTGTAAAAAGAATAATATAAATAATGGTAATTATTTGTCTCATTTTTTCTCAATTATGGCGTACAACTGATAACGTTAAGTATATGGTTTTGTGGCGGTTTTCGGAGCGCCAAACTTTTAATTTACTATAACTTTTAATTTAATGCTACAACCTTCATTATCAGCACTTACCCGCCATAAACTATATACATTGTTGGCGGAAGTTATTTATTTATTTATTATTTCTTGAATCTCTTTAAATGTTTTTCCTTTCTCAGTTATCCATTCTGTAAAACCATTTGAATTTCTTCCTAGAACCATATTTGAAGCAGCGCTGGGGCTGTTGAAAATAGCATCTTCTATAAATTCCAGTTTGTCTCCTTTGTCTAATAATATCTTTGTTTCTAACAATTTACGTCTTAAACTTCGATATGTCTCAGTTGTTGATTTGGATAAACTTTTCTTGGCTTCACTACCTTTTGTAATAATGTAACCTTGGTCAGATTCATACATGCTAGCTTTGAAAGATTTAGTTTTAATTTCAAATACTATTTTAGTTTTTGAATCTGTTTGTTTTACTTCTTTTATTTCAGGTTTTAACGTAGAAGAAATTAAAAATCTAAAGCCCATTACTGGAAGCATGAGTTTAATTTGTTCTAGAAAATACTCCATGTCTGAAATATCCGCTTCATGTAATGTTGGCAAACTTGGTGAATTTCCATTCTCAATTTCTGCTGTTTTAGCGTCTATTGCAAGTTGGATCATTCTTGATTCAAGATATTTTATCTGAGTCTTTGTTAATAGTTCATCTTTGCTTATAAAAAAGATTATTTCTTTAAAGTCTTTGTTAGGGTCACTCAGGTGTTGTTTTAATCGAGACTTAATATTTTCGGCTTCCCCAATGTAGATTTTCTCAGCAAATGCTTCTTCTGTCGGATCACCTTTTAAACAATAAATTCCTGGATTGTCAAACTCAGGTCTGTTTAGAATTTTATTAAGTGAATATCTTGGGCTATAAACTGCTTTTCCAACCC
>JAUXFX010000248.1 GCA_030622635.1 Bacteroidota bacterium
AAATATTTTTCCGCTTTATCATATTGTTTGAGTTTATTATATATTTTAGCAAAATTCCTTAATGTAATGGTTTTAGAGATGGGATTTTTGCATATTGACAGGCTTTTCTGATAGTAATCCAATGCTTTGTCATAATCGTTTTTTTTATTGTAAACATTGCCTAAGTTATTATATATTTTTGATATATCAGGGTGGTCAGGAGATAAATTAAAATTAAAAATATTAAGAGCATTTTTATAATACATTAAGGCTTTATCAAAGTCTGTTTTTTCATAATATATATTACCCTTACTTAGATAAATGTTACCTAATGAGTAATAATTTATTCCAAATTTTTGAAAGTAAATATTTTCTGCTGAATCAAGATAATTTAAGCTATTGTCATATTTTTGAAGAAAGTTATTCAGTGATCCTAAATTAAGATAAATTCTTCCTAAATTTGGGTCATCATTACTTAATATATTTCTGTTAATGTTTAAGTTTTTGTTAAAATACTCATTAGCTTTGTCAAAATCACCTCTGACTGCAAAAATAATTCCAATATTTTGTAAATAGGTTGCTATAGCGGGTTCATCCTTAATTTTTCTAAGCATAGAGATTTCCATAGCTTTTTGGTAATATTTTAAGGCATCTTCGTATTTTCCTTTGTAGAAATAATTATATCCAATATTATTATATGTATTGGCAAGAATTGTGTCGTTTTTCCCGTTTGCTTCTATTCTGTATTTAATGGATTTATTTGAGTAATTAATGCCGTCATCATAATCACCCTTATTACCGTATATTAATCCTTTAATATGTAAAAGTTCGGCAAATAAAATTTTATTGTTTGTTAAATTTATGTTTTTATTATTTTCAATTTGTTGTATTTGATCAAGGGCTTTGCTAAGTTTTCCCTTTATTCTTAGATTATTGGAAATTTTTAATAAGCATTTTGTATAATCAACCCAATCATTGTTTTCTTTATATATTTTACCGGCTTGTTCGAAAAAATATAACGAGCTGTCGTAATCGGCATTTTTAAAATAAATTAAACCTTTATTGAATAATCTTTTTGCGTCAACCGTATCGGAAATGTCAATAATATTTTCAGAAAATAAGCTATAATTAGCTGAATATACTTGAAAGTTGTAAAATTGTAAGATAATGAATATAAATAAATTGATAAAGTTTATTTTAACTGCTTTCATTAATTTTTATACTTATGTTAAAAAATATAACTTTTTCTAAACCAACCTATTCATAAATCGTTAATTATTCATGTTATAATAATAATAATAATAATAATAAATTCAACTTCAAACGTCAAACTTCAAACATTTTCTTTACCTGAAAAATATTTCGACAAATATCTCTTTCTGTAAATCCATATTGATATAATAACAATAATTATTAGAACACATACAGATAGCAGTATGGGTTTTATTCCGGTACTTTTACATAATGGGGAAGTATTTCCAATATCAACATAAGCAGCCCAAAAATATGGGTGTGCTCTAAATTGAGAAGCTGATTTTAAATAATCCAGTTTAGCTTTTCTTAAAGCATTATCTATTGAGTATCCCTCTTTTAGATTAGTGTAAAATTTAGTCATTATTTCAACTCCTGATTTATCTTCAATTTTCCAGAGTGTCATAATTATACTTTGTACTCCGGAATATAAAAACCCGCGTGCCAGACTCATAATACCTTCACCTTTGCTTAATTTACCAAAACCGGTATTACAAGCACTTAAAACAACCATACGGGCATTTAAATCAAGGTTATATATTTCATAAGTGTTTAAAAAGCCGTCTTCAACACTATCATTATCAAGAGTAAAGACCATTTTAGAGTACATCGGGTTTTCGTCATCTATAATTGTATGCATAGCAAAGTGCAAAACATCAAAGTTATTTGCTTTTGTTTTGAAGTTCAGTTCGGTTGCATCCAAATCCTGTAAAAATTTTCCATCAAAAATTTTATTTATATTATTAATTTCAGTTTTGGCATTTTTTATCGGAATTAAAATATCGCTGAATTTATTCAAAACAGGAGATTGATCTTTTTCAGTTTTATCCGTAATTTCATAAGTAGGAGCAAAGGCTAATACTTCATTACATGTAGTTTTTGTTTTATAGTCCTTGAACAATAATGTAGCAGAATAAGAGTAACTGATGGGGTAATTTTTGATTAAGTAAAATAAATTCCGGTAATCAATTTTTTCAACATCAGGCAGCATTGAAATTAATGCCTCAAAAGGTATATAACCTAATATGCCGTCAGGAATGATTATTAAATCTTTAGCTGTGATTAAGTTTTGAACAGGTTTAATAAGATCGCGATATAATTGATATGAAACAATTGAATAATCCCTGAAATTTACATTTGAATTTTCTGCTGAAACATTTTTTAATAATTTCCGAAGTAGTTCAATATTATTATAGAACATACTGTCAATTGGAAGTTCAAAAGCAGAAAACTTTTCGGATGTAATAACAAATATAAACAATAGACTATCGGAAACAGTATATTCAATAAGTGCTTTATTTTTATTTAATTTTTTTTGGATTGTTTTTACACTTATAACATTCTTATCATACTTTAATGAATAATATTGTTTATGTTCTTTCTCGAATTTTGAAATAAGGATGTCATGTTCCCTGTTTAGGTAAAAAAGTTTTGATTCCCATAAATTTATTTTCACAGAATCAGGATTTTCTGAATTTTTTTCATCATAAACTAACTTATCGTAAGCACGGATATTTCCATTTATTTCTTTTTCAATCTTCTGTAAT
This sequence comes from Bacteroidota bacterium, assembly GCA_030622635.1. GTDB lineage: Bacteria > Bacteroidota > Bacteroidia > Bacteroidales > JADFUO01 > JADFUO01. The sequence continues at coordinate 2,778 of JAUXFX010000248.1, forward strand.
GCTTCAGGAATATCACTAAATTTAATAGCATCAACATCCCGTATTGACGCTAAAAGAACAGCAGATTTACTTTTTTCAGCATATTCAAAAGCTGTTTCAAAATATTTTTTATCTTTTGTTGTTTTGTATAATGCAAGCGATACTTTAATTGCGTTATTTAAAGTATTTTTTACATTTTCCGTAAGAGTATATTTACTTTCTTTTGAAAGATAATCCCTGACCTTTTCAATTAATTTTACAGCTAAATCATAACATTTCAGGCTTTCTTTCAGATTATTAATATTATTTGGAGATTCGGAATATAAGCTGTAGAAGGCTTTAGCTTTTCCTAATAATGGATATAAAAGATCAATATCAAGAATAATGTTTTCAAGATTGGGATTTTTGTAAAAATTTGTGTCATTAAAATCATAAACATTTGAAATAATTGCCTGTTGATAATATTCAATTGATTTTAAAAAATCTTTGTTTGTATAATAATAGTTGCCGATTTCTGTAAGAGCATTTGACACATTAGGATTTTTTTGCCCAAAATTTTCTAAATAGATATTATAAGCATTTTTTAGCAAAAATAAAGCTGTTGTATCATCGCCATTTTTAATACAAAATTCGCCATAAGCTAAATAACTATGTCCTAATTGGTAATGGTTCTTACCAAGTTCGTTTTTTGCGGTTTTAATAGCCAGCGTATAATATTTTTCCGCTTTATTAAATTGTTTTAGTTTATAATATATTTTAGCAAAATTCCTTAATGTAATTGTTTTAGAGATATAATCTTTGCATATTGAT
>JAUXFX010000275.1 GCA_030622635.1 Bacteroidota bacterium
AATTACATCCCGAAAGCTTTCGGGACCAAAATTCAAATAAATTACAATATTCAAAAATTCAATGACCAAAACAGTTTCAAGCTGTTTGAATATCCATCCATACGGACAAGTTTTGTGATTTGTTATTTGTTATCCATACGGACAAGTTTTGGTGCTTCATTTATTAAAATCTTTTAATTTTATATCCCAATTTAATCATAAACCACCTTCCCTGCTGGGGATAAGGAAATTCAACACTTCCGCCTTGTTTGTATTTTATATCAAAAAGATTGTTAATCCTTACATCAAATAAAAAATTATAAAAATCTTTAAGCAAAATACCTGTGTTTACTATAAAAACATCTTCAACATAATTATTTTTATCAAAATATTCAATTCCGTTTTTGAAAGTGTTTACAGGTGAAATTTGTTTCCCAACATATCTGATGGTTAGATTAAACCAGAAGTTTTTGAATTTACTATAAACAGGATTGATGTTACAGATGAAGTTTCCGCTAAATGTAGGGACATTATGAATTTTATCACCGGTAACAGGATAATCACTTGCATTAATAACATATTGCCATGTAAAATTTGCCCTGATATTAAAAGATTTTCTCAGATAATTTATTTCATTTTCAATTCCGGCCAAATTAAGTTTTCCGGCATTGTAATATCTTGGTTCATCACCGGTTGCGTTTGGATTGCGATAAATAAAATCCTTCAAGGCATTATAAAATGTATTCAATTCATAATTTATTTTTCTATTATTAAAATGCAAACCTGTTGTGAATTGTAAGGCAGTCAGATATTCAGGCAATAGATTACTTGAACCTAAATAACTTGGCAAAGAATTATACCTGTACCAGTATGGTGCATCAACAAACGACTGTGAAAACGAAAGCTTAAAATCAATTCGTTTATCAGGAATATAAATTGCCGATAATCTCGGGCTGAGATTATCAACATTCTTTCCTTTGTGTCTGAATTTATTATCGTACCGTGCTCCAATATTTATCAGAAACTTTTTGTTGAACTTATGTTTAATTTGTATGAATCCCGAATATATTGATTCAGTGCCTGTTTCTAATACCAGCGACCCGGAACTGTCAACCATAGTTGTAAATTCGCCATTTAGCCCGAGCAGGAAAAAACTGTCGTAAACTTTCATTTTATCATATTGCCCGCCAAAAATTACATTTCCTTTTCCAAAATTATTTAAGTTATAGTTCTTTTTTAGCTGAATAATACCTCCGTAACTGTATTCGTCCCAGTTTACTTTACCAAATTTTTTAACACTCGGATCAATTATAAAGTTTACATCAATAATATTATTATCAAAATAAGCATTTAGCAATAGTTCAATATTTTTTAACTCTTTTTCGTATTTTACATCCAGATGACCGAAGCCGGAGCCAAGACCCGGTCCAACTCCCATTAATGTCCGGTAATCAGAATAATTATAAACTTCTCCTGTAATTCCACCTGCCGAAAAAGGCTCAATATATTTACAGTATCTTATATTTCCAAAAATAGAAAGGTTTCGTGTTTTAAAAACCATTCCTATGTCATAAGATGGTTTATCTTTAAATCCGCCAACAATAGCGTGTCCTTCTTTTGGATTTGGCGAATGGTCATTTTCTTTTGCGATAAAAATTTCTTCTCCGTCAGAGCGGTAAAAATTTCCCCATATCAAAATATCATTCCCCCCTATGAAACCTTGTCCGTATAAAAGTGACACCTTCGTCTGCCCATAATTTCCAACTCCAAGCTGAAATTCAGCACCATTAACTTCATTGCCTTCTTTAGTTATGATATTGATCACTGAAGTAAGGGCAACATTTCCATAAAGTGATGATGCAGGTCCGCGCAATACTTCAATTTGTTTAACTTTATCAAGCGAGATACTGAAATCAGGATTTGCTTCGGAGTATGCCCTGCAATTTAAACGGTGACCATTTAACATAATAAGAATTTTTTGCTGTGAAGAACTATAAACACCATGCATGGCAACATTAACCTCATTATGGTCTTCAATACCGGTCATTCCGGGGACATAGGTTATCAGAACTTCTTTTAAAGTGTTTGCTCCAATAGCCTCTATCATTTCTTCAGTGATAAGTGTAACCGGTACAGGCACTTCAGTAATTGGCTCTAATTGCCTGGAAGCTGTAATAATGCTTTTTATTGGTTGTTTAAAATGGTCTATTAAGTTAACAAATTGAGGTGGATCAAAAACAGTTGTTGAAAATTTTGGGTCTATTTGTAAAAGTGATTCAACTGAGCGGTTTGCTCTGTCAAAATCATCTAAAGCAATATATGTCATTGTTAGTAACCGGTATGCCTGTATCAATTCTTCTCTATCAAAGCCTCTTTGCAAGCATGGGTTCAGCTTATCAATAACTTCATTGAAATTTCCAGTTTTATAAGCTTTTAAACTTTCCTCAAGGCACGTTTTACCGCAACTTGTTTGAGAAAATAAATATTGCGATAAAAGAACAGAAAAAAGTAAAATAAAAGTAAAAAATAGTTTTCTTTTTAATAGGTTCATTGAATTATCTTTTACTGTTTTTGTAAATCAAGACAAATATATTAAAAATATTGAATAGACAAAAAAGCGGCAGTATGAAATTTCATTTTAACCAGCAACCAGAAACCAGTAACCAGAAACCAGCAACCAGCAACCAGCGACCAGAAACAAGTAACCAGCGGCCAGCAACCAGCAACCAGCGACCAGAAACAAGT
>JAUXFX010000203.1 GCA_030622635.1 Bacteroidota bacterium
TAACGGTATAAAGGTGATGGAGTGATTGAGTGATTGAATGATTGAATGATTGAGTGATGGAATGATTGAGTGATTGAGTGATTGAGTGATTGAGTGATAGGGGTAAATACATCCCCTCCTAATTTTAGGAAGGCAGGGGTGGTTAAATTAAAGATTACAAAAATTTCCGATTTCACCTATACCCATATTCCCTTTATTTCACTATTTCCCATATTCCCCTTACAACCGAAGGGCGTCCGTATGGATTCCCCCTATTTCCCTTATTTCCCCTATTCCCCCTATTCCCCTTACAACCGAAGGGCGTCCGTCCATACGGATTCCTTTCAGTCATATGAAGCGAAGCAAACGACACGAAGTTAGTACGTATGTATCCGTATGGATGGATTCCCATATACCTTAAATAATATTTGTTAAAAATTTGCATTGTTAATTTAATACTGATTAGTTACTATTTTTTTATCTTTACCAAAATTTTAATGTTTGTTAATAAGAATCAGTATATTAACCATTTAAAGAAAATTACAATGAAAAAACTTTATTATTTTTTAATTTTAACTGCATTTATTGCTATGATTAGTTGTTCAGAACAAAAAAGAATAAAATATCCGGTAACACAAAAGGTTGATACTGTTGATGTTTATTTTGGTGTAGAAGTGCCGGATCCTTATCGCTGGCTTGAAGATGATAATTCGGAAGAAACTGCTGAATGGGTAAAAACCGAAAATGAAATCACTTTTGATTATCTTGAAACAATTCCTTTCAGAGATAAAATTAACGAACGCCTGACCAAAATATGGAACTATCCCAGATATGGAGTTCCATTTAAAGAAGGAAAGAATTACTTCTTTTTTAAGAATGACGGAATGCAAAACCAAAGTGTACTTTATATTCAGGATGGACTGAAAGGCGAGCCTCGTGTTTTGCTTGACCCGAATAAATTCTCGGAAGATGGTACTGTAGCTCTGACAAATTTAAGTGTTTCGCATGATGGCAAATTATTAGCTTATGGAGTATCAACAGGCGGTTCTGATTGGAGCGAAATATCTGTTCTAAATATTGAAACAGGCGAAAAACTTGATGATAATGTTAAATGGGTGAAATTTTCAATTATCGCATGGAAAGATAATGGTTTTTATTATAGCAGTTATGACCCGCCTGAAGAAGGTGAAGAACTGTCGGATAAGAACGAATATCATAAAGTTTATTATCATAAAATTGGAACTCCTCAAAAAGATGATAAACTTATATTTGAAAACAGAAAATATCCTCTGAGAAATTATGTTGCTTACATTACTGAAGATGAAAAATACTTATTTATAAGCGAATCGGAGACAACAAGTGGCAATGCATTGTATTATAAAAACCTTGCAATTCCCGGTAGTAAGTTTAAACAAATAGCTGAAGGTTTTGATAATGAATACCATGTAATTGATCATATTGGTGATAATTTCCTGATGATAACAAATTATAAAGCTCCAAAACAGCAACTTGTTTTATTAAATCCCCAGAAACCCGAAGCAAAAAGCTGGAAAATAATTATTCCTGAAAAGGATGAGGTTTTAGGATCGGTTGACTATGTTGGTGGTAAATTAGTTGTTGAATATATGAAAGATGCATATAGTCAGGCTTTTGTTTATGATTTGGAAGGCAATTTATTAAATGATATGAACCTGCCTGGAATAGGAACAATGTTTGGATTTAACGGAAAGGAAGATGAAGATGTAGCTTTTTACGGTTTTACTTCTTTTACATTTCCTTCAACTATTTTTAAATATGATGTAAAAAATAATAAATCAGAGGTTTACTATAAATCAGAAATAGATTTCAACCCTGATGAATATACTACCAAACAGGTTTTTTATGAAAGTAAAGATGGAACAAAAGTGCCAATGTTTATTGTTCATAAAAAAGGCGTTAAAATGAATGGAAATAATCCAACCATGTTATATGCTTATGGCGGATTTAATATCAGCATGACTCCAAGTTTTAGTGTAAGCCGTTTGATATTCCTTGAGAATGGAGGAATTTACGTAGTTGCTAATATTAGAGGAGGTGGAGAATATGGAGAAGATTGGCATGAAGCAGGCATTAAACTTCAAAAGCAAAATGTATTTGATGATTTTATAGCTGCTGCCGAGTACTTGATAAAAGAAAAATACACTTCATCTGAAAAACTTAGTATTCTCGGTGGCTCTAACGGTGGATTACTTATCGGAACTTGTATAAATCAGCGTCCTGAATTGTTCAAGGTTGCCGTTCCTATTGTTGGAGTGATGGATATGCTCAGATATCATAAGTTTACAATCGGATGGGCATGGGCAAGTGATTACGGAACCAGTGAAGAAAACAAGGAAATGTTTGAATATTTACTTGGATATTCACCTTTGCATAATATTAAAAAAGGAGTTAATTATCCGGCTACGCTTGCCATCACTGCCGATCATGATGACAGAGTTGTGCCTTTACATTCATTCAAATATATGGCAACATTGCAGGAAATGAATTCAGGTAAAAATCCTGTTTTGATCCGTATAGAAACTATGGCAGGTCATGGTGCCGGAAAACCAACAGCAAAAATCATAGAAGAATCAACAGATATTTATTCCTTTATAATGTATAATTTGGGGATGAATCCCATGTAGAGACATGTCATGACATGTCTCTACCATCAAGGTGGGGTATATTTTATTTCCCATCCGGAAATTTATCCGGTGGTCCGAAATCAGGATTAGTTAAAAATTCATTATCCCGTAAGGTTTGAATAAATGCTTTCAGGTCGGCTTTTTCATTTGGAGTTAACTGAACCCCTCCATTATTTATATGATGCATTAAGGGGTTAATATAAGGTGACCAGAGCAGATGGTGAGAATAAAAATCAATAACATCATCAAGAGTGGCAAAACGTCCGTCGTGCATGTATGGTCCTGTCAGTTCAATATTTCTCAGTGTTGTTGATTTGTAAGCACCGTAGTCCATTGGGTCGCCTGTAACGTGATACCTGTCACGAGGGTCTTCATAAGGTCCGGTAAATAATGAATCTTTACCGTTATTATAATAAAGATGTGTTGTAAAAAGCGGGTTACCGTATCCGCCGTGACAATGAAAACAGTCTGCACCCTCTTCGGTTGTAAACAATACAAATCCATGTAATTCTGATTGAGATAATTGTACCTCTCCACGCAGATACTTGTCAAACTTTGAATTGGCAGAAATAAATGTTCTGATAAACTGGGCAATTGCACGACCCATGTTTTTAACAGTAACAGTTTCCGAGCCGAATGCTTTTTTAAATAATTCGGGATAACCGGGAATATTTTGTATTACTTCTTTTGCACGGTTTGTATCGCTGTTCATTTCATGTTCTGCAACAATTCCCATCCAAACCAAATCTTCAATATTCCTGAATTGAGCATTAGGATTTTCAGAATAAATAAAACCATTCCATAAATAACCGGAGCTATTCCAAACCAGATTTATCATAGGTAACATAACATGAGGAGTGGGTTTGCCTGTTATACCATGCGTAAATCCATCTATGTATTCAGGATGGTCAATTCCGCATTCAAAGGAATTTGCCTGTATATGGCATGTTGCGCAACTCATCAATGAATCGGGATGAGTCCTTCCCGACATCCTTCCATCATAAAATAAATATCTTCCTAATTCAATTCCTTCAACTGTCATTGGATTATCAGCAGGAATGTTCAAATTAGTTGGGAATCCAAAAGGTATTTCAATATTATAGGGAATCGGCTGATACGGTATTGGCTCAGGATCATCCTTTTTACAGGAAAAAAGCAATAAGCTAAAACTAATTATAAGAATTATGTTTCTGTATTTTATCATAACTTTTTAATTAATAAACTCAACAGTAAAAACATTATGTCCATTCTCACATGCTAAATGCATTGCTTCCTGTTTTTGCATTATATCACCGCCCCAATCATCATGGTTATAAGTGTTTGGCGATTTAAACCAGTTTTCAATATTCATAATAATTTGAATTTCCCTTGTTTGATTTTTATCCAAAGAAAAAGCAGAATTTGGTAATTCAACATTAAAGTAGTTCTGAATAAATCCTGTTATTGAATCTGGGTAACTGTAATAAATTTGCCCAATGCCCAGGTGAAAATCAAACGGGCTGATTTGTTGGTATTCGTCTAACCATTTGCCGTTTAATTTCATATGATGGTATCCGCCTCCCAGATATATAGGCCAGAACATGAATGATTCAGGTGGGTTAACAAACATCAGCGTTTGGTTTTTTTCTTCATTAATTCCAAAAATAAATGAAATGGAATTATAGTTTCCGGCAGGAATATTATCAAAAACATCCCATGTCCATGTTGTAGGAATATCAGTGTCAATATAATGAATGTCTTTCCATTCATCAATCAAATAGGAACTGCCGTTTGAATTATGTAAAGTAACATCAGAAATAAAATACTGTATTTCATTGATTAAATAATGATTGCCGGCTTCGTTGGTGTAGATAATTGTATCGGTTTGCAAATCCTGTCCCTCAACTAAAAATGCAAAACTTAGGATTATCTTTTGATTTTCCTGTTCATCAACAGGTTCTTCTTTTTTACAGGAATTTACAATCATTATCAAGGAGACGATAACTACAAAAAATATTATAATTTTTGTTAATCTCATGTTTCTTGTTTTTATCTAATAATAATAATAATAATAATAACTAATAACAATCAATAATATTAATTATAAGCAGATTATTTATACTTTAAAGACAATTTTATATCTCATGTAGTTGCATCAGAAAAGTGTATTTGGTTTTTTTCTTCTTTAACTCCAATACTCCATTATTCCAATATTCCAACATTCCATTAATATTAACAAAGGTGTTAACAACCCCCTTGTTTAGTATGCAATTGTTCCCGAAACTGTTACAAAATTAATTGTATCATATTTACTTGATGCTTGTTTATAAACTTTTCCGTTAATTAAAACTGCCACCTTGATTTTTGAATTAATATCTTTATAAATAGCTGATACATAAACAATATCACCTTTTTCGGCTTTATAAGTATAAGTCCATTCATCCTCTGTGCTGGCAACTGATATTTCTTCAGAAACTGTCGCGCCAGAGCTATTTCTGTATGTAACGTTAAATCCGGATTCAGAATCGGTTACAAGATACTTTACAAGTTTATACTCATTTTTTTCACAAGCTGATAAACTTAAAATTACTAATATTAAAAGAAATGTTCGTTTTAGCATTTTTGTTTTGTCTTTTTTTACTTTTATCTTTTTACTTTTATCTTTTATCTTCTAGTCCGGATTAGGTGTTCATATTTTTAGAATAAGATTGATAAAGAACACTCTCCCCGGTTCATACAACGGTTGCCTGCTGCCAATTATTCTTCTGTTCAGATGTTCGTAATATGCTTTATTAAAAATATTATTAACTCCTGCTGATAAACTCAGGTATTTATTGTATTTATAATTAACGGAA
>JAUXFX010000208.1 GCA_030622635.1 Bacteroidota bacterium
GATTCTTTAACAGCAGTTTCATTAATTTCGAACCGTAATTTTCCTGATGACAGATAGAAATTAATCATAACACCTTTTTTTGCAAAGCCCTTTGTGTCGCCAACCGTTAATATCGGTTTACCCTTTGTATAAGATAAAATCTTTGACAGTTCTTTATCTTTTGATTTTGAAATAAATAAAATATTTGTTTTTTCTATTTGATCTATTTTTGATATATATCGGATTTCAACATTTTTATTCAATATTTTCTGTGCAGAATAAGTTTCTTCCAGTATATTACCGAACGGATTTTTACCAATAACAGAAATTACAAAAGGTTTGGTTGTGTCGTTTATTTCAGATTCCCCGGGCCATTCGATAAAGCGTGTAAAACGCTCCAAAAAAACAGCTTTTATTGTATATTCTTCAGTCTGGGAAAATACTATAATTGGTATTATCAAAAATCCAAATATTACGATTAGAAATATTTTTGTCTTTTTTATCATTTCCACATTCTTTTTATTTATACAATATTATCTTATCTTTAAAAATTAACATTTAGTTTAAATCCGAACGCACACGGTTCTTCCTGCCAACTAATTACCGGTAAATCGTTAACATAAAATTCATAAGGATTGTTATTACCACAAGCAAATATATTCTGACCATATAATGTCAAAGAGGTTTTGTGCTTTTTAAAATATGGAATATTCCATGTGAGTGATGCATCAAATGTCCAATGCAAACCAAACGCATCTTTATCGTCAAACTCCTTTTCATACTTAGCAAGCAAAGTCCTATTCTTATTATATTTCTCTAAATCTTCCGGTGACAGCGTACCGACATTAACATTATTGTAAGCATTTTTATACATCTCCATTAAATCTTTCAGATAAGTATATTCCCATGCTATCCTCGAGTCTATATGAAATGTCCAGTTATCTAAAAACTTTACTCTGGCAAAGAATTTTGTGATATTATCAGCCCAATAAATGAGACTGTTTCCAGTGCTCGTGAACTCTAAAAACCCTTTCTTATAATAAAAATCTGAAAGGCTGGTACGTTGATTTTTTGATCCAACTGTATTCTTTAAGTAATCTTTCCAATCCAATAAGTGGGAATAGGAGTGATTAATACCGAATAGCCATTTATTATCATTTGTCTTATACTTTGCTTCTATTTCGGCGCCAAGAGATTTTTGTTCACCTGTTTTCATTACATTAGTACCAGACCATGCAAGAACTTCAGCATCGTTATAATAAGCAGAAACCTGAAATGCCAGGTTCTCAGTTTGTAGTCGGTTATAAATTAACTGGTATGTGGTTAAAGCTTCAGGTTCAGTATCTAAGTCATTTAAATCCATATAATACAATTCCATCATGGTGTTCATCCTGAGTGATCTTTGCCAGATAGCTTTTACTATATTCCTGTCATCTATTTCTGAAATAATAGCTATACGAGAAGAAAACATATAATCAGTATATGTATTCTTATCTACACGACCTGAAATCAACACCTTCAGTTGAGGTAAAAACTCATAAGAAAATTCACCCATCAAAGAATATGTCTGTGCCGACCAGCCGCTATTATATTCTTCAATTTTGGTTGAATCGTAAATATCATTATATAGTGCATTAATACTAAAAAAATTCATTTTACCCGCTCTTCCATGAAAGGAATTAGGTTCACCCCAATTATCACCCAACCAATCATAAGAATATTCCAAACCCACAGCAGCTTTAAGTTTTTCAGAGGGTTCATAATTTAAAATTGACCTCGCAAATATTTCATTTTCCGCAAAACTGTAACTACGTTGCCTGATGTCTGTGCTGCTGTATTGCGTTTTGAAGTTGTTCGCTAATAAAAAATTCTCAGAATCGAAACTCAAAATGGATTTTAAACTCACAGCATCAGAAAACTTATGGGTATTTTCAATTGCTGATATGAATGACTCATCTCGCCATCCGAAGGAATCTTCCCATTCACTCTTACCCTCAAATTGTCTTTTTGTCCCTCCTCCGAGTGCTTGACCACTACTGGTATATCGTGCCCAGAAACGCCAATCGTCAAGATAAGTAAGATCCAGGTGTGCCTTTATTTGCGGTTTATGGTCATAATCCTGATAATAACTCTGTGTAGGATATCCGTCCCTTCCTGAAAATGTATTTGTGTCTCCTTTATAACCAATCTCACCGTTGTTCAACGATTGAAAATAATTGGGGTCCTTGTCCCCGTCAGTGTACCTGATGCTTATATTTGTAAATAACTTGAATTTCTCTTTATCAAAACCATACTGCAGAAAAGCTCCCTTGCTGTCGTATCCTTCGTTATATTCCACACCGGTTTTAAATCCGTCTAATGAACCGGCTTTCTTTGTTACGATATTTATAACCCCTGAAATTGCACCTGGACCATATATGACAGAACCTGGTCCGCGAATGACTTCAACACGCTCAATATCATTCAAATCCCAATTGGTTATTTCAACTGTAGATCCATTAAGTCCTTTTTGATTCACTGGCCTGCCATTCACCAGCAAAATAGTTTTATAATTCCTTGAACCCATCCCCCTTATTTTCAAAGTCTGCACTCCACCATAATAATTTCTTATCATTACGCCCGGAACATAAACCTCAATCAAATCCAGAATATTTCTTGCGGGCGAGTTCTTAATATCTTCTTCGGTTATAGTTGTTACCGGTGCAGGTACTTTCGATAATTCCATTTCTGTTAGAGTTCCGATACCAACCTTTATATTCATCAACTCTTCCAGCGACATTTCAAATAGACTATTTGGTTGGATTTGCTCCTGAGCGAATAGAAAGTTTAGATTATGAAATAACAGGAAAATAAGTACGATTTTTCTCATGATACCTTATATTATTTTTTGTAAATACTTAGTTTGTTAATAAATTCCCATTTTCTCGCGATAGATATCGGGATTGAGGATAAATTATAAAAAGGGTATCCATACGGACGCCCTTCGGTTGTAAGGGTATAAAGTACTAATACCCATATTCCCTATTTCCATTATTCCCCCTATTTCCATTATTTCCTTTATTTCCTCTATTTCCCCTATTTCCCTCATCTCCCCTATTTAAGGTATTTACTCATCAGTTCAAACAATTCTTTTTTCTTAATAGGTTTTGTAATATATTCATCACAACCTGCTTTTTTTGCCTTTATATCATCTCCATATAATGCATGGGCTGTTTGGGCAATAATGGGTAATTCAGGACGATATTTTTTAATTAGTTTTGTAGCTTCATAACCGTTCATATCCGGCATTTTGATATCCATAAGTATTAGATCAATATCCGGGTTGTCTGAACAAATCTCTACGGATTCATTGCCGCCTTCTGCCCATATAGTTTTTATTTCTATGCTGTGTAATAAAACTTTCAAAAGCTTATAACTTGCTCTGTCATCTTCAACAATAAGAACGGTTTTGTCTGGAAATTTAGTTTTTTCTTGTATTTGTGTTTTCATAATGTTTGTTTTTTAAATTATTTCAGGTTTGCGATAAGGTAATGTAAAATAAAACGTTGAACCTTTTCCTTTCTCTGTATCAACCCATATTTTTCCGCCTAAAAGTTCAACCAGTTTTTTTGAAACAGACAAGCCAATACCCGTTTAAGATTACTCTGGTCAGTATAAACAAGGAAATCTTTAGCTTTTTCCGCAGGGTTTAAATAAATATCAATATGTTGCTTGTCGGCTAATTCCTGTTCGACTTTTAGTATTTTATGGATGTCATCCATGAATGCAGTTATATTAAATTCTTCTTTTTGTATTATAACTTCCCCGCTTTCTATCATGGTAATATCAAAAATACCCTCAATAATTTCCAGCAAATGACTACCACTGTCGTTAATTGTTTTGGAATAATCTAATATTTCATCAATTGGTATATCTTTATCAATTATCTCAGAAAAACCAATTACGGCATTAAGGGGTGTACGTAATTCGTGCGATATAGTATTCAGAAAAACTGATTTTAACCTGTCGGATTCTGTGGCTTTTTCTAATGCTGATTTCAAATTTTCTTCTGCTTTTTTGCGATCGGTAATATCCCGTGCTGTAATCAGCACTCCTGAAGGCTTGCCACGTTCTGTAATTAATGATGATTTTATTTCAACAGGTATTTTGCTTCCTTTTTTATTAAAGAAATCAATTTCATACATAAATAAACTTTTATCACCTGCAAGGCGTTTTGCTAAATTATTGTCAGATAATGGAATTGCATCCTCACGGAGAACATCATTAATATTCATTTTCAATGCTTCTTCTTTGCTATATCCGCTAAGATCAATACCTTCCTGATTAACATATTTAACATTTCCTTTCAGGTCCAGAACCATAATAACATCTTTAGCTGTTTCGGCTAATTGTCTGTATTTTATTTCGCTTTCTTTAAGAGTCTGTTCTGCCTGTTTGAGTTTATTGTGTTCTTCAGCTTCTTTAAATGCTTTCTCGGTTTCAACTCTTTTCCATTCAAAATTAAAACCGCTTTTTTTAAGCTCTCTTACGATTAATTCAGCATCGTCCGGGTTGTCTTCCAGAATCAGGATGTTAAATTTTTCTTCTTTCATGGTTTTTTTATTTTTTTCAAAGCTAATCATTTTTTGTATCTAATCAGTATAAAATTAACGTAACCGTTCACGAAAGTATTAACATTTAATCAAAAGTAAAAAAATAATTTCTTAAAATCCAACAAATTTATTGTCTGCTGTTTAATTCTTTATAAATATTCGACTTCGTAGTTTCAATGCTTTTATAAATTATAGCTATCAACTCTTATTGTAAAGTCAATAAATCTATCTTCCCTGCTTATGCCGGCAGGCAGGGAAATCAAATTTTTTCATTTTTTACTTGTTTATTGATTATCCATACGGACTTCCTTTGGTCGTTGTATGTTGCTTATTGAATGTTCTTTTGCAAATCCACAATTAGTAAGCGATTGCTGAATAACCTGTAACTTGCCATTTATGGCGCTATGTTGGATAATAATATAGAGCCTGAAACTCCAATGAAATAAATAATTTTTATTGGTTAAACGTGGCAGAAACATGAAACTTGCGACACGAAGTTAGCCCGTATGGGAAACTTGAAACTTGAAACAA
>JAUXFX010000269.1 GCA_030622635.1 Bacteroidota bacterium
TACTTATAAAAAGAATTAGTACAATAAATACGTTTAATTTTTTCATAATTTTTATTATTTGTTTATTATTTGTTTAATAATTGCAAATATATAATATAAAAACTCAAATTATCTGAACAAATATATTCCTTTTATTTGATATACAAGAAAAAATCTATTTCAATTGTGAATTCAGTGCTTAATAAAACTCTTACGGATTTAGGAATAAAAAAAGCCTGCACTTTGGCAGGCTTTTGAGATGATAAAAAGTTTAAGAATAAATATTAAATTACTTTGACATTTACTGCATTTAATCCTTTTCTACCTTCTTTTACTTCAAATTCAACATTATCTCCTTCATGAATTTCATCAATTAATCCGGAAACGTGAACGAAGTAATCCGTTTCTGATTCGTCTTCGATAATGAATCCGAATCCTCTGGATTCACTAAAAAATTTTACTTTTCCTTTTTTCATTGTATTATTATATAAATTTAGGGTGCAAAGATAGTTTTATTATTTTCATCAACAAGTTTTAAGTTAATTTATTTTCTTTGTATCTGATGTTTTCGCATAGGGACTGAGATTCAGGATGCTTTCAAATCATTAAATGTTTAAAAAAATTGTATTTATTGAAGTATGTGTAGTCTTCTCTGGTTAAATCAATATTTTTTTCCATAGTTATCTTAAATTTTGATATGAATCAATGATTTTTGGTAACACAAAGCACATATATAATGGCAACGAAATCAAATTGTAATTAAGATTTTCTGTTGAATTACCTATTCTTACTTTCGTTGAAAGTTTTCCAAAATTAGGCATATCAAGATTAAAACGAATACCGGTTTTCAATTTTTTCTCCAATAAAAAAACATGTAATGATTTCAATGAACCGGTTTTCCCAGCTTTAACTTCAACAGGGAAAATATTATTATTTTGCTGAAAGAGATAATCTACTTCTGCATTGGCGTTTTTCTTTTCTCTCATCCAATAATAAAGCCTTGAATCTATGTAGGGCTTTTCAACAGTTAACAGCTCCTGGCCAATAAACTGTTCAGCCAAAGCACCTTCATTCATTGTTATAAGTTTCTGGATGTTTACCAACTGAATATTTCCAATACTATTAACTAATCCGATATCAAAAAACAAAGGTTTGAAAATATCATCTTTAAGATTATCAGATATCGGTACTCCTCCGGCGTTTGAAAATCGAACAAGATGAATAATCCGCGACAATTCAAGTTTGCGAAATGCCCCTTTTAAATTAACTGAACGAATATCTTTATTGATATTGGAATATTTTACCTTTTTACCTACATTTTTTGCACTGTACAGCATAACTAATTCCAAAAACTCCTGTTGTTTACTTGTTCCGTATTTCGCAAAATCATATTTTAATGATGTGATAATATTATTGTGGACACGCGATGTTTCAATAAGTTTTTTATCAGATATATAAAGCTCCACCGCCTCCGGCATTCCACCTACAAAAAAATATATACGCAAGTATTCAAGTAGTTTTCGATGCACTAATTCACTAAAGTCATCTCCAGGCTTATATGCTTCAAGATAACTGATTAGCTTTTGCTCTCCTAAAACTATTAAAAATTCCTTAAAGCTCAATGGATACATATAAAGAAATTCAATTCTACCAACCGGCATAGAATATTTCATTTCGCTTAATGTATGATCAAGAAGTGATCCGGCAGCAATAACGTGTAATTCCGGCATTTCCTCATAAAAGTAGCGCAGCAAGGCAATTGCCTTCGGACAGGATTGTATTTCATCAATGAATAACAAGGTTTCCCCCGGAACTATTTCCTCATCAAAATAAAGACTTAATTCCGTAATCAAAGACCCAATTTTCTTTTTTGAAAAGACAGAGTAAAGTTCCTTCTGAGATTCAAGATTAATATTTAGAATATTCGAAAAATGATTCCTGGCAAAATGCTCAATTGTATATGTTTTCCCAACCTGTCTTGCACCTCGAATAAGTAATGGTTTTCTTGTTTTGCGATCTTTCCAGTCAACAAGCGAATGTATTATTTCTCTTTCCATCTTGAATTATTTCTGTTTTTCTAACTAAAACACAATTGAATTTCGACGAAAATATGTTAAAAGACTATTGTGTTTTGACATATAATATGTTAAAAGACTATTGTGTTTTGACAAAAATACAAATAAAACGGAAGAATCAAATATTTTCTATCTTTTTTTGATGGATTTCAGAAACAAACTATGCTGTTTAGAATTTATTTTTCTAACTCAAAGGAATATTATTCGTTTTACATAAGTTGAAAAGAATTTTTAGAGAATACCCAACAGCAGGAGGTAAAAGGATTCCTCGTTTTTGATCATTTGATAAGGGCATATTAAAACCGTTAGTTTAAATTTTCCATACTAAATTTATTTTACAATGTTAATTAAAATATTTTGGATTATAAAATTAGACTATCTTTGTTACATTATTATAGATAAAAAAACTCAAGTTATTTATTAAAAAAAAGGAGTTAAAATGTTTTATCAAAAGTTATTATTAAAAAAATTATTATTAAGTGCAGCATTATTATTAATGTTTGCCCCACAAGTCATTATTGCACAGGAAAAGTTACTTGATATCATGTCGGGCGAACTTGAAAGAAATATGGAAGTTTTAAAAAACCAGGAAAACCCTCCATATTACATAAATTACAGGGTTGACGATATTTCAGGTTTTTATATTAAAGCATCGTTTGGAGATTTAATTAAATCACAGGAAACAAAAGAAAGATTATTAACCGTAATGATAAGAGTTGGAGATAATGAATTGGATAATTTTCATGAAATGAGAGAAAGTGGTGGATTTGGGTTTTACTTTCCCGGTGGCAACAAAGTTTATCTTCCGATTGAAGA
>JAUXFX010000181.1 GCA_030622635.1 Bacteroidota bacterium
AGCATGAAACAGTTTAAATTTCCCTTTTATTAAAAATTTAAAAGCATTTTTGGGAATGGAAATAAATACTTGATAAAATATTCCGATAATAAAAGGTTTGCCATGAATGTTGCGTCGCATAAAAACCAGGCGGTTTCTGTTAAGGTAATAAATTTTCAAATCACTGAGCTTCCCTGTTGATATAGATTCTTTATGAAGAACCAATGAATTATGAACATAATAAATTATATATCCGGCAGCTTTTATTCTGGCACACCAATCAGCCTCTTCATAATAGAGGAAAAATATATATGACATCATTCCAATTTTTTTAACAACTTCCATTGGAACCATCATTGCTGCACCGTGAGCATAAGCTGTTTCATAATCCCTGTCGTATTGTCCTTTATCAACCTGTTTATAACCAATTGCATTGTTTCGCATTGTATAATAGTTTATTGGCGTAAAACCTGCATATTGAATAGTATCCGGTGTGTGATAAAAGCGTATTTTAGGACTGACTGCACCAATCTTTGGATCAGACTCAAGTTTGTCAATTAAAGGTTCAATAAAATCTTCTTTTACAACAGTATCATTATTTAACAGTAAAACATATTTGCCCCTTGCACGCATTAAACCATAATTATTACCGGCAGCAAATCCATAATTTATTGGATTCTCAACTAATACAATATTAGGATATTTTCGTTTAATAATTATTGGATCATCGTTGGGGGAGCAATTATCAATAACAATTATTTCAATATTGGGATATGTAATTTTATTAAGTGATTCAATTAATTCACATGTGACATCAGGATGGTCATAATTAACTGTGATAATTGAAATTAATGGAAATTCTGTTCTTTTTTTTTTATATTTATATTGCACTACTAATCTGTTTTTATAAAAAGTCTTCCATTATAATCAATTCTATTGAATAGTAATTTTATAGAATTTTCTTTAAAGTACTGGTCAATAGCATCTCTTGAACCTTGCCAGAATCCATAATCATCAACAATCAGCACACCATTTTTTGAAAGCAATGGAAATAAATGTTTCAATTCATGATACGTTGATTCATACCAATCAGTATCAAGATGTAATAAGGATATTTTGTTTGGCATTTTACCAGGAATAGTATCTTCAACCTTTCCTTTAACGAAATTTATGTTTTCTTCGGGATAATCTGTTGACAGGATATTTTGTTTTACTTCATCAATAGGAGAATAACACCATGTATTATGAGTGGCTGTTTGCCGTTGTTTCCATTTATAAAAAGCCTTTTCACGAAATCCTGAATTGATATCCTTGTCAGTTGGTTTGCTCATTCCTTCATAAGTATCATAAAGCCACAATTTCTTATTTTTTTCATTTCGATTTAATAAAATATCGGCACATAACATTATACCTCCGCCTTTCCAAACACCGCATTCAACTATATCGCCATCAATATTATTATCTAACACGTATTTAATACTATTATAAAATGCATACATCCTGATTATTGATGTCATAGAAAAATCTTTATTCTTTTCATACGCTTCCAGGAATTCCTTTTCAATAATATCGCCAGGTATTTCGTTAAGCTCAACAAAATTATAACCAAATTTTTGTGATATCTTCTGAATTAATTTTATCATATACTTGAATTATTTTTTATAATAATTATCAAAAATATATTATTTTTTTAATACTGGTAATTATTATACTAATTTTTACAGAAATAAATTTATTTTAAGTTTATTTGTAGCTTTAAATTTTATTAACTACTTTTGTGTATCTTTGATAAAAAAAATATGAAAAAAAAAGTACCTGTCAAAAAAAAGTTTTTGTTTTATAGCATTATAACAATTTTCCTTCTTCTGATTATTTTTATTTTAGCAGAAGCAGGCTTAAGAATAGTAGGGCAAAAGCCTGCAAATTCTAAATACAGACCAAACATAAAGGTTGAACCATCAGGGAAATATTTTAAAAAAGATAGTATTTTAGGTTATACACACTTACCCGGAAAATTTTATGTAACACTAAATGATAATTATACTTTTGTTACAACACATAATAAAAACACTTTAAGAATAACACATCCGATTGCTGATGATAGTAATTATGTTGATAAACCAACAATCTGGATAATGGGGGGGTCGGATACTCATGGCTGGTCAATTAACGATGAAGAAACCTATGCATGGCAAGTTCAGGAAGATTTAAAGGATAGTTATGAAGTGTTGAATTTTGGCGTAAGTGGATATGGTACAATACATTCTTTATTACAAATTAAAGAAGGGTTTCAAAGTTTAAAAAAGCCTAAAATTATAGTTATTGCATACGGTTCGGTACACGATCATCGAAATACTTTTCTGTTAAAAAGAAGAAAAGCCGTTACCTCGTGGAATTTTCTTGGGTCACTTTCACAACCATATGCCACATACAGTGAAAAGGAAGGTTTACAAATTCATAAAGTCGATACAATTGTATACAAAGGACTACTATTTAACAATTATTTCGCAGTAATAAATTTTATTGAAAAAGTTTATTTATTTTTTGATGATAAATTTTCAAACAGTCATGATGTTTCAAAAGCAATTATTGAAAAAATAAATGATATTTGCCATACAAATGAAATAGAACTAATTATCGCAGGAATGGATAATAATGTCAAAACACAGGAAATGCTTAAATATTGTAATTCAAAGAACATAAATACTATTGACATATCAGTTGATTTTAGTATTCCTGGTAATACAAATCTGCCTCACGAAGGGCATCCGAGTGCTGCTGCAAATAAACAATATGCAAAAAAACTTAGCGATTATTTGAATATAATTAATAATCAATAAACAACAATTTAATTTTTAAACTCAATTTAATTTATGTCAGAACTAAATACAGATAGAGCAGGAATTTTTCCCTCAAAAATTACAAAAAAACAAGCCGGTGACACAGGAATGGCAATTGTTTTAATATTGTTATTACTCGGATTGTTCACAAAAAACATCATATTTTATAAAATTGCAATTCCCGTATTGATAATAAACATGATTGTTCCAATGTTTTATTATTTTTTTGCAATTATATGGTTGGGATTTTCACAATTATTGGGAATGATTGTTTCAAATATATTATTAACAGTAATATATATAGTTATGGTAATACCTGTTAGTTTGATAAGAAAGATAATGGGAAAAGATACATTATTGTTACGTGAATTCAAAAAAGGAACAAATTCGGTTATGAAAGTAAGGGATTACACATTTTCCCCTGTTGATATTGAAAAACCTTTTTAAAGAAATAATTAAATTCAAATGAAATGGAATTTTTAAAAGATTTATGGGGCTTTATAAGAGTGCACAAGAAATTTTGGTTATTACCAATAATCATTGTGTTATTGTTATTCGGAGTACTATTTGTCATAACAAGTGGTTCAGCAATAGCACCATTTGTTTATACACTATTTTAAACAATAATTTTTTCAAATTATGTTTTATGTATTTCTGCTGTACTATCATGATAGTGCAGCAGAAATCATTATAGTTGATATAACAATAGTCGACGCCTAATTTATTAAAATAAAGATATTAACTATAAAATAAGCAAATAATATTAAAATGAAAAATAATTATAAGAAATTATTAGTAATTCTTATTTCAATTTTTATTGCAGTCGTCCTATGTGAAGTTTTTTTACGCATTTTTTATAATAGTTATAAAAATTATAATCTCGAAATGTGGCGATATGCTGTAGAACTTAAAAAACCATTATCAGAAACAAAATTGCCTTTTCATCATTATAGTAACTCATCAGGAAATTATTATGGTATAGATATAACAACAAATTCTTTTGGATTTAGAGGCAGTGAAATATCAAAAGAAAAAAATGATTCAATTGATAGAATACTTTTTATTGGAGATTCATTTACATTAGGATGGGGCGTTCCTTTTGATAGTATTTGTTCAAAAGTATTAGAAAAAAAGTTAAACTACTCAAAAATCAATTATGAGGTAATAAATACAGGAATTGGAAATTACAATTCTATTATGGAAGTTGAGCTATTCAAGCTCAAAGGTTTAGAATTAAAACCAAACATTGTTATTTTAATGTTTTTTGTAAATGATGTTGAGCCAATACCTAAAGTATCACGATTAGAATCCTCATTTATCAGAAATTCATATTTATTTGCTTTTCTTTTTGATAAGATTCAAAAAATCAGTGTTTTAATGAATAAACATAATAATTGGAAAAATTATTATAAAAAACTATATTTTAATGAAAACATAGATGCATTAATTCAAAATAAAGAAAGTTTGTATGAACTAATAAACATTTGCAAACAAGAACACATTAATCTAATAATTGTAAACATTCCAGAATTACATGAGTTAAAGGAATATCCATTAAATATTTCTACACAATATATTGAAAATATTGCTACAGAGAAAAATGTAAGATTTATTGACCTTCTTGATTATTTGCAAGACTATAAGCCGGAAAGTTTATGGATAAGCCAAGAAGATGTTCATGCTAATGCTAAAGCAAATTATATATTTGCAAATACTATTTATGAGAAACTTTTAGAATGGGAGCTTATTCACTAAAATAAATTGCTGAAATTTTACTTATTAAATCAGACTAATAATTAAATTTAAAAATATGGAATTTTTAAAAGATTTATGGGATTTTTTAAAAGTCAGAAAAAAGTTCTGGCTTCTCCCGCTCATTATTGTTCTTCTGTTTTTAGGTGTACTAATCGTTTTAACAAGTGGTTCGGCAATAGCTCCATTTATTTATACATTATTTTAAAATTTTGATTATGCCTGAAACAATTTTGGGAATCTCAGCTTATTATCATGATAGTGCTGCTGCAATTCTTATTGATGGAGAAATCATTGCAGCCGCCCATGAAGAAAGGTTTACAAGAAAAAAACACGATTTTTCATTTCCGATAAATGCTGCTAAATATGTACTTGAAGAAGCTGGTGTTGAGTATAAAAATCTGACAGCCGTTGTATTTTATGATAAACCTTATCTGAAATTTGAAAGACTTTTGGAAACCTATCATGCCTTTGCACCAAAAGGATTAATAAGTTTTCTTTCTGCAATCCCGGTCTGGATCAAGGAGAAACTTTTTATGAAAAAAATGCTAAATGAAGAACTTGCAAAATTAGGGAAAGGAAAAATTCCCATACTTTTTCCCGAACACCATTTATCACATGCTGCAAGTGCCTTTTTTCCATCGCCTTTTGAAGAAGCGGCAATTTTAACTATTGATGGAGTAGGAGAGTGGGCAACTACAACTATCGGGTATGGAAAAGGTAACAAAATTGAAATGTTAAGAGAATTGCATTTTCCACATTCCGTTGGTTTACTTTATTCGGCATTTACTTATTATACGGGTTTCAGGGTAAACAGTGGTGAATACAAACTTATGGGACTTGCTCCTTACGGCAATTCCGAGTCTTCTCAAACTAAAGATTTTAAAGAAAAAATCCTTACCGAACTCGTTGATGTCAGGGAAGATGGTTCATTGCTTTTAAATATGAAATATTTCAATTATGCCACAGGTTTAAGAATGACCAACAATAAAAAATGGGAAAAACTTTTTGGTATTCCACCAAGAAAAGGAGAATCGGAAATAACACAGGAATATATGAATATGGCATTAGCCATACAACAGGTAACCGAAGATATTGTTTTAAAATTAGCAAAAACCGCAAAGGAATTAACTAAAAGCAAATATCTTACAATGGCAGGTGGAGTTGCATTAAACAGTGTAGCAAACGGCAAATTATTTTCATCAGGTTTATTTGATGATATCTGGATACAACCCGCAGCAGGAGACGCAGGCGGTGCATTAGGAGCTGCGTATGTTGCATGGTATATCTGGAAAGGAAAAAAAAGAATAGTAAATAATAAGCCTGATGCAATGAAAGGTGCTTATTTAGGACCTGAATTTACTGATAAGAATTTTCTTAATGTCGCAACTAAATACAATGCAAAATTTAGGCATTATGATAGTTTTGATGAATTAACAAAAGATGTTGCAGGAAAAATATCTGAGGGAAATGTTATAGGTTGGTTTCAGGGTAGGATGGAATATGGTCCCAGAGCACTCGGAAACAGAAGTATTCTCGGTGATGCACGCAACCCTGAAATGCAAAAAAAAATGAACCTTAAAATTAAATACAGGGAAGGATTCCGGCCTTTTGCTCCAACGGTTTTG
>JAUXFX010000023.1 GCA_030622635.1 Bacteroidota bacterium
CATTGGCGGAAGCACATTTGTAGTTGCTGAAGTATTATAAAGTTAAAAGTTGAACTTGATATAAAAAATCAGACCATTTTCTTTTTCCCTCTCCCAAAAGTTTTCGCATTAGCTTTAACTTAAATATTGCGATTTTGATACTGAACTCAAGTTATAATAAATTTTCCCAATAATAATTTAATGCGATTATAGCAGTTGTAAATGATATTCCGGAGGCAATTATTAACGATAACGCACGTATCCATTTATTTTTGATCTTTAAATAAAAGAATGCTCCGGCTAATATTATCAACGATAAAATTATTGCAAATTTAAATTCAAAATTTTTATCAACCTCATCAAAAAGCAATGCTGAAAATAATGGGACTAACCCGTAAATTGCAAAAAGAATCAAAGTCCAGTCGTTTTTAATATTTTCGGCCAATTGTTTATAAGGAGATAATGACCGTGTAAAAACTACTGCAATTAGTGCAACTGCGATAAAAGGTATCCACCCCCACCATCCCAGTATTTCATTTGTACCGGTAATAAATGGTGATGAACTGTGCATAAATCCATAAGATATTACAAGAACAAATGCTGCAACAGGGAATGACCAATGCGGAAATCCCTTTATCCATCCAACACACAATGCAATAAACATCGAAGCTAATAAAACCATAAAGGGTAATCCTATAATAAATTCATATTTCCCCAGATTTGAAAGGTCTGTGTAAATAACAGGAATGGATATTATAATCCATAGAATCCCAAAAATTATAAATGGAATTATGCCTTGAATAATTTTCTTTTTTGTCATGTTTTGTTGATTAAAGATTAATAAAATTGAACTTTTTTTATATTACAAACCGAATAGTTTTAATATGTTAATTCATAAGCTGCCGCTTATTCCTTAATCTCTGAAATTTTTAAAGTGTGAAGTATTGCTTCTAACTGAAGTAATAAGTTTCGTTTCTTATCTTTAGGAGCATAAACATATCCATCAATTGTTATAACACGATTTCTTAATTCATCAATCAAAGTATAACTCAAAAACGGTCCACCCATAAAATCACCCTCTACTTTCCATAAGCCGCGTGTTTCAACAGCAAATTGATCATTAAAATTAATTTGTTTTGCTACCGGCAAAATAACTTCTTCTGAAACCTGCATATATGAATCGTCGGTTGGACCCGGAATATATTTTTTAGTGATTTCATTTCTTTTAGCAATAATATTTTCAAGGTTAAATGAATTAGTATCAGTATAATCAAAACAATAAATGAGGATTCCCTGGCTTTCCTGTAAAGTTTCTTTTCTTATCCACATAAAATTATTGCCCTTTACAGCAACTTTATACCCACTTGGTATAGACAAGGTTAACATAAGGTTTCTATCTAATTCGGCAATTACCTTTCTTTGTTTTATTGATGCAAAAGCCTTATTAATTCTTTCTCTTTCAACCTCTTGATAAAGAGATAAAATTGCTTCTTTGTTTTTATTAAATATTTTAATAAATGAACTGTCGTTTGGCGCTGTAATTTTTATAACCCTTTGTGGAATTGCCCAAAAATCTTTTTTAGATTCAATTTGTGCTTTTTCAATTTTTTTATTTATGTCAACAATAAAAATGTTACGATTTGGCTTGAACATTTTGCTGAATGATTTCTCAGGAATGTTAAACATAGTAAACAAAGGTTCAGGCTGTGGAAGACAGATTTGTTCCTGACCAAAAAATTCTTTAATCTTTTCACCGATTTTTGAATTCCATTGAGCTTTGTTATTTGTAATAACCAGCATTTCTGATGTTTTTCCGGTGGAATGTGGCAAGCCTGATTTTTTCATATCGCAGGCACTAAAAAATAAAATTGTGATAAGAAGAATTGCTGCTGTTATTAATTTAATTATTTTCATCTTATTATATTTTTTAATTACATTTATTAATCAGTATATGTCCATAAAGTCAAACAATTTTTGAAATAAAGCACCAAATAGCAAAAAACAAATAACAAATAAATTCCAAATTTCAATAATCAAAACTTGTCCGTCCGTATGGGTGGATGGATGTTCAAAACAGTTTTGAATATTGAAATTTCGGTCATTGAGATTTATTTGTATTTTGGTGCTTGTAATTTGTTATTTTTAAAAAAAGCACTAAATGCTTAGTTTATTGACAAACACTACTTAGTGCCATAAGTTTGGAATGCCTGAAATTTTAAGTATCTAACTGATCTTTGCAACTTTTATTTTTTTACCGGGTTTTAATCTCCTAGAATTAGTAATATTGTTCAAGCGTTTTATTTGCTCAACTGTAACTCCATCATACATTTTGGCTATATCCCATAATGTATCTCCTTTACGAATTGTATGATATAAATATTTACCTGAAGTTGACTGACCGGCAATATTTGATTTTTTTTCGGTACTTTTCTCAGGTTTATAAACAATTAATTTTTGCTTTGGATGAATTATTGATTTTTTAAGGTTATTCCATTCTTTCAGATCAGTAATTGAACATTTGTATTTTTTTGCTATAAGACCTAAATTTTCTCCATACTTAACAATATGGTATGATTGTTCAGAAGAACGTTTAATTGGTTTTGTCGATTTTTTACTCTTATATGTTTTAGTTACAGGTGCATAAACAATTAATTTTTGACCGGGGTAAATGGTTGAGCTTCTTAAGTTATTCCATCTTTTCAGTTGACTTACATAACAACGATATCGTTTTGCTATAAGTCCCAAATTTTCTCCGCTCCTGACAATATGAATATTTCTGTTTTTTGCCTTTTTAATTTGAGCCAGCAATTTTTCTCTTTCAATTCCTTTTCTGGTTCTATAATTATATAATGCGGTTTCATTATTTATATAATCACCGATATATTCTTTTGGAAGTCGTAAAACATAAGATTTTGCTTTAGTTGAAGGAATTACACCTTTTTTGTATTGAGGATTCAGAAATTTCAGGTCATACATCGGAACATTTATCAATTCCGATATCTGATCAAATGAAAGAACATCATTAACCATTACAGTATCAATTCCATTATACAAGATACCCGGATCAATCGGATAAAGATTATGCTCAGCAGAATAATTCATAACATAATTTACAGCAATAAAAGCAGGGACATATCCACGGGTTTCACGTGGAAGAAAGGGCCATATAGCCCAATAACTTTTAATACCTCCTGCCCTTCTTATAGCTTTATTTACATTCCCTGCACCCGAATTATAAGCTGCCAAAGCCAGCGACCAGTCATTATAAATATCATACAGGTCACAAAGGTGTTCACAAGCTGCAACTGTTGATTTATACGGGTCGTATCTTTCGTCAATATATGATGTAACTTTTAAACCATATACTTTTCCTGTTCCATACATAAACTGCCATAAACCTTTTGCTCCGGCATGCGACCCAGCAGTTGGATTTAAAGCTGACTCAACAACAGCAAGGTATTTTAACTCCATCGGCATGTCATAACGGTCAAGTGTTTCTTCAAACAAAGGAAAATAAACTTCTGCCAGGCCAAGCATTTTTGATGTTAAAGCACGCTTTTTAACTGCATAAAGGTTAATAAAACTTTTTACGTTTTTATTATAAATAAATTCAAATGGAGATTCTTCGTTTAATGCTTCAATACGGGCATTATAAACCGAATCATTATATTCAGGAATTCTATCAACCGGGAATTTATAAATATTTAAAATTGATGTGTCGGTTGTAAAATAATATTCTTTAAAATATTTGACATGAACAAGACTGTCAAGCATAGCAACAATGGGAGAGTCTTTTATAATCTCCTGATTATTTTTTTTTGAATCAGCAATCGTACTTTTCTGGGCAAATAAAAAATTTATCTGAACTGAAAATAAGATAATGGAAACAAATAAAATCTTAAAAAAATTGTAAATAAATTTCATGGCTTAAATATAACTTTTAAAATATAAATTTGTTATTTTGATAATGCAAAATTATAACATTTTATTATATTTAAGCATGATAAGGGAGTTTCAATTAACACTTATTTCTTTTCGGTAGTGTCTTTTTCTTCTTTTTTTTCTTCTTCAGGATTTATTCCGTCTTTAAATTCTTTAACTCCTTTTCCCAAACCTTTCATCAGTTCAGGAATTTTTTTACCACCAAAAAGTAAAAGTACTACTGCTAAAATAATTACAATTTGCCAGCCTCCGGGAATACCTAATATTATTGATAAATTCATGTCACTCAATTTTGGTTATACTGCAAATATACAAAATTTGTAACTAATCAGTCTGATTATTCTTTTATTTTTAAAATTCCTTCTTTTTTTTAATTTTGCTGCTTTGTAATTATGCTACAATAAAAAAAACAGTAAATAAATTTTATAAGCAACTATTTTCACTGATGCCCTGTCTTTTAAATATAATTTCAAAATTTAAACTATGAAAAAATTATTCTTTTCCTTTTTAGTCTTGGTTTTCTGTATCCCATTTTTTTCAATAAGAGCTCAAGAGCCTGATAAAAAGCCTGAATACAAGCTAACTCACCACATGACTCCTGAGGAGATGCTCCGTAGGGACGAAATCGGCAAAGATTTTTATCCTACCGACCCACCAATTGCTCCAGTCAGACAAACTGCCGAATTTGAACAAATGCAAAGTGTTTTGATTCGTTATCCATTTGGAATTCCGATGGAGCTTATTGTTGAAATGGCTGAAGATTGTATGGTTACTACCATCGTTGAAAATCAAAGTCAGGAAAACTATGTTATGAATTTATATAACTCAGCCGGAGTAAATACTGGTAATTGTGATTTTATACATGCTCCCACCGATTCACACTGGACAAGAGATTATGGTCCGTGGTTTGTTGTTAACGGTAATAATGAAGTTGGAATTTGTAACTTTCCGTATAACCGTCCCCGACCAGACGATGACGACATCCCTATTGTCGTAGCACAATATTTAGGCATAGAATTATATGGAATGAATGTGATACATACAGGCGGTAACTATATGACGGACGGAATGGGAATTGCTGCTTCTACCACACTGGTTTGGACTGAAAACTCTTCGCTTTCGCATGATAGTATTGATCAATTTGTTGAGGATTATCTTGGCATTACAACTTATCACGTCCTGCCCGACCCTTTAGGTGCATATATTCAACATATTGACTGCTGGGGCAAATATCTTGACGTGGATAAAGTCCTTATCGGAGAGGTTCCTGCAACAGATTACCGTTACGAAGACTTTGAATATGTTGCTGATTATTTTGCCGGTCAAACCAGTTCTTATGGAAATCTTTATCAGGTTTACAGGGTTTTTACACCCGCAACATATCCCGAAACTCCATATACCAATTCATTAATTTTAAACAGAAAAGTATTTGTACCTCTAATAGGAAGTCAGTGGGATGACGAAGCTCTTGCTGTTTACGAAGAAGCAATGCCCGGATATGAAATTATTGGAATTTTTTCAAATAGCTGGGCAAATACAGATGCCCTGCATTGCCGTACACGTGGAATGGCTGATTTGGGAATGCTTTATATTTACCATATTCCTTTATTAGGAGAAGTGCCGTTTCAGGATGAATATGAAATTACTGCAACCTTTATTCCATACAGTAATGAACCTCTTTATCAGGATTCACTTAAAATTCATTATAAAGTTGATGGAGGGGTTTATACCTCAGTGCAAATGACACAAGTATTTAGCAATACTTACTCGGGAATTATTGCCGGACAGCCGTCAGGAAGTGAAATTGCTTATTATATACATGCTGCCGATGAGTCGGGAAGAAACGCCGACCACCCGTTTATCGGGGCTCCAGACCCTCATATTTTTACTGTCGGAGCAGATATAACCGTCACTCCGGATTCTCTTATATTCCTGACTGTAACTACTATGTTAGAAGGAAAAGATGTTAAAATTGAAAATCTGACAGACGAAGATATTTATATTAACGATATTGAAAATGAAGGATTCAACGGTGGATTCCATTGGTATGTTGACCCATGGACAATTACACTTCCTTATCTTTTAACTTCAGGGGATTCGCTTATACTTACCGTAAAAATTGATGTGCCTTTAAGTTACATGGGAGATCTTATTTCAGATACTATGTCAATTGAATCGGAAGTCAGTGTTCATGATGTTCTGATACTTGTTGATGAAGATTTGGTTTCAACCTTCAATAATTTATCTTCTGATAATATAACTTCCCTTAATGAAAATTATCCTAATCCATTCAGTTTTGAAACAAATATTAAATTTTCTATCAACGAAACTGCTAATGTATTAATTGAAATTTACAATATCAATGGTCAAAAAATCAATACATTGATCAATAATCAATTAGCTGCCGGAAAATATAATATTAAATGGAATGGACAAAACAATAACGGGAAATTCGTTACTGACGGAATTTATTTCTTAAAAATGAAATCCGGTGAATTTGTTTCGAGCAAAAAAATGATATTAATGAAGTAGGTTGTTTGTTTGATAAGTATTATGTAACCTGTAATTAGTGTCGGTCTATAAAGTCCAAAAGTTTAAACAAAGATTAAATATCAATCAATTATAAGCGCCCTTTCCATGTCTTCCGATTTAAATGGTTTGGTAATATAATCGTCCATACCGGCTGACAGACACTTATTTTTGACTTCTTTCATGGCATTGGCAGTAATAGCAACAATTTTTATTTTGTCTGAGACATTATTTTCTTTTTCAATCTTACGAATTTCTTTTGTTGCTTCAATACCATCAAGGACTGGCATTTGAATATCCATCAAAATCAAATCATATTTATTTTTACTATACATATCAACAGCCATTTTTCCGTTAACAGCAATTTCAACATCATGGCCAAGTTGTTTAAGGTTAATCATAGCCACCTTTTGATTAATCACATTATCTTCTGCCACAAGAATTGATAATCTTTTTTTGATTTTTTGTTCTTCTTTCATAGATTTTTTTTCTGATTCTTTTTTAATCTCACTCCCTGTTTCTAAAACAACAGTAAACCAAAAAGTTGATCCTTTTCCAATTTTGCTTTCAACTCCAATTTCACCATCCATTAATTTAGATAATTTTTTTGAAATAATTAATCCCAGTCCCGTCCCTCCATATTTACGTGTTATTGAAATATCAGTTTGTGAAAATTCCTGAAAAAGTCTTTTTTGTCCTTCTTCCGAAATACCGGTGCCGGTGTCAATTATCCTGAAAAGTAAATTTATTTTATGGTTTATCTGTTTTGTTTTTTCAATTTCAAGAGTAACAGAGCCTTTTTTTGTAAATTTTATTGCATTATTCATCAGGTTAATGATAATCTGCCTCAATCTTACAAAATCACCAATAACAAATTCAGGCACATCCGGTTTAATTAATTTTCTTAAAATCAAGCTTTTCGGTGCGGCTTTAAAACTCAGCAATCTTATAATCTCATCAACTATCTTGTATAGATTAAAGTTATTTTTTTCAAGTTCAACTTTTCCTGCTTCAATTTTTGAGATATCAAGAATATCATTAATAATTGACATAAGATTATTTGCTGATACATCAATAATATCAAGGAAATCCTTTTGTTCATCAGTTAGAACCGTATCTTTTAAAATATCAGTAGTCCCGATAATTCCGTTCATCGGAGTACGGATTTCATGGCTCATTTTTGCAAGAAACAATGATTTTGATTGTGTAGCTGCCTCAGCTTCTTCTTTAGCTTTTATTAATTTAATTTCCGTTTTTTTTCTTTCGGCAATTTCTTTTATTAATTCTTCTTCAGATAATTTTTCTTTTGTAATATCTTTATCAACGCCAAGATAACCAATAAGATTTCCGTTTTTGTTAAAAAAAGGAATACCATTTGTTTTTAAACATACTTTTCTCCCATCTTTTGATAAATTCCAGTTTATACGATTTTTAAACGGTTTTTCTTCAGAAATAAGATTTGAAATTTCTTTTGAAATTTTCTCTTTATCTTCCGGTAAAAAAATATAAGATATATGTTTACCGATGATTTCGTCAGGTTTATAACCCAATATTTTTTCAATTTGTTTTGAAGTAAAAATGAATATGCCGTTAACATCAATTTCCCATATCCAATCATTGGAAATTAATAACAAGTCACTGAGTTTTCTTTCATGTTCCTGCAAATGTCCAATATTATCAGTTGAATTACCTGATAAGGAAGTATTTTTATTTAAGTTGTTTTTTTCTAAAGACATTTTTTAACAGTATTGCAGAAAATATGTTTTTACAAAAATAAATCAAAAATAATAAAAAAATTAATTTTAAACATTAAAACATGAGTAATTTTTATTTTTTTTATCATCCGGTCAGTTTCAAAAAATAAAATTCCGTACATTTACCCCCTTCAAATTTTAATAAGGAAATATGACAAAAATACTTGGAATGGGTAATGCATTGGTGGACATTATGACCAAACTTGACCATGACGGAATACTTGATAAATTCTCTTTACCGAAAGGCAGTATGCAACTTGTTGATATAGATAAATCTGATAAATTGTTATTTGAAAGTAAACATCTTGAGAAACAACTAACTTCGGGTGGCTCTGCAGCAAATACAATACACGGTCTTGCAAAATTAGGAATAGAAACTGCTTTTATGGGAAAGGTAGGCAAGGATGAATTTGGCGAATTTTTCCATAATGATTTAAAAAACAGTAAAATTATTCCTGTATTATTTTTTAGCAAAAGTCATTCGGGCAGGGTAGTTGCATTGATCAGCAAAGATTCGGAAAGAACCTTTGCAACCCACTTGGGAGCAGCCATTGAACTATCTGCTGATGATTTAAAATCCGAATTATTTAATGGATACAATTATTTTCATATAGAAGGATTTTTGGTTCAGAATCATGAATTGTTGCATAAATCCGTACAATTAGCTAAAGATAATAATCTGATGGTTTCTCTTGATCTGGCAAGTTATAATGTAGTTGAAGATAACCTCGAATTTTTAAAAACGATATTAATAAAATATGTTGATATTGTATTTGCTAATGAAGACGAAGCAAGGGCATTTACAGGTAAAGAACCCGAAGAGGCATTAGAAATTTTAAGCGAACTTTGCGAGATTGCCGTTGTAAAAACAGGAAGCAAGGGTTCGTTAATAAAAAAAGGAAAGGAAAAGCATAAAATTGATGTTATAAAAGTTAAAAGTTTTGATACTACCGGAGCAGGTGATTTATATGCTTCGGGTTTTCTATTTGGTTTATCAAAAAATTACCCTTTGAAAAAATGTGGTAAAATCGGAACTATTCTTGCCGGAAAAGTAATTGAAATTCTCGGTGCTAAAATGGATGATAAAAAATGGGAAGAAGTTAAAGCTATGATTGAGAATATTGATTAATTTCTACCAATTTCCATTTATATAGCTGGTAAACGGTTTGAAACTAATAACCTGCTGTTGATTCTAACCTGCTAAAACAGTCCCGGAGTTAGTAAAAATTTTGTAAGTAATTTAAAACCGCTAATCATTTTTGCTTTTTATCTCCCAGCTTGCCCCCTCTTTTGTATCTTTTATCCGGATGTTCAGTTTTGTTAATTCATCCCTGATTTTATCGGAAGTATCGTAATCTTTATTAAGTTTAGCTTTCTGCCTGATAGAGAGTATTACTTTTATAAGGTCATCAAGCAGATAATTTTTATCAGCTGTTGCCTCTTTTCTTAATCCTAAAATTTCAAAAACAAAATTGTTAAATATCTTCTTCAATAAATTCAGATCATCTGTTGTTAGTGATTCTTTTCCGTCATTAACAGAATTAATAATTTTAACTCCTTCAAAAAGATGGGCAATGAGAACCGGAGTATTAAAATCATCGTTCATTGCTTCATAACATTTCTTTTCCAGTTCTTTAATATTTGATGTTGACTTATCATCCGGTTTTAATTTATTTAGAGTATCAATGGCGTTAAATAATTTATCCAATCCTTTTTCGGATGCATTCAGGGCGTCAATTGAAAAGTCAAGAGTGCTGCGGTAATGAGCTTGCAAGATGAAAAAACGAACGGTCATCGGACTGTATGCTTTATCAATAAACTCATGTTTGCCCAGGAAAAATTCATCAAGAGTAATGGAATTATTGAGCGACTTACCCATTTTTTGCCCGTTAATTGTTATCATATTGTTGTGTATCCAGTATTTTGCAGGGTCAACACTGTTGGCTATCTGCGACTGGGCAATTTCCGACTCGTGATGAGGAAAAAGCAGGTCCATTCCTCCACCATGAATATCAAAGTGGTTGCCAAGATATTTACAGCTCATTGCAGTACATTCCATGTGCCATCCGGGAAAACCGTCGCTCCAGGGCGAGGGCCACCGCATTATATGTTCAGGCCGGGCTTTTTTCCAAATAGCAAAATCAAAACTGTTCTTTTTTTCATCCTGTCCTTCCAGCTCACGGGTGCTGGAAATTAAATCTTCAATCTTTCTTCCTGATAATTTTCCATAGTGATGTAATTTGTTATATTTTTCAACATCAAAATATAAAGAACCGTTTACCTCATATCCATAGCCGGCATCCATAATTTTTTTTATCATTTCAATTTGCTCGATAATATGCCCTGATGCGCGTGGTTCAATGCTTGGCTTTTTCACGTTCAGTTGCTCCATATTTGCATGATAGCGGTCGGAATAGTATTGAACCACTTCCATAGGTTCAAGCTTCTCAAGTCTTGCTTTTTTTGCAATCTTATCTTCACCTTCATCGGCATCAGCTTCCAAATGCCCGACATCAGTAATATTCCGCACATAGCGAACTTTATATCCTAAATGTTGTAAGTAACGAAAAATCAAATCAAAGGCGATAGCAGGACGGGCATGTCCCAAATGTGCATCGCCATAGACAGTTGGTCCGCAAACATACATTCCGACATAAGGCGGATTCAACGGCTCAAACATCTCTTTTTTCCGCGAAAGGGTATTATAAATTGTTAGTTTATTTTCCATTTTGCAAATTTACAAATTATACAAGAAAAAACCTGACAGTTGTTGAAAACTATCAGGTCATTTGATTGTTATTTTTCCATGCACTTTGCACCATGCATTTTATGAAATCATTTGACTTCACAGACAAACTCTATTCAATCACACCTAATTCTTTTCCAACTTTGATAAATGCGGCGATACATTTATCCAATTGTTCTTGTTTATGTGCTGCAGAAAGCTGAACCCTGATTCTTGCCTGGTCTTTCGGAACTACCGGATAGTAGAAGCCAATCACATAAATTCCTTCTGCTAATAATTTTGAAGCCATCACCTGAGATAATTTAGCGTCATAAAGCATAACGGCACAAATTGCGGATTTTGTAGGTTTAATATCAAATCCTGCATTTTTCATCTTCTCAACAAAATATTCAGTGTTCGAGTGCAATTTATCCTGCAATTCGGTAGTCTCGGCCATCATATCAAACATTGCAATACCTGCATTGGCAACCATTGGAGGAATTGAATTTGAGAATAAATATGGGCGTGAACGTTGACGTAGCATTTCGATGATTTCTTTTTTCCCGGTTGTAAAACCACCAATAGCACCTCCAAAAGCTTTACCAAGAGTTCCGGTAATAATATCTACTTCGCCCCTGATGTTGAAATATTCAGTAACACCGCGACCGGTTTTTCCAACTACACCGGCAGAATGGCATTCGTCAACCATTATTAAAGCGTCATATTTTTTTGCAAGTTCGTTGATCTTATCCAAAGGAGCTACATTACCGTCCATTGAAAATGCGCCATCAGTTACAATTATTCTGAAACGTGCTGATTGTGCTTCTTTAAGTTTTTTTTCAAGGTCTTCCATGTCTGCATTTTTATACCTGAATCTTTGTGCTTTACACAATCTCACACCGTCAATAATTGAAGCATGATTTAAAGAATCGGAAATAATAGCGTCTTCGGCAGTTAATAATGGTTCGAATAAACCACCGTTTGCATCAAAACAAGCAGCATACAAAATAGTGTCTTCTGTTCCGAAAAACTCGGCAATTTTTCTTTCTAAAATTTTGTGCAAATCCTGAGTTCCGCAAATAAACCGCACTGATGACATTCCGTATCCGTGTGTGTCCAGTCCTTCTTTTGCTGCTGCAACAAGTTTCGGATGATTTGACAGTCCTAAATAATTATTGGCGCAAAAATTTAAAACGTCTTCTCCTGTTTCAACTTTAATATCCGCACTTTGAGGAGTTACAATAATTCTTTCTTCTTTGATTAAACCGGCTTCTTTAATGCCGGCTAATTCTTTTTGTAGATGTTCTTTTATTTTACCGTACATAATTTATTGATTTTGTTTGATTATTTTTTAATTTTTAGCGTGGCAAAGATAAAATAAATTGCTTAGTAATCGTAAATTATTTAACAATAATTGTTTGCAATGTTGAAGACAAATAATAATTATTTAATATATGAAAACGTATTGGGGCAATAAACTTCAAATAAAACTAACACAAATTTTTTACATTTGATTATTTGTTATAATTTTTAAAAAGTTTACTTTTGCCGCAAATAATATTTAACCCGTAGAAATTTGGTTTGCAAAAGATATTATTATTAAATTAGGAAATATGGGGAATAAGGGAAAATACCCTTATTTCCCCTATACCAATTTTAAAATTATCCTCAAAGCCAGAAAATTGCAATTGATTTATAACAAATAAATAACATAAATAAAATATATAATATCATGAAGAAAATACTTATTATCGGTGCTGTTGGACAAATTGGCTCCGAATTAACACTTGCGTTAAGAAATATTTATGGCAATGAAAATGTTATTGCTTCAACAAGAAAAACTCCTCCTTCTGACAAAGTAAGAGAGTCTGGTCCTTTTGAGTTTTTTGATACTACAAACAAAGATGATTTACTCAAAGTGTGTAAAAAGTATGAAATTGATGCTATTGTAAACATGGCTGCAATATTATCTGCTGTTGGAGAAAAGAACCCAATGTTAGCATGGGATGTTAATATGAATGGATTAATCAATGTATTGGAAGTTGCTGTTGAATTGAAGATGAAACAAGTTTTAATTCCAAGTTCAATTGCTGTTTTTGGACCTGGAACTCCTCTTGATTGCGCTCCACAGGAAACTATACTTAAGCCAACAACTATGTATGGCGTTACTAAGGTAGCAGGCGAATTATTATGCGATTATTATGTTCAAAGATTTGGACTTGATGTTCGAGGATTAAGATATCCCGGAATTATCAGTAACGAAACTTTACCTGGTGGTGGAACAACAGATTATGCAGTAGCGATTTATTATGATGCTGTTAAATACGGAAAATATACTTGTTTTGTAAAAGAAGATACAAAATTACCAATGATGTATATGCCTGACTGTTTAAAAGGAACTATTGATTTAATGCAAGCTGATTTTTCAAAATTAAAACATCATAGTGATTTTAATCTTGGAGCAATGAGCTTTACAGTCGGCGAACTGGCAGAATCAATTAAAAAATACATCCCTGATTTTGAAATTAAATACGAGCCGGATTTCAGACAAGCAATTGCTGATTCTTGGCCGGACGCAGTTGATGATAGTGCTGCAAGAGAAGAATGGGGTTGGAAAGCAAGCTACGACCTTGATGCAATGACTCAGGATATGCTGAAGGTTATTGGAGAGAAGCATAAGAAGGGATTGATATAAAAGATTATTTTTTTAAATTGTTCTTTTGGCTTGAACCAAAAGAACCAAAAGGTCAGTGGGTATTGAAAAATCGGCCTATTATACTATTATCCTGTAAAACTTTGCTAAAAAAACAAAGTTATTTTGCAAATCCACAATTAGTAAGCGATTGATTCAACATTCAACATTCAACACTCAACATACAACATTCAATTTCCATTATTTCTGCATATTCGACTTCGCAGTTTCAATGCTTTTATAAATTATAGCTATTAATTCTTATTGTAAAGTCAATAAATCTATCTTCTAAATCAAATTTTTTCATTTTCTGCTTTTTTACTTGTTTATTGATTATCCATACGGACTTCCTTTGGTCGTTGTGTGTTGCTTATTGAGTGTTTTTTTGCAAATCCACAATTAGTAAGCGATTGCTGAATAACATGTAACTTGCCATTTGTGGCGCTATGTTATTTGTTATTAGTTCATCTCTTTTCTCATCAAATCCAGTCCTTTTCTGATGATTGATTGTATTTCAATTTTTGATGTACTGATAAATTCGCATAAAGCAAAATCTTCTTCATCAACTTCGTAAATCCCAAGATTTTCCATCTGGTCAATATCTTCAATTAAAATGGCTTTAATTAACTGCATTGGATAAATATTCATGGGGAACACTTTTTCAAACTGACCTGTCATAACAAATGCCCGTACTCCACCGTTTATATTTGTATCTATTCTGAATTTTTTGTTTGGAGTCATCCATGAGCAGAATGAGCGGTAAAAGCTGAATTTATTACAGTTGGGTAATCCCCATCCGAGAAATTCAAAATGGTCACCTTCGGGTATTACCGTTACCTGCGAATCATAAAACCCGACATATCCCGTACTTTCAATTTTACTGCCTGTTAAAACATTTCCGCTGATAAATCTCTTTTTTATATCAGTAACATTATCTTTAATCATACCTTCTATTGATGCTCCGATATGGGTTTTATAATACTTTGGTTTTAATATTTCAGAGCCGGTTAAAGCTACCATCCTGCTTGCATCAAATTTTCCTTCAATAAATAATCTTCCTATGGTTAAAACATCCTGAGGATATAAATACCAAACAATATCACCTTTGTTTATCGGGTCTAAATGTTGAATCTGAATGCTAATATTTCCGGTAGGATGCGGTCCGGTGAACTCATTTATCTGAACATTTTTTGATTTGGAAAAAACTCTTGAGCTGGGATTATCGGCTCTTAAATTTAAATGCACTTTTCCGGATGTTAA
Organism: Bacteroidota bacterium; assembly: GCA_030622635.1. GTDB lineage: Bacteria > Bacteroidota > Bacteroidia > Bacteroidales > JADFUO01 > JADFUO01. Next base: position 14,882 of record JAUXFX010000023.1, read on the forward strand.
TTTTGCAATGGCATCCAGACCTGTTTGAAAAATATCTCCCTGCCCGTGAATGATCAAATCATAATCAGGTGCTAAAGGGCTTGTATCAAAAGCTGAAATAAAAATTGCCTTAGGATTATCAGCCGGGTCAGCAATAACTGAATACGGGCGCTGGCGAATTAACGGCCAAACACCACTTTTTAACATTTTTTCAATTATTAACTCTCTTGTAAGATCATTGGGGTTTGCTTTTTCAAAATCAATATAAGAAATATCAGGGTCAGTATTAATAATTATTTCAAGCAATACTCTTTTTGCTCCTCTTCTTATTTCTGAAATCTTTCCGCTTACCGGTGATGTAAAAACAATATTATCCCTGTATTTATCAAAAAAAACAGGTGAACCGGCTTTCACCTCGTCACCTTCTTTAATTAATAATTTTGGGAATACGCCAATAAAATCCGTTGGTTTCAAAGCATATCTATTTGTTTCCAACTCTTTTATTGTTTTTTCGGCTTCTCCTATAAGCCTAATGTCAAAGCCTTTTCTGATTTTTGTAATTGTGGGCATAAATTTTTATTCGTTTACCAAGAAAAATGCAATTTTACAAAATTAATTTCAACAATTAATAAAATTCTTAGGAAAATTATTATTTAGAATCAACTTTATACCAACATAAGTATTTATAATCAACATTTAACAGTGCTGTTCAATGATAAAATTATAAAGTTATTAACAATATGTTTAAAACTGAATAGCACTGATATTTAAAATCAAATTTGGAAAGCATATATTTTTACTTATTTTTGCAGGCAATTTTCAATAAATTAAAATTTTAATTAAATAATTATTAACTAAAAATAAAAATTATGTTAAAACAACATCCCAAAGGGCTTTTTGTAGCATTTTTTGCTAATATGGGTGAACGATTTGGCTTTTATACCATGATTGCCATATTCGTATTATTTTTGCAGGCAAAATATGGCTACTCGGCCGCAGAAGCTAGTCAGATATATGGAACATTCCTTGCCTTTGTTTACTTTCTTCCTTTGCTTGGCGGTTTTATAGCTGATAAATTTCTCGGCTATGGAAAAACCATTAGTATAGGTTTGGTAGTTATGTTTATCGGCTATTTTCTTTTAGCAATCCCAACAACTATGAATTCAGGTTTCGGGCTTGTAGTTTCAGCATTAGCAGTTATTTGTCTCGGTACAGGTTTATTTAAAGGTAATCTCCAGGCATTGGTAGGGAATCTTTACGACAACCCGAAATACAGCAAAAACAGAGATGTTGCGTTTAATATTTTTTATATGGGAATAAACATTGGTGCTATGTTTGCTCCATCTACAGCTGAAGCTATTAATAACTGGATACTTAAAACCCATAATTTCTTTTACGATAACAGAATACCTGCTCTTGCACATAAATATATGGATGGGACTATAAATAATGCATCGGAATATTTAACTATTGCTCAAGCTCAGGATCCTTCTGTTACTACACAAACCCTCGGTACATTTACCACAGACTATATTAATGCTTTAAGTCAATCATATCATTATGGATTTGGTGTTGCATGTATCAGCTTGATTGCTTCAATGATTGTTTTCTGGGCATTCAAGAAATATTACAAATCTGCAGACCTTACTGAAAAGCAAAAAGCTGCAAGTGACGAACATAAAGATCAGATAATTAAGCTTACTCCTAAACAAACAAAAGACAGATTAATTGCATTAGGACTTATTTTCTTTGTTGTAATTTTCTTCTGGATGTCGTTCCATCAAAACGGTTTATGTATGACGTTTTTTGCAAGGGATTATACTTCCTTGAGTGTTGGAAAAGTATCAAATCTCTTATTTAACCTCAACGGACTATTGCCGATTTTCCTTTCAATTCTCGGATTGTATTTCTTCATTAGAAAGAAAAGTGAAGGTAAAACCCGTATTATAGGTGCTTGTTCCTTTGTTGGTTTTGCATTACTTGCATACTGGAGTTACACAACATACAATACTGAAAATCCTATTTCACCGCAGATATTCCAGCATTTCAACCCGTTCTTTATTGTAGCTCTAACTCCATTAATTATCGGTTTATTTTCATGGTTGGCTAAAAAAGGTAAAGAGCCGTCATCACCCAAGAAAATTGGCATAGGAATGCTTATTACAGCACTTGGTTTTGTTGTTTTAGTTGTAGGTTCGTTAAGCTTATTAGGAGTTAGTCCAAAAGAAATTAGTGGCGAGGTAGCACCTACAGACAGATTAATTTCACCTTACTGGTTAATAAGTACTTATTTTGTTTTAACCGTTGCAGAATTATTCTTAAGCCCAATGGGTATTTCATTTGTTTCAAAAGTATCGCCTCCGAAATATAAAGGATTAATGCAGGGTGGATGGTTAGCGGCGACAGCGATTGGTAACTACCTGATCATTATACCCGGGTCTTTATGGGATAAAGTTCCTTTATGGGCAGTATGGACGCTGCTGGTAATACTCTGTGTTCTATCAGCAACATTTGTATTTTCAATTTTAAAACGATTGGAAAGAGCAACAAATTCGTAATAAAAGTATAATTTAAAAATATTGCTTTTAAATCGGATTAGCTGGTAAGCGGTTTCGAAACCGCTTACCAGCTAATTTTTTTATAAGTTGCTTAGCAGTTTATTGCGGATCAACATCAAGCAAAATCCTAACTGATTTAGAATCTTTATTTTTATAAAATATTTCAACACGTTTTAATATTTCGGATTTTACTGATGAAATTGAGATTTCCTTTTCAATTTTAATAAGAACGGTTTTTATAAAAAGATTTTTTATTCTTGAAACCATAGGGTATTCTGGTCCTAAAACTCTTTTCCCGAGTTTTTCCTTCAGAAGAGCTGCAAATTCACTTGCTGCTTTATTTAAAACATTATAATCTTTATGCTTTAATTTTATCTGAATCAATCTTGTAAAAGGAGGATATTTGAAATTACGTCTTTCAATAAGTTGACTGTTAAACATTGAAACATAATCATTATCAATAACAAAACGTATTACCGGATGCGAAGGATTATATGTTTGAATTATAACCTTGCCTCTTTTTTTCTTTCTTCCCGCCCTTCCGCTTACCTGAGCCATTAACTGGAAACCCCTCTCAAACGATCTGAAATCCGGGAAATTAATCATATTATCTGCATTCAGGATTCCTACAACGCTTACATTATCAAAATCAAGCCCTTTGGTTACCATTTGCGTTCCAACCAAAACATCAATTTTTCTATCTTCAAAATCATTGATAATTCTTTGATATGCAAATTTTGAACGGGTTGTATCAAGATCCATCCTAACGATTCTAATTTCAGGAAAAATTATTGAAAGTTCCTCTTCAACTTTTTCAGTACCAAAGCCCCTCATCAAAATTTTAGTGCTTCCGCAAGAAGGGCATTTTTCTGGTATTCGTGTTGAATAACCGCAATAATGACAACGAAGCTGATTATTTTGTTTATGATAGATAAGTGTAACATCACAGTTTTTGCATTCGGGCATCCAGTTGCATGCTTCACATTCCAGCCGTAATGAAAAACCCCGCCTGTTTTGAAATAATATGATCTGCTCTTTATTTTTCAAAGCTTCCTCAACGTGATCAAGTAAAAATGAAGAGAAATGCGATCGCATGGTTTTTCTTCGGGTTTCCTGTTTTATGTCAGCAACTAATATTTCCGGCATCTGAATTCCGCCAAAGCGTTGTTTAAGTTCTACCAACGCATATTTTTTTATGTTAGCATTATAATAACTTTCAATAGAAGGAGTTGCCGAGCCGAGAACAGTTTTTGCCTTGTGCATACCTGCGAGATAAATTGCCGAATCACGGGCATTGTAACGCGGTGCCGGGTCAAACTGTTTGTAAGATGTATCATGCTCTTCATCAACAATCACCAAACCTAAATTATTAAAAGGCAAAAACATTGCCGAACGCGGACCCAAAATAATGCGATAACTTGATTTATCAGCTTTGTTTGAGGAATCAGAGTTTAATACATTATTCCAAATCTCCACTCTTTCATGTTTATTATATTTTGAATGATAAACCCCTATCTTGTTTCCGAAATATTTTCGTAAACGGTTGATTATTTGGGTTGTCAGTGCAATCTCCGGCAAAAGATATAAAACCTGTTTTCCTTTTGCAATTACCTCTTCTATCAATTTTATATATATCTCGGTCTTACCACTGGACGTTATCCCATGAAATAAAACAATATCTTTTTCGGTGAATGCTTTATTAATTTCATTAAGAGCTTTTGTTTGATGTTCGTTTAAAATAATACTTTTAACAGATGAAGATGATTCGTGATATTCAAGGCGGCTGCTGACTTTAGTATAAGTTTCAAAAACACTTTTTTTTATCAAAGCATTCAATTGAGCGGCAGAAGCATCAACACTTTTCAGCAGTTGAGACCGTTTAATTTCAGGAGTATCCGGTGTATTTTGAGTAAGATTTATGAACGACATCAGTAATTGTAATTGTTTAAAAGCCCTTTTACTCAGTTCATCAAATATTTCTCTGAGATTATCTTCATTATCTTTGTATTCGCTTGTCAGCCTGACATAAGTTTCAATTTTGGGTTTAAAAGCATTTACAATTTCCTCTTCAACTAAAACAAGCTTTTTTTCAATCAGTGTTTTTATTAAAGGGATTATTTTTTTATAACCTGCAATCTCCGAAACTTCAGTAATAGTAAGTTTTTTCCTGTTAAAAAGAGCTTCGGCAACTAAAAATTCCTTCTCATTAAAATTCGAATAATCTCCATCAAATTCAGGATTAATAATAATTTTTGATTCGCTTGCAAGCTTCAATGCCGAGGGTAAAGCCACATTCATGACTTCACCTGTATTGCACATATAATAAGAGGCTATCCAATCCCAGAACTGAAATTGTATTTTATTAACTATTGGTTTGGCATCAAGCACTGAAAGAATATATTTTGCCTGATAATTTTTTGGTGGGTTTTCATGAATTTTTCTGATAAGAGCCGTGTATATTTTTTTCTTTCCAAACTGAACAACCACCCTTTGACCTTCTGCAACTCTTTCATTCAACTCAAAAGGAACACGATAAGTAAAATACCCGGGTACCGGCAATGGAAGTAAAACATCAACAAAAAGGGTAATTCGGCTCATTTTTTATTCTTTTTTTCTTCTCTAATCAATGTGTATCTGATAATTCCTTTATATCATTAATTTGTTACTGTTTTCAGCCTCATGTAAAATTGAATAACGAACATTTGAACATTTGAACAACGAATTAAGAAGTGTGTTTTGATTTTGATGCCGTTTCAATACTTTCAACAAAAAATATTATGTCAACAGCAAAATCAATTAGCCGTTCTTCAATATCATTTTTCTTTTCTCTCATTTTACTTCGTTTTTCAAATGTTCTATTATTCAAATGTTCAAATAGAAAGGTGAACAGTAACATTAATTTTATCTTCTGGTTTTTTTATTTATCTTTTTTGAATATCGAACACCGAACACTGATTTACGATTTTTGATTGATTTCTTAAATCATTATTCGTTAAACTTGTCCGTATGGATCGATATTCGTTATTCACTTTATTGTCACTTTTTTTTTTGACTTGAAGATAACTTTTTCATAACGACAGCACTCTCGCCATTTCCAGCAGGGATTTGTTAATTTCCTGATTGTGTTTAATTGCCTTTTCAAAAGGTGTAAAAACAATATCTTTATGAATTTTTCCAGCCATTACTCCTCTTTTACCTTTTAACAATGCTTTAACGGCTTCATATCCCAGAGTGCTTGCCAGAACCCTGTCCATGCAGCTTGGCGAACCACCTCTTTGAATATGCCCGAGTATTGTTACACGGGTTTTAAAATAATCAAATTTTTCATTAATTTTTTTAACAACCTCAAACGCTCCACCCGAATCATCTCCTTCAGAAACAATAATAATACCTGAAGTTTTATTCTTCCTCCAGTCGTATTCAAGTTTGTGTAATAAATCTTCAATATGTGTTTTAGTTTCAGGAATAAGAATATCCTCGGCTCCTGCGGCAATTCCTGCTCTCAGAGCAATAAATCCGGCATCTCTTCCCATTACCTCAATAATAAATAATCTGTCGTGTGAGTAAGCCGTATCCCTTATCTTATCGGCAGCATCAACAACAGTATTAATGGCAGTGTCATAACCAATTGTAAAATCAGTGCCATACAGGTCATTATCAATTGTACCCGGCAAACCGATTATTGGGAAATCATAAAAGTTATCAAATTCATAAGCACCTGTAAATGTTCCATCTCCACCAATCACTATGAGGGCATCTATACTTTGCTTTTTCAGGTTTTGGAAAGCTATTTCCATTCCTTCTTTTGTTTTGAACTTTTTACTTCGTGCTGTTTTCAGAATTGTTCCCCCACGTTGAATAATGTTGGAAACCGAAGTTGTATCCATCTGCCTGAAATCACCATCTATCAATCCTTTATAGCCGCTTATAATTCCAGTAACCTCAATATCATTATTAATGCCTGTTCTCACAACAGCCCTGATAGCTGCATTCATTCCCGGGGCATCTCCCCCTGATGTTAATACACCTATTTTTTTTATTTTTATCATCTTATCTGTATTTTAAATTGCATGATTGCTACTAAGGTTATTATTTTAAGATAAGGTTTTTTTAATAACAAGCTTATCTGGGCTCTATGTTGTTTGTACTGGTTATTTATAAAATGCCAACTCATTATAGGAATTAAACATTCAACACACAAATAAATATTTAATCTATTTTACAATGCCTAAAAAATCGCTGAAAGCTTTCGGGGTCAGTCCCCAGTCTTCTTCAGCCTACAGTCACTCAATCACTCAATCTCTCAATCACTTAGTCTCTCAGTCTGTTAATTGCCGACTGCTGACTACCGACTGCTGACTGCCGACTGCTTCCTGCTTCCCTCATAAATCTCATATTTTGCAAACCTGCATTCCAGAGGCCCGTTAAAAAGTATAATCTTTTTTGATGGCTTCAGTCCTACAAATTTTAATGCTTCAAGGTCGGAGCTGATTATCCAGGCAGTGTAGCCGTTATATTTCTTTTTTAGAACATCACCGATAGTTTTGTACAATTGTATCAAATCATCACTTTTCAATCGTTCGCCATAAGGCGGATTGGTTATCAATATTCCTTTTCCTTCCGGAGGAATTTGATTTTCTATTGAGTTATAACAAATTTCAATATCTTTATGTAATCTTGCAAATCTTTTATTTTGCTTTGCAATACCAATAGCTTTATGTGATGAATCGGAACCAATGATTTTGTATTCAAATTCAGTTTGTTCGGTTAATGATTCCTTCTTAATATTGTTCCACAAATCAGCATCAAAATCTTTCCATTTTTCAAAGCCGAATCCCTTACGGTAATATCCCGCAGGAATATTATTTGCAAATAATACTGCCTCAATTAAAATTGTTCCCGAGCCGCACATCGGGTCAACAAAATTACAATCTTTTTGCCAACCGCTTAATAAAATCATACCGGCAGCAAGGACTTCATTTATGGGTGCCTTATCGGTAATTGTTCTGTAGCCCCTTTTATGCAATGAATCGCCTGAACTGTCAAGTGATACTGTACACTGATTTTTATAAATATGAGTATTTATCCTTAATGTAGGATTAGCAATATTTACCGAAGGTCTTTTATCAAACTTATCCCTGAAACTGTCAACAATAGCGTCCTTAGTTTTAAGTGCCACATATTTTGAATGTGTAAATACCGAATTACTCACAACCCCGTCAATTGCCAGTGTATCATTTACATCCATGTATTTCCACCATTCTGTTTTCCTGACATTCCTATACAGATCATCCTCATTATTAACTTCAAATCCGGCAATAGGTTTTAATATCCTTAAAGCAGTACGGCACAGGTAATTTGCTTTGTACATTAATTCATTGTCGCCTCTGAATTTTACCGCACGTTTTAATATTTCAACATCCAAAGCACCAATGCCGGTCAACTCTTCGGCAAGAATTTCTTCAAGACCAAAAAGAGTTTTAGCAATAAGTTGAAAAGTGTTTTTTTTGTTTTCCATGATAATTTTTTAGATTTTGTAAAATTATTAAAAAATTCAAACAAAGATTTAGAGAGCTAAGATAAGTTTATTATATTTGGCATTGTATTTTCATACTAATCCGATGACTCCGGCTAATAGCTTGAATTTTGAAAAAAGTAAATTTTTTATGAATCGGGTTTAATTATTAACTATATTTGTAATCAAAATGAAAACAAAAAAGCAACATATTGATTATTGGATTGATCAATCGTGTGATGATTGGGAAACCGTACAGATTCTTTTTAAGAATAAAAAATATTTACATGCACTGTTTTGGTCACATCTGGTTCTGCTGCTCAAGACAAAATGCATGAATGGTCGGATATTGACTTATTAATTGTATCTGACCAATTCGGTAAAAGTATTTTTGAGAACCTTAAATTATTTTCAAAAATCAATATAAATTATCCAAATATTGAAACACATCCTTACCCTACTTCTTATTTCCTCAAAAGTGATGCTTTTCTTGATGAAATAAA
>JAUXFX010000093.1 GCA_030622635.1 Bacteroidota bacterium
AACGGTTGCCTGCTGCCAATTATTCTTCTGTTCAGATGTTCGTAATATGCTTTATTAAAAATATTATTAACTCCTGCTGATAAACTCAGGTATTTATTGTATTTATAATTAACGGAAAAATCTGCTAAAATAAATCCCGGTGTCTTTGTCTCGTAGTAAGCTTGTGAAATTTGCTTTTGTGCAGCAACTAATCTGACTGATACTTTTGGAATTATCCTGGAATTTAAAAATTTATAGAAAACACTGATAAAGGATTCAAACGGTGGGATTTCGGGTAAAGGGTCGTTCTTGATTTTTTCTTCACCAATTACCTGATTATTTTCAATTATATATTTTGTTGATGAAGGATTAATACCTCTGGTAATAGAAGCCACAGCCATAATCCCGAGTTTATTATTTTCAGGTGAAGCATAAGAAAATTCAAAGCCGTATAAAAACACATGGTCAGCATTATAAAATTGCTTTACACCAACAACTCCTTTTGATTGGGGTTTAACTATCGAAGGAGGAATTTCTTTTCCGGTTATGAAATTTGTAACATAAGAATAAAAAATATCAAAATAAAAAGTCCCTGTCTTATCCTGCCTGTAATTTATCGAAACATCAATCTGGTTATTTGCTTCAGGTTTTAATTGTGGATTGCCCAGGTAGTCAAAGTTATCATATCCTACAGGCAATAAAATTATAAACCGTTCAACCATATCGGGATTTCTGACACTATGGCCAAGTGCAAGATTAATTGTTGTGTTGCTGTTGAAATTATATATTGCTCCGGCACTGAAACTGAAATTAATAAAATTTGAACTTACATCCGGGTTTGAATAGATCACCTGACCTTTCATGCTTTTTAATTCCATTTTATCACAGCTTGCATCATTAAAGTCAAGCCTTAAAGCAGCCATCAGGTTAATTACAGACAAGGTAGTTTTGTATTCGGCAAAAACCCCGAAATTCCGGATATTTGCATTGTCCCATAATTTTTCAATTTTAACGGGAAGATAGGGTTCCAGAATAAGACTCTTTGTGCGGTCACCGTCTTTTAAAATATTTTCATTGTCAGTACCGACAAAAAGATGATCATTGCCAAAATTAAAATCCAGTTCTGCCCTGTAACCATAATTAATTGCATTGATTGCAGATACAGCAACAACAGTGTCGGAAAAGGGTCTGTCTTTATTATCCATCAAATGATCAACTTTAGATAAGTATGCTGTGAAATTTATAGAGTTGATTTTGTTACTTATTTGCTTCGCAGAATAATCAAATGACATAATGCGTGTATCATCGGTTCTTTCATCCATTGGTAATGCAGGAAACATAACATTACGACCAAAAGATTCATGATAAGAAAAAATAAAATTGTGATTGTTTACCGGACTAAAGCCTAATTGTGCAGTATAATTATATTTTTTAAATTCCGAACTAATTATTTCAGAGTTTCCGGCTGTATAGTTTCCGTATTTATTATAGTTTCCCGATAAATTAAAATAAATGAATCTGTTTCCGCCTCTTAAGTTCAAATGCTGCTTGCTGCCATTCCAGTTGCTTTCAAATCCCTGAATGGCAGTAATCTTAGTTTGGAATTTTTTGTATGGCTTGGGCTGTATTGTTTTAATGCTCACTATTCCGCCAAGGTTAGGACCAAATCTGAGTGCATAAGGACCTTTAAATATTTTAATTTCACTGATGTCATTAATATCAATATGTGATGAAGCAGGATCCATACGGTTTGGGCAACCGCCTTCAATCTTAATGCCATTATTAATAAACACATTTACCTGGCTGAACTTGAACCCTCTGATCACAGGGTCAATATTTGTTCCGCCTTTGCGAATACCCGAAACATTTGGGGTTGAGCGGAGGAAAACGCCGATATCACTCGCTGCCGACTCTCTGATATTTATTTTATCAATAAAATCAATCTTGTATGGAGTGTTATTTATATATTCATCTTTTATTATAAATTCATCAAGCTTTTGAACTTTTTGTACAAGAAAAAATGTAAGGTTCAAAATTTGATTTTCCGATAGTTTTATCTTCTTTGATTGATTTATATATCCAACATGGGAAATAATTATTTTATAGGTGCCGGGTAAAATATCGCTAAAAGTAAATTTGCCATCCTGTCCTGTAATAGTGCCTGTTTTCAGAGGGTTAAGTATTATCTCAACATCAGGAATGGCTTTATTTGATTTTTCTTCATAAACTATTCCTGTAATTTTCCCTGTTTGCTGAGCATTAACTTGTAAATTAAAACCGGTTAAAACAATTAATAATATAATTATTGATTTTAATATTTTCATTATTAATTTAATACTGATTCGTATTACTTATTTTTTTACAAATATACAAAATTTAAATACTAAAATCAAATATGATATGTTAATTTTGCAGAAAATCAATTAAGATGAAATTCAAAGTTGGAGATAAAGTAAAATTTTTAAACGAAAGCGGGGGAGGAGTTGTCAGTAAAATTATTAGCACTAAGCTGGTTAATGTTGCTATTGAAGACGGATTTGATATTCCTACTTTGTGTAGCGATCTTGTTAAAGTTGAGCCTAAGAATAAAGCTGATGAGATGTTTGATGAAGAATTTAATGTTAACATAGAAAAAGATAATTCGGAAGCTGAAAATATTGAAACAAGAACTGTTTCGATTGGTAATTTTTCGGAAAAGGGAACTAATATGCCGGGAGTTTATCTTGCTTTTGTTCCTCACGACCAGCAATGGATGATAACAGGGATGCTTGATATATATTTGATAAATCACACAGGTTATGATATTCTGTTCAGTTTGTTTTTAAAATCCGATAAAGGAATATATTCAGGGATTGATTATGATAGTATTGGCTCAGCATCAATGCTGTTGCTTGATACAATAGACAGGGAAGATTTTGAAAAATGGAAAGAAGGAATTATTCAAATTCTTTTTCACAAGGATAAGAGCTCCGGAATATTATTACCTGCAAGCTCTGATTTTAAGATTAAGTCATCAAAACTGAATAAAGAAACAAATTATATTGACTCATCTTTTATTGATAAAAAAGCTTTTATTATTACTATTAGTGAGCTTTCCTCCATGCAACTTGTTTCTAGTAATAAAACCGAATTAAAAAAAGAACAGCCTGAAATAGTTGAAAAAAAAGCTAAAGAAGTTAAAATTGAAATATTAATTGATAAACACAAAACCGCTTCTAAAGAAGCAGTTGTTGACCTTCATATCGGGGAGTTGATTGAAAATATTTCGGAACTGGAAAGCAAAGATATGTTGCAGATACAAAAGGATTATTTTGTCAAATGTCTTGAAAGTGCCATTGAAAATAATTTCCATAAAGTAACTTTTATTCACGGAGTTGGAAACGGTATTTTAAAAAATGCAATTATTAAGATTTTGAAGGATTATGAAAGTATAGGCAATCGTAGTGCTTCTTTGGCAAAGTTCGGGGTGGGAGCTATTGATGTTTTGATAAGACCATGGGAGTAGTTGGGTGCTTTGTGTGAAATTATTAATACCTGCCGAGTTCTCGGGGTCGTTTTCTTTTATTAACGAGTAGCAGTCGGCAGTCAACAGTCTGGCGATTAATAGGTTGAGGACTGACCCCGAAAGCTTTCGGGGGAAGACTGAAGACTGATAAAAATAAAAAAAGTATCTTTACACATTGTTTCACAATAAAAATTTCTTGTTATGAAAAAATTATTTGTTTTTTGTCTTTTAACATTATTTGCTCTTAGTTTGTCGGCACAGGAGCAGGATACGGTTAAAGCTGAAAAGTCAAAAAAAGCTTACGAAATTATTTATAAGATCAACATTGATGAAAATGTAGAATTTCGTAATTTAGGAAAGAAAGCGAGTTCAATAACTGTTGTTTACAGGGCAGTTGGAACGCAGACAAAATCCAATGTCAGGGATATAAAAATTGTAAATATGGAAGACGGACAAATGTCGCGTGCAATCCCTCCAACTCAATCAGTTGAATTTCCATTCTGGGGCAAGCTGACATTCAAATCAAGCAAGGGCTTATCGGAAATGGAATTTAAGATTTATGAGCAGGGTTATTGGCAGATAATTTTGACTACGCTGTAAGAGTGGAGATTGTTTCAGGTTTCCCATACGGGCTAACTTCGTGTCGCAAGTTTCGAAAAATAGAAAATTTTGATCATTTCGGGATTGCGGGTTGCGGGGCTATGCTATAAATATTTTATTATACTTTTCAGGACTGACTCATTGATAAATAAATTTTTTATATCTTTGCTTTTTAAGTTTGAATAAACTTCACCATTAATAGGGTGCACTGGAAGAAAGAGGGGGAGGTTTACTTACTATGTAAACAAGTTACCTGCAACCCGAAAACAGAACATATAACAATTAAATGACAGCAGAAAAAAGAATAGAAAAACTCAAATCCTTAGCAGAGAATATTCAATTGGCAAAACTTGGAAAGCGGGGAAAAGAAGCACATGTAAATTCTTATATTGTTATCGATGAATACCATGAGTGGAGGGCAGAATCTGAGGATTTATTTGATAATTATTTTGATGAATCAATTACACAGTATAAGGAGTTTATTGAACTTCCCAAAGATGGGAATGGTCATGTATTGATGCATTATTTTAATCAACAATATCCATTATTCAAGATTTTAGTAAAGAAAATTGAAAACAAAGAAGTTATGCCGCAAAAGAAAAAAGAAATAGTAAATGAAGTTAATGAAGGAAAAACTGTTTTTATCAGTCATGCTTCGAAAGACAAGGAAATTGCCGATGCATTTGTGGATTTACTACTTCATGGGGCACTTAGTGTTCCGATTGATAAGATTTTTTGTGTTTCAACAGATGGGATGAAAATAAAATCAGGAGTTGATTGGAGAGATTCAATAAATGATAGTCTATTAAGTGCGAAAGTTAATTTTTTAATAATTACCCCAAATTACAAAGAGAGTGAAGTTTGTTTAAATGAAATGGGTGCTGCTTGGGTCACTAGTGCAATGGTATTGCCATTAATAGTAGACCCTGTAAATTATAAAACCGTTGGTGTAATACAAGAACCAAATCAGGTTGAAAAACTTTTAGACGAAAAAAGTTTAGACAGAATTAAAGATATTGTTCAGGAAAAATTAGAGATACCATCAGCCCTAGTAAAAAGTGATAGGTGGACTGTAAAGAAGAAAGAATTTATAATAAGGGTGAAAAAACATTTGGAAGCAGAGCCATTTGAAGTTCCGATGGATAGAGATGTTTTTAATAGTCTTTTAGTAGAAAATAGCGACTTAGAAAATACTATAGACAGTCTAATTGAAGAAAAAGCTGAATTAGAAGTATTAATTCAAAAATTAAAAGCTGCAAAAGATAAAAATGAAGTCTCAGAGATAATTAAAAACAGAAAACCATCATCTCAATTTCAAGAATTTATTGAGTTATGCAAAGTAGTGGAAAAAAGACTTGATAGATACGATAGTATTATAAATGGGATTATTTTTAAATCATATACTGGGAAAGACATTACAATAAACTGGGATGGAAATAAGAAAGAGCTTAATGAAGCCTATGCGAATGATTTTATTGATGAGGACTTGGAGATTAAATGGGATGTGACTTCTGAAATGAGAAAAACTGGGAATGCGTTGGATAAAATTAGCACGTTCCTCGGGAAAGATTTGAATGAGGATTTTTATGAGTCTTACGAAGAAAATTTTGATGCTCCTTTGAGTTTAAATAATAAAATCTTTTGGGAGGAATTATTCGAGACAGCAATTAGTTTTAGATAAACAAAATTATTAAGAATAGAAAAAAACGGGCAGCAGGTAACAAAGGCGCATACCGCATGCCGCAATTAATTGTAAATACAAGCATTATGCTTCATAACTTAGTATATTCGTACATAGAAAAAATACAAAATAAAAAGCGGCATGCGTCATCGCCAACCCGTTGTGCATTAAGAAAATAAGTAGTTAAATAATTATGAAATGGTAATTGGAGTAAATCAAAAATCTTCACCTATAAAGATTTGTTTTTTAATAAAACCAAACTCGAAAGTAAGATTTGAACGTGCTATGAAAATAGCATGTTCTCTATGGGGTGGGGTGTATTTTCCTATTCTTCCTTTGTATAAAAAAATGCCAGTGACATTTCGTCAAGAATATGCTATTTCATTAAAAACCAAAGTTTATTATCAGAATTCAATTGATAATTTTGACCCAGATCTGGTTTTATACGATGAAGATTTAGATGAAGGTTATGTAACGGAGCTAATTGGGAATAGAGAAATTGTTAAAGCAAATGAATTCCTTGAAGAACTTGCAAAAGGGCACAATCAGCAAGGTGTTAATATTATGCAAATAATTTCAAGTGTAATTAGCTCGGACTTTAAATTTGAAAGGATTGATGGATTAAAATTATTGTTCCCGAAATTTCAAAAAACAGATTTATTTCTTAAATCATTTCTAGGAGTTTTGGAGGATGATATTGAAAATCAATTACAAAGACAACTTAAATCATTTGAATTCTTTCTAAATCATAGGATTAAAATCAGCAATATTGCTAACTATTTACCAAATAAGGATATAGGAGTTTTAGAGTTTAATACAAAAGGTATTCGTTCATCTCCGCAAAGACATTGGAATAAAGGAGTTGCAATATATTTTCTTAATGAGAAAAGATTAAATGACATTAATAATTATTGGAACCTACGAGCATTGGGGTGGAATATTATTCCTGTTCCGATTAATTATTTAGAAAATGTTTATTTCAATAATCTTTTGGAAAGATTTATTAATTGGGAAATTGATAAATCAAATGGAATTACTTGGATAACTTATTTAGTTAGTGGCTCAACAACTGTAAAACAAAAGAAAAAAATAGATAGCAAATTTGTATCTATCAAAACAAGAATAGAGCGTAAATATATAATCGGTTTCCAAGGATGGTTTCCCCGTTTTTGGGAAGAAAGGTCAATATTAGAAGCAGATAAAACTCTTTGTGAAAACCAATATGTTGATTCGAAATATGAACAGGTTGAAGTAAAGGATAACTATGTAAGATTTAAGATTAGTAAATTACCATTTGAACTGAAATTAAACCACTATGCAAAATTTTCTTATAAAACTAACTTGTCATTTACGTATTTTGATGATTTGATAGTAAATGCAGGTCTTGTTTATGGGATTGATTCCAAAGACTGGATTCGATTAACACACTCATACGGACATAATAAGTGGAGGCTTTCAAAATCAGGTCTTAATTATTTTATTCAGGACGTAGATGATTATGTGCATTTTTATATTCCCAAAGCTTTAGATTTTTTTAAACTATATTTTACTAAACGTAATCACATATTAAAAGAAACAGCAGACGGTCAACTTGCAAATGAAGTATTAAAAAATATCGGAGGAATTAGAGGTTCATATTTTCTTAAAAATCTGTCTTCTTTAAAAATTCTTGAGCTTTTTGAAAATGGAGAAGTAATTTCATATCCTCAGCTTCTTGGTGAAATAAAGAAAAATTTGAGAGTTAAAAATCCTGAGGCTTTAGGGTATATACAAAGATTGATAGAAAATAAAATTATTGAGTTTGGTGCAAAATTACAGTGTAAGATTTGTAACCAACGTACGTTTTATTTACCCAATGAATTAGATACAAAACTAACTTGTTCTATTTGTCGTAACGACTTTTACTTACCTATGCATAACCCATCTGATATTAAGTGGGCATATCGTGGTATTGGTCCTTTCAGCAAAAACAATAAAGTAGGTGGATTAATGTCTGTATTTTTAAGTCTCAAACTGTTCAATAATGAATTTGCAGATACCACTGGAAATATGTCAGCATTAATAGGATTTAAACTTTTAAAGAAATCTTTAGCACTTAAAGAGGTTGACTTAGCAGTTTTATTACAGGAAAAGTTCGATAATATCCTTTCTCCAGATTTATTCTTGTGTGAGTGCAAGACATTTAAAAGTTTTACTTCAAAGGATATAGAACGAATGAAACAACTTGGGGAAGAATTCCCTAATTCAATTCTGACGTTTGCAACTCTAAAAGAAGAATTACTTCAAGAAGATAAAAACGAAATAAAAAAATTAGTGAAGTATTTTAGAAAGGGAGTAGGAAATAGACCACAAAACCCTGTTTTTATATTAACAGCTAAAGAATTACTTCCAGATAATAGCTTTGACCCATTTTCAGAGTATAAGAATAAGATAAAACCATTTCATAGGTACAATGATTGGATTGGAAATTTATGTGAGATGACTGTCGAAAAACACCTTGGATTAAAAACTTGGGGTGAAATACGAAGTGATTTATGGGTTAAGGAGATGAAAGCACGAAATAAAAAGATAAAAGAAAGTAGAATTAACGCACCACAATAAATAACCTTCGAACGGCTTGAAAAGCCAAGTTTGAGGCAGATGTTGAATTTACCCGCCTCAGGAGGACTAAATCCTTTGCTGAAACTTTCGTTATGGACTTTGAATCGGTTTTGGCGTTCTGTGTTTGTGTTACCAGAAACTAAATATGCACAGTTTTCGGCAAATAAGATTGCACAGAAAATGGAAAATAAGATTGCATAATTTTAGCCAAAGTTAATACTATTTTTTTTCTTGTTTTCAAAAATTGTTTTTCTGTTTTTCATTCTATAGCTGCTGCCGGTTAATTTAATCACTTCACAACGGTGTAATATCCGATCTAACAAAGCAGTAGTCAAAACCTTGTCATTAAGCACATCCGTCCATTCTTTGGGAGATTTATTAGTTGTGATAATCAAAGATGATTTATCATGTAATTCATTAACAAGATTAAAGAAAGCAATTGCATCTTGACTGGTTACAGGAAATATCATTATATCATCAATAACAAGTAAATGCGATTTCATAATACGTTTATATTCAACTGCAGCAGTACGAGTTATATCTTTCATTTTAAGAACATAAATAAGATCCTCCATACTTTTAAAATATGCTCTGTATCCTTGATCAACAGCATCAAAACAGAGTCCGGCAGCAATATATGTTTTGCCGGTACCGGATGGTCCCATTAAAATAATATTAAAATTTTGCTCCAGCCATTTAAGTTCCCTAAGTTGGTTTAATTGCTGTTTTTCTAAGCCATTTGCACAGGTAAAATCGTACAGGTCTAAGTTGTAGCTTAAGGGCAGACGAGCCTGTTTGGTTCTTCTTTCTTTATCCTTTTTCATCCTGTGGTTAATTTCTGTTTCAAAAAGTTTTTTAATAAACTCTAAATAACTGATTTTGTTATTTTCTGCATCTATTATCACACCATCGAGTTCATTTGATAGAGCTGATAAATTTAACTGTTTACAATGATTTTTTATCATTTCTGTTTTTGTCATAATTAAAATGTTTATTGGTTTATAATATTTTCGTAATCTTTAATATTACTAGTTTGGGGTATTTGATTAGCTTTCTCCAAATTGTGTTTCTCCAAAAGTTTTATTTCATTTTCTGATTTATTAATAATGGTTTCATCTAAATATACTTGCAATACTTGCTTCAAGTCATAAGCATTTGTCACATTATTTTTCAGACAAAATATTAATGTTCTATCGGCAATTTCTTTATTAATATTTGTCAATGATTTTAATATAACCTGCAAGTGGTCACGAGTATATCTCGGTAGTTTTTTCTTGATTTGATTGAAATATTCCATTGCCAAATCTTGATTGGTAAAGCAATTGGCAGCCTGTAGCATCATTTCGTCCAGACTCTTAGATGTGTCTCTCTTATGATTGGTGTTTGAAATAGTTTGTCCTTTTAAATGAGAGATAAAATGTGAACAAATAAATTCATCATTAATAGAATATATTTTAATCATATCTTCTTTTTTCTTAACTACAACATATGTTTCAGTTTCTTGATATGTTCCCATAGGAACAGTATAGAAATTGCTTTTGTAGTTAATTGTATTGTCTTTTCTGATGAGATACATTTTGGTTTCTTTGTTTTCAATAGTCATTGGAGTATATGGGTTTAGATGGTTTTTTTCAATCATAAATTCGTTTTCAGGACTTTTTTTAGTGTAATTATGTGGAAGGTAATTTGCTGTCCTTCCAAGCCATGCAAGAGCTTCTGTATTGAGCGTTTCTATGTCGGTGTAAAGCCTATTGTACAGAAAGTTTTTCTTTACATACTGCACTACATTTTCAACTTTGCCTTTACTTTCAGGATCTGCCTTTCTACAAAAATGTAATTTAAAACTTCTTGATTTGGTATATTGTTTAAATGTAGATGTAAGAATAACATCTCCTAAGTTTTCATCAACTACCATTGTTCTATCTTGATCATATACAATGGTTTTTGGGATGCCCCCAAAGAAATTAAAGGCATTTTCGTGAGCTTGTGCAACGGTTTCTGCAGTAAATGCTTTGTCTAAAAACCAAATGTATTTCATTCTGCTTCGAGACAATACCATAGCAAAAAACTTTACTTTTTTTCTTTTTCCGGTTGATGTCCGCATGTTATATTCCCCAAAATCAACCTGAGCTTGTTTACCGTAAGGTAATTCTTCTATAGGGAAATACTCCCTGAAAGTAGGAATAAACGGGATGTTGTACTTCTGACGTACAAACATTACGAAGTTGTATACAGTTCTGGAACTAACTTCTGGTAAGTCTGTATAGTGTTCTTTTATCCAATCGTGTATTTGCGCAGAGGAAGTGTCAGAAAACAATGTTAATTTCTCTACAACAAACGATTCATAGGGCGTTAGAATTTTATTTCTGTACTGCAGCCGAAGAAGATTTTGCTCATACTTTTCTTCAGTCATTTGCAAATACTTCTTTACTGTTCGCCTATTAAGTACTAAATAATGGCCGATTTTAGAAATACTAAAACCAAGTCGTGAAAGCCGATGAATTTCATGATACATGATCCAATTGTTTAAGTCCTTTTTTGTCATATTGATTAGTTTTAAGTTCTAACCAATACAACGATAATTTTTGACTTTTGAGTTTGGGATTTGCCCAATTGGGCAAATCCCAAACTCAATGATCATGCATTCTTATTTTCCGAAAACTGTGTACTTCTGTTTTCCGAAAACTGTGCACTTATACTTTCCGATTTCTGTGCATTGTTATTTTCTGGTTACAAAAATCATTTTGGTTTTATTTCTCGCGCGGGTGTGGGTGCGGTTTTCAGCCCCACAAAATCTTCTGATTTTGTTTATTTTGACGGGTCAGAATATTTTGTTATTTTTAACGAATGAAATTTAATACTAAACAAGTCCAAAACGATTATTAGCACAGTCGTTATAGGCAAGCACAAAAACAGCATGATTATAATAGAAACTCCAAAAAATAAAATATTATGAAAAATCTACTTAATGCAATTTTAATCAGGTTGCTACTTATTAGTTGCCAATCTAATTCAGTAAAAAAAACAGAAATTTTAAAGTATAGAATAACGGATAAACAAGACATTAGTTATTTAAACCACCCAAGAATGAAATATATAATTATTCTTGATGTTGATTCATTACCTACAGACAAAGAAATGAGAAATACAGCAATTTATATATGGGAGAATGGAAATAAAAACTGGAAAGAATTTACTGCTTTTATGTATCTACCTGAGACGAGTATTGCAGCGTATGGTATTGGAGAATTTAACGAAGATG
>JAUXFX010000143.1 GCA_030622635.1 Bacteroidota bacterium
TATCATAAAGGTTGCGGCTTGGTTCCTTCAGGAGATAAAAACGCAGGGTTTGAAGTAAAATCATATCCAACTGTATTAGCAGGAATAACAGATTATATTCATATTCTGAATACATGTTCAGCCTATGAGGAATTAAGGAATTTACGCGCCCGGTTAAGAAAAGATAATCAGCCGCTTAACCCGTTAAAACTTGCTGAAGGTCTTTCACGATATTCTCAAAAAGGAGAAGAATATGTAAAAATCCTTCAATCTCTTATCAATGAATATATTCCTGCGAATATTCAGATGTTTATAAAGAAGAATAGTGTTAATTAGCCCCTGTCTATAAACTAAACATTTTTAACTTTTTTTAAAGACAGACACTAATAAGTCCATTACAAACTTACTATTAATGAAACTCCATAACCATAATTAAAAGCAGTTGGCATTATCTGAACTATCGTTTTTCCAATCGAATTATTATAAATAGTTTTTCCAATAGCTATTCCTAATACTGCCCCGACAAAAACATCGGAAGCCCAGTGTTCATCTTCATTCAGGCGGGAAAGCCCTGCCAGACCGGCTAATGAATATTACAATATCGCTACCCATTTTTTATCCTTATAATCCGTTAAGTATGATTTGAAATAATCTTTATTAAGCTTAACAGGTGAATATTTTAATAATAAGGTGTCATTTTGGGCATTAAGGCCTAACGTATAATTTAAGATTAAAAAAATTACAGAAACTATTTTAATCAATTTATTCATGTTCTTTCGCTTCGTTCCAGTATTTATCCATTTCATTCAGCGTCATATCATATAAGAATTTCCCGAGCTTTTTAGATTCTTCTTCAATATATTGAAAACGCCTGATAAATTTTTTATTTGTTTTTTCAAGTGCATCTTCAGGATTTACATTAATAAAACGGGCATAATTTACAAGTGCAAATAACAAATCTCCCAGTTCGTTTTCCATCTTATCTTTATTGTCCTTTTTTTCAACTTCTTTTTTCAGCTCATTCATTTCCTCAATTACTTTATCCCAAACCTGTTCGGGTTTTTCCCAGTCAAAACCAACTCCGCTTGCTTTTTCTTGCATTCTGAATGCTTTAACCAATGGTGGCAGCGACAGAGGTACACCACCCAACACTGATTTATTCCCTTCTTTTAATTTTATTTTTTCCCAATTATCCTTTACTTCATTTGCATCTTTTACTTCTACTTCACCGTAAATATGAGGGTGTCTGTTTATCAATTTTTCTGATATTCCGTTCAAAACATCGGCCATATCAAATTCACCTGTCTCTGAAGCAATTTTAGCATAAAAAACTATATGAAGCATCATATCGCCTAATTCATTTTTTATTGCATTTATATCCTTTTCTAAAATAGCATCTGATAATTCGTAAGTTTCTTCAATAGTAAGATATCTCAGGCTTTCAAAAGTCTGCTTTTTATCCCATGGACATTCTTCCCTTAACTTATCCATAATATCAAGTAATCGCTTAAAAGCAATTTGTTCTTTGTTCATATCCGGTTATTGTATTTTGTAATTAAGAATTGTAATTATTAAGTTAACGTATAACATATAACTAACATTCAACAATATAATATGATTGAAAAAGATAATTTTGTTATGACTTCTTAATTAAATTAAGTAATTCATTAGATTTATATGGCTTTTTTATATATTCATCAATACCGGCTTTATAGAACTTCTCTTGGTCGCCCGGCATTGCATAAGCTGTAATGGCAATAATTTTTATCCTTTTCAAATTGTTTTCCCCTTCATATTTTCTGATTTCTTTTGTAGCCTCAATTCCATCCATTACAGGCATTTGAATATCCATCAATATTGCATCATATTTATTTTTTTTAAACATTTCAACTCCAATTTTACCATTCATGGCAATATCGACTTTATAATTTTTTTTCATGAGAATTGCCTCGGCAAATTTCTGATTTAAAAAATTATCTTCTACCAGAAGGATTGAAAGATGTTCTTTTGTTTCTTCTGTTTTTTTATCTGATTTTTCTTTAAAAATTTCTTTCAACTCTTTATCAGATAATTGTTTATGTTTTGCAAAAACAATAGTAAACCAGAATATAGAGCCTTTGCCTTTTTCACTCTCAATTCCAACTTCGCCTCCCATTAATTCCGCCAAACGTTTTGATATTACCAATCCCAAGCCTGTTCCTCCGTATTCACGCGAGATAGACGGGTCAGCCTGTGAAAAAGCTTTAAACAACCTATCCCTTACATCAACCGAAACACCAATGCCGGTATCTATTATACTGAATTTTAATTGTATTGTTTTTTTATCTTCGGTTAATGTTTCAATTTTGATTTTTACACTTCCTTCTTTAGTAAATTTTATTGCGTTATTTGTAAGATTAATTACAATTTGTTTTAATCTGCCGGGGTCGCCTTTTACTAATTCAGGTACTGAAGTTGCAATATCATCCAATAAAGAAATACCTGCCTCTTCAGCTTTTAATTTCATAATTAAAATTATCTCATCAATAATGTTACGAATGCTAAAGTCAACATTTTCAAGCTCAATTTGTCCTGATTCAATTTTTGAAAAATCCAGTATATTATTAATCAAATTAAGTAAGTTACTCCCTGAAATACTTATAACATTAAGATATTCTTTTTGTTCATCAGTTAAATCGGTTTCTTCCAATACACTTGTAATACCAATAATACTGCTTAAAGGTGTTCGAATTTCGTGACTCATATTTGCAAGAAACATTGATTTTTGCTGTGATGTATCTTCGGCTTGGTTTTTAGCTTCTTCTAATTGTTCTTCCATTCTATTGCGTTCAGTTACATCTCTTATCATTGCCAAAAATTCAAGATTTTCAGTTGGGACTAAACGAACTTCATAATCCCTTATTTCGTTATTTATTGCAATTTGGTATTCAAATGTTTGTAATTCACCTGTTTGAGATGCATTTTCTATCGCTCCCATTATCTGATCGGAAATTTCTTTAGGTAAAATTTCAAATGCAGTTTTACCTAAAAATTTATGTGGTGGTACGAAAAGTTCTTTTTCATCTTTTATATTATAACTAAGAAATTTGCCATCTTTATCAAAAACAAATATTATATCGGGAAAAACTTTTAAAATTGCAATATTTTCATCTTCACTGCTTTTAAGCTCAACTAAAGTTTTTTCCAATAATTTTTTTTGTTCTGTAATTTCAGCATTTTTCTTAACAAATTCTTTATTAGCTTTCTTTCTAATTGAATAATTATTATATAAAAGAAAAATTAAAATCAATGCCAGTACTATAATAATTATTATTATGTATTTTTGATAATTGATTTTTAATTTATGTAATTCAATATTTTTACGTAAAAGTTTATTTTCATTTTCTTTTTTTTGAGTATCATATTTTACCTGCAACTCGGTTATCATTTTATTGGTATTCTTATTAAAAATTGAATCTTTAATTACTGAATATTTTTTATAATAAATATATACTTTGTCAAATTCACCCAAAGCAGCATATGTTTCTGAAAGATTTTCCAAAACACGTTTTTGGATATCAATTAATTTTTCTTTTTGAGAAATTTCCAGGCTTCTTTCCAGTAATTCTAAAGCTAATAAATAATTACCCGACTGCATATACAAACTACCAATGTTATCAAGGGATGAGGCTATTCCAAATTTATCATTTATTTCTTCCCTGATTTTTAATGATTTTTGAAAATAATCCAATGCTTTTTTAAAGTTATCTTGCTCTTTATAAATAATTCCGATATTATTATATGTATTGGCAATTCCTTTTTTATCATCCAACTGGATTTTGATTTCAAGAGATTTATTGTAATATTCAAGAGCAAGATATTTATTATTTAGATTATCAAAAACAATTCCTAAATTATTGTAAGCAGTTGCAATACCGTCTTTATCATTAATTTTCTGGTAAATATCAAGTGCTTCCTGTGTTAGTTCAAATGATTCTGTATAATTTCCAAGATTTTTGTATATAGCTCCAATATTAATCAATGATTTCGCTATTCCAATAGTGTCATTTAATTCTTTTTTAAGCTCAAGAGAATTCTGCAAATATTTAATAGCTTCTTCATAATTTCCCAAAGTCTGATAAACTACACCCAAATTATTTAATGACTTTACAATTAGTTGGTTATCACCGATTTTTTCTTTCAGATTTAAGGATTTTTTAAAATATTCCAGTGCATTTGTATAATCACTTAAGCTATAATAGCTTATCCCCATATTATTTAAAATATCGGACTCACCTTTTAAATCGCCGATTTTGTGAAGAATCTCCAGTGCTTGTTTATCATATTCAATTGATTTTTGGAGAGATGTGCTTTGGTATTCATATGATAAGTAATTAAGGACTTTGACTTTTTCTTTTCCTTTAACTTTTTCCAAAAGGTTTTTAAGACTGTCAATTTTTGCAGTATGATGCCCGAATATCCAGCAACTATTAAGTAGAATTGATATTATTAAAACAGATAAAAAATTTATTTTTTTCATTTTTTCTTACAGATAAAAAGTTTTTAACAACCCAAGTTTCCTATGAACTATTACTTTCCGAGGTAATAAAATTATTATTACAAACTTTCAGATTGTAAAGATAATAAATTTAAGATTATAAAATTGTTAAATTTGCTCGTTTTACTTTACAGCCCGAAAAGTAAATAATATTTTTTAATATTCATAATAACGAGCATGAAAAATATAATAAAATCATTATCCCATATTTCTTCATTTATTCTCGTTATTGTATTAATGAGTATTTCAAATCCTGCCACGGCACAATTCAAATATAAATTACGCACATCAAATTTAATTCTTGAAACCAAATTACATTATGGTTTTACTATGAGCCATCATCTTGAGATGCAACTATTTAACAGTCATTTCCCGGCATTTGAAATAAGTATTTCAAAAAAAACATACGGAAAAACAAGATGGGAATACATGTATAATTACCCTATCATCGGAATTTCGCTTTGGTATTCAAATCTCGGTAATTCCCCCTATTTAGGCTCTGGCACTGCAATTTATCCGTTTATTGATTTTCCTCTTATTAACAAAAAGAAAATCATACTGTATTTTCGTCTTGGAGTTGGTTTGGGATATATTAGTAAAAAGTTTGACCGTATTGAAAATTATAAAAATATTGTAATAGGCTCACATCTTAATGCAGCCGTAAGTTTGATGTTTGAAGCTAAGTACAGGCTGGATGAACGGCTTTTGCTTTCAGGAGGAATTGGTCTGACTCATTTTTCAAACGGCTCAATTAAAACGCCGAATTTCGGCATAAATATTCCATCAATAAACATTGGAATTGCATACAGGTTGAATAAGGAAAATCCTTATACTAAAAATAAATTGTTACCGGAATTATATCCCTTTGAATTTGACGGTAAACGGTCAATTGATATTTATGTATCTGCCGGCGCCGGAATAAAAGATATGCAATCGGATTTTGGTAGTAGATATTATGTTTATACGGCATTTGCTAATGTTCTTAAAAGAATTAGTTTTAAAAGTAAATTAGGCTTGGGCTTTGATTTATCTTACGATGGTTCGGATATTATTTTACTTGAAAAAATTGATATTGAAATTCCGCATTTTTATTCTATTATAAAACCCGGAGTTAACGTTGCTTATGAGCTTGAAATGTCAAAAGTATCGCTCGTATTTAATTTGGGGATGTATCTTTGCGGAATGGAAAAGAGTGATGGTAGTGTTTATGAAAAACTCGCTTTCAGATATATGATATCCGATCGCTTATTTACAAATATAACTTTAAAAGCACACTCGGGAAGAGCCGATTTTATTGCTTTAGGAATTGGTTATAAATTTAACTTAATTTACTATTAATATTTTTTATATGAAACAGAAAATCAAAACAATAATTTCAATATTTATATTACTTTTAATATTTTCGTGTGAAAAATATAATTTAGGAGATTGTTTTAAAAATACAGGCGAAATTATCAGTGAAGAACGATCACTTTCAGAATTTTCAGCCATACTACTCAAAAACAATATAAATCTTATTTTAACATACGGAAATGAACAATCTGTAATTGTGGAAGCAGGAAAAAACCTTATGTCATCAATTCATACAGAAGTTAATGATAAACAATTAACTATTAGCAATACAAGTAGTTGTAACTGGGTGAGAAGCTATGATAAGCCAATAAATTTATATTTAACATCTAACACATTAGACAGTATTATTTACAGGTCATCCGGAGATATTACATGCACAAACACATTGGAATATGATACATTACTAATTCAGGTAATGGAAGGTTGCGGAAGTATAAATCTTGACCTCAACACTCAAAAAGTCCTTCTTAAAGAAATATATGGAACTGTTGATTTCATACTGAAAGGAAAAACCTTTACAAGCTACATTTATTCAGCAGGATATGGCCCATTTGACTGCCGTGAATTGGAAACCAAAAACACATTCGTTGTAAATAAAAGCACTAATGATTTTTATGTAAAAGCTTCAGATATACTAAATGCTACTATTGACAACCTTGGAAATGTTTATTATTTAGGTAACCCGGCACAAATACATAGTACGATAACAGGTGAAGGAAGATTAATAAAACTTGATTAATAATGAAAAGATGTTGAAACAACTAAAGCAGCTAATACAAAATTATGATTTAGTAATAGTCATTATTATTGCTATTTTCCTTTTTACTTATACATCGTACAGGGCTTATAATATGTCGTTTACACATGATGAAAGTTATACTTATACCCGCTATATTCATGGTTCGGTGATGGAAATTATTTCATACAATGTCGGCCCCGTTTTGCCGAATAACCATATACTTAACACCTTGGGTATGAAATTTTTTGAATCACTTTTCGGATCCGGTGAACTTGTATTACGACTTACAAATTTATTGGGATACTTACTATATATGATTTTCTGCATACTGATTTTAAAAAAATTAAAAAACCCCTTTCTTCTTGTAACAGGCTTCATTATTTTAAATTTCAATCCTTTCCTGCTTGACTTTTTTACACTTGCTCGTGGATATGGTTTAAGTATTTCAATGATGATAATCAGTATTTATTATTTTTTAAAATGGCTTGAAAGCAAAACTTCCAAACATCTTAGACTGACTTTTATATTTGGCATCCTTTCTGTTTTAAGCAATTTCACACTACTTAATTATTATTTGGCTATTTGGGCTGTTTATATTATTTGTTTATTAACTGAAACTTTAAAAAATAAAATCCAACTAAAAAAAATACCGTGGTTTTTATTCAAAAAAAATATTATCCCTCTTGCAGCAACAATAATTCTTGGAATAATTTTATACGAACCTATTAGAAAAATTGTAAAAGGTGATAATCTTTTTGGAGGTGAAATATCATTTTGGGAAGATACAATTGGGTCGCTGCTTAGTGACTCAAAATATCATCAGGATTATGGAGTTTATTTTTATTCATACTCTTATTCAATAATTGCAATAATCCTGGTAATTGCCTTAATCGTTTCAATAACTGAATTTATCAAAAATAAAATCAATATTACAAAAACTCCGGCATTAATTATTTTACTTATTCTATTTATTTCAGCCTCTTCGACCATCATCCAAAACTACTTATTTAAAAATGAATTCCTTACACATCGTACTGCACTATTTTACATTCCGTTATTTTGGCTTACAACAATATTCGCATTACATTTTTTAATTAAAATCAAAATTGTAAAATTTATACCTTATCTTTTTATTATTTTTCTTATTACAGCATTATCTTATCATTTATGGCATACTATGAATATTTCATATACTTTGGAATGGAAATATGATGCCCGGACTAATGAAATGATTGTTGATTTGGAAAAAGAAGTAAATCAATCTCAAAAAGAAAATCAAACAGTTAAGCTCGGAATAAACTGGTTATTTGAGCCAACAATAAACTTTTACAGGAAAACAAAAAACCTCAAATGGCTCAACGAGGTTAACAGGGATGGATTTGAAGATAATTTTGACTATTATTACATTCTGGAAAAAGATTATGAAACAATAAAGGACTATAATTATGTAATTATAAAAAAATATCCGGTTAGTAAATCCTTACTTTTAAAAACAACAAATGATTACGACGAAAATGAAAGCCCTTAAGTCACTTTTAGTAAAAGTAAATTATAATAAACTTACAATACCAATAATATTAATTATAGTAATTTGGGTTTCCTCAAATTTAAACTGGGGTAATGATCGCTGGGAAGGAATTATCAAAACAGATGGAAACGGTTATTATGCCTACCTGCCGGCATTATTTATTTATAACGACCTTAACTTCGGTTTTTTTGAGGAAGTAAGCAGCGACACAACATTATCTCCTAATCTCAAATATGATTACAGATGCATTCACAACAACAATGTGATTAACAAATATTATATCGGAACATCAATTGCACAAATTCCTTTTTTTGGGCTTGGACATTTATTTAATTATATTTTTGGTTTTCCGCTGGATGGTTACTCGGTTTATTACCTGATTTTTATCAATATCGCAACTATTTTTTATTTATTCATTGCTTTATTTTTCTTAAATAAAATCCTGAAAACATA
>JAUXFX010000141.1 GCA_030622635.1 Bacteroidota bacterium
AATAACAAAGCATACCAACTGGCCATACCGTCAACATTACCACCAATGTTGAATCCGCCGGTTACTGATAAATAGTGCTATAAACAACACTTTTAAGGTAAAACAAGGCTAAATTTGTAAAACATCATCTTTTAGTGCACTTAAATGCACTATTTGTTGTAATTTAAATTATTCTATATATATTTGCATGAAAAAGAGCAACAAAATGCACTTCAAGAAATTAATAAGAACTATAAAAGAACGCAGAGAGGTTATGCAGGTAACGCAAGAAACCTTAGCTGAACTATCAGGAGTTGGCTTAAGAACCTTAAAGCAATTTGAAAGCGGAAAAGGGAATCCAACATTATTGACTTTACAAAAATTAGTTGATGTATTAGGAATGGAAATTTGCCTAAAGATTAAAAATATAACTCGTAACGAATGAGACAGGCACAAGTATTATATAAGGATGAAGAAGCTGGTTTATTAACCCAATACGATGATGGTTCGTTTACTTTTCGTTATCATGACATTTGGATGGCAGACAGTAAAAAAAATGGGATTAGCCTTACTTTACCTAAAAGTAAGCAAGAATATCATTCAAAAACCCTGTTCCCATTTT
The DNA here is from genome assembly GCA_030622635.1 of Bacteroidota bacterium. Lineage (GTDB taxonomy): Bacteria > Bacteroidota > Bacteroidia > Bacteroidales > JADFUO01 > JADFUO01. The sequence continues at coordinate 602 of JAUXFX010000141.1, forward strand.
TTTACAACATGCTTCCAGAAGGTTCTAATAAACAAGTAGTATGTAAACATAATCGAATTGACAAGAATGATTATTTCGGCTTACTAATAACTACTGCAATAAATGATAGTATAGGTGCAGTAACAGTAATGAAAATTGAAAAAATGTGAGTTTACCGGAAATAGAATATTGTCCCGGAACATTAGCTGAAGGATTTGATACTTATAGCAGAGCCTGTTTGAATAGGGTATTTCAAGGTAAAAAGGTGCATCATGTATTACCATATGATTCACCAGCCTCTAATCCTGAGACGGATGAACTATTTGAAGAAAATCGAAAGCGATTATCTATATCCGGAGTTCAGGAAAAATTTTCTGTCATCCTTGATAAAAATAAGTTGAGACTAGTTAATGAAGGAGAAAGGGGTACGTACATTTTAAAACCTATTCCAGGAGCTGGTAAAAACACAGACCAAATGCCGGCAAATGAGCATCTTACTATGCAAATTGCTCGTCAGGTTTATGGTATAAACACTGCTGAAAATGCACTAATATTTTTTAAAAATGGAGCATTCGCTTATATTACAAAAAGGTTTGATATAGATAATGATGGCAACAAACTTGCTCAGGAAGATTTTGCATCACTTGCGGGCAGAACACCTCACACTCATGGAGAACATTATAAGTATTTAGGAAATTATTTTGAGTTATTTCAATTAATGCAGACCTATGTACCTGCCTACAAATTGGAAGCACCTAAACTTTTGAAAATACTAATGTTTAACTTTCTCTTTTCAAATGGAGATGCTCACTTTAAAAACTTTTCATTGCTCGAAACCTCAATGGGTGATTATCGATTAAGCCCTGCTTATGACCTGTTGAATAGTCGTATTCATATCGAAGATAAAGACTTTGCATTGGAAGATGGACTTTTACATAGAAATTTAGCTCAAGGAAAAATTGGTCAACAATTTGCCATACTTGCGAAGCAAGCAGGAATCATTGAAAAGATTTTTAATGATATTCTAACTATGATGCAAACTCAAACAGAATCTGTAGAAAAAATGGTAACTTCATCTTTCTTAAACGAAAGCTCGAAAAGAAACTACTGGCAGTCTTATCAAGGACGTTTAAAACAATTGATGAAGGTATGAGACAAAAAAAAATATTGTTTTACCAAATTAGACGAAAATAGTGATATTGTTGTTTGGAGAGTCCTTGATTGTCGACAGGAGCCGAAAAAAACAGAGAAACAATTAATTGATTAAGTCAGCTAACAAAACGATATAGACTGACTATACCCGCGAATTTTTTAGTAACTTTGAAGTTAAAGAGACCTATTAGAGTTAATCATTTAATCAAAGTCCTCTGAGGGTGTAGCAGCTCACCTTTATACTATTATCCTGTAAAACTTTGCTAAAAAAACAAAGTTATTTTGCAAATCCACAATTAGTAAGCGATTGCTGAATAACATATAACTTGCCATTTATGGCGCTATGTTATACTTCTTACCTATTTCGCCAAAGTAAACAAAAATTCCAAACCTCCATTTCTTCTTTTTCTCACAGATATTTCTCCTTTATGAAAAAGAACTGCATTTTTTACAATAGACAGTCCTAGACCGGTACCACCTTGTTTCCGTGAGCGTCCCGAATCTATACGATAAAAGCGTTCAAATATTCTTGATAGATGCTCTTCAGGAATTCCTATACCCGAATCGTAATAGGAAAAATAATAATAATTTTTATCTTCTAAATATTTTGTAATTTTTACCTCAAGATCCTCTCCTGCATAATTAACCGTATTCTCAATAAGATTTTGAAATATTGAATAAATCAATTCCCTGTTTCCTTTTACAATTGTATTATTTTCAATTTCAGATTCAACTTTAATGTTTTTTGTTTCAAGCTTTATCTGCAAATTCTCAATCACATCATTAACAACCTGTTTTATTTTCACATCTTCAAGCAAAAAAAGCTCACCTGCTTCTTCAATTTTATTTAAGATTGAAATATCATTAATAAGGTCGGATAAGCGATTTGTCTGAAGATATGCTTTCTTGGTAAAATATTTTTGTTTTTCAGTATCCAAATCCTTATTATTTAATATTGTTTCTAAATACCCTTTTATTGAGCTAACCGGCGTTTTAAGTTCATGAGCAATATTTGTAGTCATTTGTTGTTTTATCAACTTGTTTTTTTCAAGTTTTGTTATGTCATTAATAATAATTTCAAAACTTTTATCATTAAAGATAACACATTGAATGATAAAATATCTGCCGTTTTTATCAATTGTAAATTGCTTCTGCGTTTCAGTATATATGGTTATTTGATTACTCTTTTTTATATTTTTTTTAATAAATTCATTTAATTGTTTGAATTCATCCATTTCAAATATTTTCTCCGGAGTAATTGTTGACTTATCGGAGATAATATTTATATACTGGATAAAATGATGATTGGATAAAATTTTCTTTTTTTGAGATGAAAAAATTGCAATACCCTCATTTATTATAAAAAGATGACGAAACAATCTGTCTTTTTCAATAGACAATTCATCTTTTGTATTTTTCAGATTATTGTATATCTGGATAATTTGTTTACTGATAACTCCTAATTCATTTTTAGGAAATTCTATTGCCGTATCAATTGTTTCATTATTTCCTGCTTTAACAGCAAAATCCTTTAGTTTTGAAATTGTAATTCCAAACTTGTCAGTGACAAACATCAAAACACCAAAAACCAAAAAAAACATAAAAATTATAAAGAAAAAAAATAAGCTGTCGGTTTTAAGAAAATTTATAATATCAACATCATAAACCACAGCGGTTCTGATAAAATAATTATTATAACATTTTGCATAATAATAATAATCTTTGCTTGTTGATGCAGACTTTCTTATACTGACACCAAAATCCGAGTATAAAGATTTTTGTATTTCAGGTCTGTCTTTGTGGTTTTCTAAAAGTTCATAATCCTCAACAAAACTGTCGTACAAAACAGCTCCGTCAATATCAATAATAGTTATCCTTGTATCAGACTGTGGAATAATATTTTTTAAAGTGTCAATCAGTTGAAAATTAGTATTATCAAATATTTTTCTGCGTTCAATAAAACTATTTGTTAATTCGGTTATGTCGTTAAGAGTATTTTCCAATTGATTTATGCGATATTTTTTTTCACGCATGTATTGAAAAGAAGCAACAATAACAATAAATACAACAAAAACAGAAAAGAAGTATAGAAGAAGCTTTTTCTTATAGGAATGTTTTATTTTCATTTTCATTTATTTATATTTGTAAAAAATAATCATATACCAGTGTGAGCCGACGGGTTAACCCGTCGGTTCGTGTTAGTTTCATTTATTAAATTAAAAAATTCTTAATTTATCAAACTTCAAAACAATAGCCATAGCCTGAGCGGCTTACAATATATTTTCCGTATTTCCCGATTTTTTTTCTTAATCGTGTAATGTTTACATCAACAGTTCTGTCAATCACAATAACTTCGTTTTTCCATATCCTGTCAAGAATTTCATCTCGTGAAAAAATTCTCCCTATGTATTGCATAAGCAATTGTAAAATTTCAAATTCTTTTTTTGTAAGATACACGGTTTTATTATCAACAAATAACTTTTTCTTTACCTTGTCTAATATCAATCCTTTTATTATAATAAGCTGTTCCTTGCTTTCAAATTCATCAGATGTTCTTTTAATAACTGCTTTAACTCTTGCAATAACTTCTTTTATTGAAAACGGTTTTGGAATATAGTCATCAGCACCGAGATTAAAGCCTGTCAGGGTATCGTTTTCAGTGTTTTTGGCTGTCAGGAAGATAATAGGAATATCCATTTTCCTTTCTTTTCTGAGCTTTTCAGCAAGTTTAAATCCCGACATTTTTCCCATCATCACATCAAGCAATATCAAAGCATAATTTTCTAAGGGCTTTTTTAATGCTTCTTCAGCCGAATATGCTACATCAGTTTCAAAACCTTCACTTTCAAGATTAAATTGCAATATCTCGCACAAATCTTCTTCATCATCAACTATTAATATTTTTGCTTTCATAATACTATATTAAGATAAAAGATAAAAGTATAAAGATAAAAGTATAAATGGTAAACCAACATTATTATTGAATTAAATTTTGAATTTTATTCTTTTAACTTTCTATGCCTCATATCATCTCCATCTAATGCGTAAATAGATGCTTCGGCGATATTTGTTGCATGGTCAGCCATTCTCTCAATATTTGATATAATCTCTTTTATGTTTATATAACTAAACAACATTTGTTGGGTTTCTCTATTTATATTACTTTTCTTTATAACTTTTTTAAGTAATTTACGATTTAATTCATCTACAACCTCATCATTTTTTATGGTCCAGATAGCATATTCTTTATCTGAGTTTGTAAAAGACATCAATGATCTTTTTACCATATTAGTACTAAATATTAACATGTGAGAGATCAGATCATTTAATTGAGCATATAAATCAGGGTTTTTGATTCTAATAATAAAATTAATAATATTAAGTATCAAATCACCAATTCGTTCAAGATAAATTGACATACGATAGCAAGCCATTATTATTCGCAGATCGGATGCCATTGGATTATATAAAACAATTGTATTAATAATTTTTTCACTTATATCAACTTCAAATTTATCAAATTCTTTTTCATTTTTTAAAATTTCCTGAAAAATATTTTCCGATATATTTATTTCGCCTGAATTAACTATACTTTCCAATATATCTAACTGATGCAATATTAGGTTTGCAAACTTTTCAAAATTTGCGAGTATGTCTTTTATTGCAATTTCTTTTTTTGAGTTCATAATTTAAAGTTTTAATTTTACTGTTCAAATTGCTGCCCATACGGGCTAATGAAACGAAGTAAATCCGTCCATACGGATTTGCTTCGCTTCATACGACTAAAAGGAGTCCGTATGGATGGACTTCGTGTCGCTTGTTACTGGTTACTGGTTACTTGTTTCTTGTTTCTTGTCATTCAAAATTTTAAATTCTAAATTCTACATTCATTATTCTTTGTTAAATGGCATTAAAGTTCCCAACCTAACAGGTTGGAAAAAACCTGTTAGGTTAAGTAGTTATCATTCTATTGTATTTCAAATTTTTATTACCCAAATTTACCAGTCAAATATTCTTCAGTTTTTTTATTAACTGGGTTTGTAAATAAACTTTTTGTAATACCATATTCTATTAGCTCACCTAAATACATAAACATTGACAAGTCGGAAATCCGTGCTGCCTGAGTCATATTATGAGTAACAAGAATTATAGTATATTTTTTTTTCAGTTCTACAAGCAAATCTTCAATCTTAGCAGTTGCAATCGGGTCAAGTGCTGAAGTCGGTTCATCCATAAGGATTATTTCGGGTTGAAATGCTAAAGTACGTGCAACACAAAGTCTTTGCTGCTGTCCACCCGATAAAAAAGTACCTCGTTTGTGTAAGGAATCTTTAACTTCATCCCACAAAACTACATCACTTAAAGATTTTTCAACAATTTCATCTTTCCTGCTTTTTTTTATTCTTGTTCCGTTTAGTTTATATCCTGCTATCACATTATCATAAATACTCATTGTTGGGAAAGGATTAGGCCGCTGAAAAACCATCCCGATTTTTTGTCTGAGTTTAATTGAAGGAATTGCAGAAATATCTTCATTATCAAGATAAATTTTCCCAAATGTTTGAATACTGGGATAAAGTTCATGCATACGGTTAATTGCCCTTAACAGCGTACTTTTCCCACATCCCGAAGGACCCATAATTGCTGTTATTGAATTTTTCTTTATACCCGCACTAACATCCTTAACGGCATATTTACCTTTTTCATAAGAAATCGATAGATCTTTAATCGTTAATACCGGATTTTTTATGTCAATTATAGCTTTGTTCATTTCGATTGTCATTAAATAGTCATTTAGTTGTGATTCGTTAATATTTCTATTAACCATATACCCATTTATTTGCCATTTTTTTTACAATTATATTAAGTATTAAAACAAAACCCATCAGAAACAATGATGAACTCCAAACCAAATCAAGTAAATTAGGGTCATTATAAAATTCCCATATCAGCAAAGGTACGGCACTTGTTGGCTTTGTAACGTCAAAATTGATAACAGAGCTTCCTAAAGCTGTAAGCATTAAAGGGGCTGTTTCTCCTAAAACCCTTGATATGGCAAGCAATATTCCTGTTAGCAAGCCACCTAATCCTGTTGGCAGCAACACTTTAAAAATTACTTTATGATAAGGAACTCCTAATGATAAAGCTGCCTCTTTTATTGTTGATGGAATCATTTTTAATGTTTCCTCTGTTGATTTGATTATTAAAGGTAACATCATTATTGATAATGATACGCTTCCGGCAAATGCAGAAAATCCCCTGGTTATATTTATTACAATCCATAAATATGATAAAATTCCGAGTACTATTGAAGGAACACCCTGCAAAATTTCAGAAATATTTCTGATTATATTTGCATAAACCTTGTCTTGATTTTCAGAAAGATATATTCCTGTTAAAACACCCAAAGGTATAGCCATCACCGATGCTAAAAGAACCATAAATATACTGCCTGTAATTCCGTTTGCAATACCACCCGGGATAATTTCACCGTTAGCAATTGCAGTCATAGCTTCTAAAGTATTTGGCGCATTATCAATAAAAAAATTCAGGTTTATCTGCCTTATCCCTTTTATTACTAATTTTATTATTATAAAAACAACAGGCGAAATTGCAATCATTGACATAAAAATCACAAAGCAGTAAAACACTTTGTTTTTAACAAGGCGAAATGAAAAACCATCGGTTTGTATTTTATTATACCTTATTTTTCCCATGCAGATTACTTTGTTGCCCATACGGGCTGACTTCGTGTCGCTTGTTTCTGGTTTCTTGTTACTGGTTTCTCGTTACTGGTTACTGGCTACTAGTTTCTGGTTACTTGTTACTTGTCATTCTACATTCATTATTTTTTGTTATACTAATGCTGAATAGAAATGCAAAAACTTTAAAGGTCTATTCAGCACGCATAACTACTTCTAAACAACTTTACTTCGCAAAACTTGTTAAGAATTAGTATAAAGTTCTCAACCTAACAGGTTGAAAAAAACCTGTTAGGTTAAGTAGTTGTCATTCATTAGTTATCCATTTGTCATTTAGTTATCATTCTATTGTATTTCTATTGTATTTCTATTAACCATTTAACCATTTAGCTATTTATATCCTTCTCCTCAACCTCAGCCTCAGCCTCAGCCTTTTAAGATAACTTATTAATTATCAATTTTCCAATTGAATTCACAATACCTGTAATAAGAAAAAGCAAAAGACCAATAGCTATCAGCGAACTTAATTTCAATCCTTCGGCTTCCCCGAATTGATTTGCAATAACACTCGCCATTGTATTGCCTGTATCAAACAAACCTTTCGGGATAATGTTTGCATTTCCAATTAACATTGTAACAGCCATAGTTTCACCAAGTGCCCTACCTAGTGCAAGAATATAACTCGCTACAATACCTGAACGGGCTGATGGAACTATTACATTAAAAATTACTTCCCATTGAGTTGCTCCAAGCGAATATGCAGCTTCTTTAAGTTCGTTCGGAACCATTTTAATAATCTCACTGCTTAAAGATGTTGCATAAGGAATTATCATAATTGATAAAATAAGAGAAGATGTAAAAATTCCAAACCCCTGCTCATTAAAACCTAAATCTACAATCAAGGGTTTTATTACATAAAATCCCCACAAACCATAAACAATAGAAGGGATGCCTGCAAGCAGATCAACCATTGATCCTAATATGTTTGCGATTTTTGTATTTTTAAAGTATTCTCCAAGAAAAAGTGAAGCCGAAAACGACATTGGAATACATAATAACAATGCAAGTATTGAAGTTAGTAATGTTCCTACGATAAACGTTAAAGCACCATATTCTTCTTTACCTTCAGTTGGATTCCATTCTGAAGAAAAAATAAATCTTAAACCAAATTCATTAAAAGCCGGCAAAGCTCCGTTAATAAGTGAGTAAACCATACCGGCCGCTAAGAATAATATTACTAAAGATGTAATAAATAAAACAACTTTTGTTATTTTTTCCCCGTTCATT
>JAUXFX010000071.1 GCA_030622635.1 Bacteroidota bacterium
AAAGAAAAGGAGGGGAAAGCTCAGCGTAGCGAAGCTATAAACAAATTAGCTTAAGTGATAGTTAATAAAAAGTAAGCAGTCGGCAGTCGGCAATTGGCTGTTAAGAAGATGTGGTAATTAGTAACATAAGAACAAATATTATTAATTTTACCTTTTTATTATAATTAAGTTGAAACTATTCTAAAGTCATTCCTAACGAACGTTCTACCTTTAGATAACCACTACCGGAATATGTTCCTGCATCCTCATCAAATTTTTCAATACTTCCATTTAAATAAATCGTAATACAAAAATCATAGCTTTGATTTTCAATTTTTATTTAAGCTGCAAATATGGGATTATTTTTTTGAATATCGAATCATTAATTAGCATATTCTTTTCTTGAAATTCTTGAAAAGTGTCATACTTTTTTAATTTTCTGGAATTTGCAATTTGTTTTGTCATTTCAAAATTTATATAAGGGTGTTTTAAGATTTTTTTGAAAGATGCTTCATTGATATTGATCTTTTTGATTAATGATGTATCAAATCGAATAAATGAACTAATTTTGTTAAACTTACTTGAATCAATTCCATAGACTTCCATTAATTGTTTTGATGAAAAAAAACCACCTAATAAATCCCTGTATTTTATTATTCTTTGTGAAAATACAGGACCTATGCCGGGTAATTTAATAAGTTGTGTTGAGTCAACTGAATTTAATTCAATAATTAAAGGTTTGGTTTTGGTGGCGGGATTGTATTTTGATTTTTGTTTGATTTTTTTTGGTTCAGGTTTTTGTTTGATTTTTTTAATTTCCGGGATTACAATAAACGGCTCCAGAATTTTATATTCTTCTTTACTGATTGAGTAAATCTTTTTTAAATCTTCTTTTTTGTAAAATTTACCTCCTCTTTTTTCGTAATTTTTAATTACTTTAATTTGATTTTCCGTTAAGCCGAGTTCTTTCCATTTTTCAATAGAAAGATCATTAGGATTAAATTTAAATGGGGTTAATTTATTTTTAGTGATTATTGTTTTCTGCTTTTTGTAATTAAATGTTTTTTGAGAATATGCTTTTTTTATTGAGTCCTGTATGGCTTTCTGCGAAGTTTCAAATACAGATATTTCTTTATCAAATTCAGAGAAATCAATTTGTTTGTTTTGAGAAAAAAACGGAAGCAGATAATTTGTAATTATCAGTATAAAAATTATAAAAATTAAAAAAAATATTCCACTTCTTTCTCTTTTGTTGAAGCTGAAATATTGTTTGATAATGTTTTTCATGTGTTTATATTTTTGTAGTTAATTTATTTTCTTCTACTTATTATTTTTAAAAAATTCATGTTCGGAAATTAGAAATTAGATATTTGAAATTAGGCTGTTAAAAATAAGTTTTTTTCTAATTTCAAATTTCATTATATAATCATTCCCTTGTGTGTCAAAATTTACTTGTCATGAATGTTTCATTATAAAATAGTAAAAGGTTTTGCTGTTTGTGATTTACGAATTACGAGTTACGGATTACGTGTTTGAAGTTATAATTGATTTTTATTTTTTACCACAAAGTCGCACAAAGGATAGCACAAAGGCACACTAAGTATTAAAGAATTACACGTTTAATTAATCACTTTCAAGTAAGCCAGGGACTAATGCTGTATGAACCTGAAAAGAACAATCTAAAACCGTTTTAAAAATATTTTCTATATTCATAAAAATCAAATATTTTCTTTGTGATACTTTGTGATGTACTTTGTGCATCCTTTGTGGTTTAATAAAATCCCAACCCTTGATTCGCATTAATAATTTCTTTTATTAAATCGTAATCCGTAAATCTTAAATCGTAATTCGTAATCTCGTAATTCGTAATATTTTTTTTATTAATACCCTAAATATGGAATTGTCAGGAAATTTTAAGATTGTATTAATAAATTGAAATAGGAAACTATGAGTTTTTGAGATTTGTTTATATTTGGCGTTTTATTACAGAATTGATTTTTATTAATGGAAAACTTTTTAAATTCAGTTGATAATTTAATAGTAAGCTATAATGATAATATCGGTGTTTATCTTCTGTTGATTTTATTGATACCAACCGGTATTTATTTTACAATCAGATTTAAGTTCCTTCAGATAACGAGGCTCGGGCATTCACTCAGAATCATTAGCGGTAAATATGACAGGAAGAGCGATACCGGCGACATTAATCACTTTCGTGCATTAACCACAGCTTTATCAGCAACTATAGGGACAGGAAATATTGTAGGTGTGGCTTTGGCTTTATATTTTGGCGGTCCGGGAGCTATATTCTGGATGTGGGTAACCGGCTTTCTTGGAATGATCCTCAAATTTGCCGAATGTACCCTTTCAACAAAATTTCGTAAAGTACATAAAGACGGTTCAATCTCGGGCGGGCCAATGTATTATATGGAAATTGCCTTAAAAGACAAGCTGGGATTTTTTGCCAAAGTGCTCGCTGTAATTTTTGCAATAGCAACTATTTTATGTTCGTTAGGAACGGGTAATATGGCGCAATCGCATTCAATGACGGATGTTTTATTTACAAATTATAATTTCCCTACATGGATTTCAGGCTTATTTATTACTTCTGTTGTATTGCTTGTTATTGTTGGAGGGATTAAAAGAATTGCAGAGGTAACCTCAAAACTGGTTCCGGTTATGGCTGCTGCTTATTTCATAAGTGCAATTACAGTGATAGTTTTACTTTATAATAAAATTCCTGATGCCTTTAATATGATATTTCATGATGCATTTACAGGGACAGCAGCTGCAGGAGGTTTTCTCGGTTCGGCATTTATATTTACACTTACCTGGGGTGTAAGAAGAGGACTTTTTTCCAATGAGGCAGGACAGGGTTCGGCAGCTATTGCTCACGCAGCAGCAAAAACAAAATATCCTGCAAGAGAGGGTCTTGTGGCTTCAGTTGGTCCATTGATTGATACTATTATTATTTGTACTCTTACTGCACTTGTAATTATTCTTACAGGGGCATGGAGCAGCGGTATTAAAGGAGTTGCAATGACTGTTGAGGGCTTTACAAGAGGACTTTCAAATATCGGTTTGGGAAGTGTAGGCAGGCATGTTGTTGCCGGCGGCTTGCTTTTATTTGCATTCTCAACAATTATCAGTTGGTCGTATTATGGAACAAGAGCTGCTGAATATCTTTTTGGCGAAAAATTGATTAAACCTTACAGGTATTTATACGGGCTTTTTGTTTTTCTTGGCTCAATTTGGGGAATAGATCTGGTGTGGCACTTTGTTGATATGGTAATTACATTTATGACTATTCCTAACCTTATAGCATTGTTGTTGCTGGCGCCGGTTGTAAGTAAAGAAATTAAGTCGTATTTTTCAGAAATGAAGAGATTGAAAAATTAGACGCTGATTTTCGCAGATAAAAAACGCAGATATTATTAAAAATACGAATCAAAGGTTGAAATTTTATTAAACCACGAAGTCGCACAAAGTACATTACTAAGTATCACAAAGAAAAAATTTAATTCACATGAATATAGAAATAATTTTTAAAACGGTATTGGACGAGTAATTCTTTAGTCCTTAGAGTGACTTTGTGATATCCTTTGTGCATCCTTTGTGGTAAAAAAAAAGCTAATTTCAACCCTTGATTCACTTTGATTAATTAATGTTACTTCTATACATTTCTGCTAATTTTAGCTTATCTATTTTGTGATTGATATTTACAGGAAATATTTTTACACATTTAATATCACCCGGAATCATATATGGTGGCACTTTATTAATAATATCATGTATTATTTTATTTTTTAAATCGCTTTTAATATTTTCATATTCTTGTTTGATAATAACAAAAGTGATAATTCTTTTAACTTCATTTCCTCTTTTCAACGGAACGGTAACAGCATCTTCTATGAAATCTAAATTTCTTATAACGGTATTGATTTCACCCAATTCAATACGGTAGCCATGAAATTTCACCTGGTCATCGTTTCGTCCTGTGAAAAATATCATGCCGTTTTCATAATATCCTAAATCTCCTGTACGAAATCCTCTTTTTCCCATATGAGTAAAGAACTTCTTTTTATTTAAATCGTCATTTTTAAAATATCCTGTTGAAACATGGTCGCCAATAATTAAAATCTCTCCGGTTTTTTTTTCATCACCCTGAATATCTATTAAAATTTCCGAATCTCTTTTTGGATATCCAATAGGCAATAATTGATAATTATTTAAAATATCATCTGTTATTTCAATTAAGGTAGTTGTAACGGTTGCTTCGGTGGGACCGTAAGCATTATATATTTTTGCATCGGGAAATTTTTCTTTTAATATTTTAACAGTTCTTGGCGGAATATCTTCACCTGCAAATAAAAAAGTTTTTAGTTTGCTTAAATAATTTGAAATAAAATCTTTTTCTCTAAGATAAAGATAAACAAAAGATGGTGTTGATGTCCAAATACTACAATGATAGTCACGGAGTTTTTTAAAAAGCTTATCAGGTAATTTAGATATTTCAGTATCAATAAGCAGAACAGTGGCTCCAAGCATCATGGCACTTAACAAATCGTAAAGCGAAACATCAAACGTAAAAGGAGATTGATTCATAAAAACATCATTTGCAGTAAAATGATAATCTTTTTTTATCCAGTGTATAAAGCTTAAAATAGAGGAATTATTTATTTGAACACCTTTAGGTTCGCCTGTCGAGCCGGAAGTGAACATAATATATCTTAGCGGATCACAACTATCTACATAAATTTTATTGGAATAACAAGGTTCTTTGTTTTTTTTAACTTTGAAATTATAATCAATTTCTATTGGAATATCAATATTGAGATTATATTCGCCACAATTAATTATTATTTGTGAGCCTGTTATATCTGCAATTTTCTTTAATCTTTCAAAGGGATAAATTTTATCAACAGGTATGTAAGGAATATTTGAATTAATAAGTGTTAATATTGCAACTGTGAAAAAATGTTCTTTATGACCGTATATAATAACGGGATGTCCTTGTGGTACTTTAATTTTCTTTAATATTTCTTTAAGTTGTTGTACTTTTAGCTTAAGTTGCTCCCATGTAATATCTTTATCACTTCCTGAAATAACAATCTTATCCTTGTTTTTTCCGGTTTCTTCAAAGCTGTTTTTGTAAAAATTATATTTCATAGTTTAGTATTAGGCATTGTTACGAAATAAATGGACACATTCCGCTAAAAATATATATTGAAAATGCAGCTAAATTTACCATAATAAAAATAGATATCCATTTAACAACATTTTCAGGTAAATTATTAAATACAATATCTTTCCTTTTTTTCCTGCAATAATATATATATGAATTATGAACAGCCGAGTATAAGCCAAACAACATTCCGCTAATAATAAAATTTACCTGAAAACCATTCCATAATCCCATCAGCAAAAAGGTTAAGAATAAAGCAGTATTCTGCCTTAGCAATGGGTATTTTTTCAGACTTTTTTTTCTGCTAAAATACATGTATAACGGCATAAAAAAGTAGTCTTTTAACCAGTCGCCTAATGATTTATGAAATCTTCTCCAAAAATCCTGGGGATTTCTTGATAGAAACGGCTTGTTAAAATTGATTGGAACATTAATTCCCATCATTTTTCCTATTCCTATTGCCATTGCCGAATATCCTGCAAAATCAAAAAACAAGTAAAAGAAATAAGCATACATTGTATTGCCCATGTCAATTAGCTTTGTGCTTTCTGTTTCAATCATTTCTAACCAATAACGGTCAACAACTTCGGCGCAAATATATTTATAGAGAATTCCAAGTATTAGCATTTGCCACCCATCTAAAAAATTCTTTTTATTTAGCCGGCTATAGCCCTCGTTAACATCTGAATTAAAACGATGATACCTGTCAATTGGCCCAATCAGTATAGTTGGAATAAAAATCAGGAAATTAGCATATTTGAAGAAATTAACGGGTTTGCTTCCGGGAACAGCTTCAATGTAAACACTAACAATCCTGAAACTTATATATGACAATCCGGCAAATGAAATAAAACTATTTAGTTCAAATGGATAAAAATGAAATCGTATATCTGTTTTAACTAATATCATAGGTAACAGAAGTATTATTGTTCCTATGAGTTTATTTTTAAATCTTAAGATTGAGTTAAAAAGATAATATATCAAATAAGAATATATTACTAAAGAAATAATATGCCAGGGTTCCGGATAAAAGAATAAAAGATAGAATAAACTTACCAATAACAAATTTGTAGAATAGCTAATAAATTTCTTTAAAAAGAGTTTAGAAAAATATAAATAGAGTATTATTATGCCTGAAATAATAAAAAAATCAAAAGATGAAAAAGGAAGCATAGTTTAGAATTGTTGATAAATGAATTGAATATTTGTTTTTGGTTCATTTTGAGGCAATTCATTGAAAGGAGAGTATAATAATGTCATCCCCAATATAATAACAAAATATATTATTATATTAATCAGTATCTTATAAAAGATTTTATTTTTCATCTTTAGAGTATTTTTCAATAATAAATTTGTTCATTTTATACCATCCATAATCTCCCATGTGCATAACATCCATAAGTAAAGCTTTTTTATATTTAGTTGTATCTGAAATAAACGAATTTAAACAACCAAATCCTGCCTGTTTAATATCATTATTAATTTGTGAAATTAATTTATCAATTTTATCAAGTTCATCATAATAATAAGGATTAAGAGGTTGAATTATGAATATTGCATCAGATTTATAATATTTTAATAAATCAAGTAATATTGTAAAGTCTTTATATTCCCTGTTATATCTTATATCAACCGATTTTATTCGTTCCTTATTACCTTTAATATACTTTGAATAATAATCATCATAAATACCCCATGAATTGTTAGTAGCAATTGATTTTGCTTCATTAAAACTTGAAAAAAACAAACTGTCCCAATTTATTGTAATTGATTTGTTAAAGTCCTGATTCAAGTTTTGTGAAGACAAAAAAGTTTTGTTTGGTAGTGTCATTTTATTGGAAATATATTCTTTATTATAGAACATATCATAAGCTTGGAATTTTATATTTGATAAATACTTGTTTATTTTCACCAAAGGCAAATAGATAACTTTTTTTAAGATATTTCGGTCCGATTGATATTTGCAGTACATCAGTCTTAGAATTGCATTTGAACAATTAATATTGGCAATATTTTCGGAAACATATTGTAATATTTGATTTTTAAACTGTTTGGGAATTTTCTTATTATTCCAAATATTATATAAAAAGCGTTCGTTATTATATTCAAGAAATGATTGCAATGAAGTTCCTTTTGATGATTTATCTTCAAACCATCCGGGTGAAACAATTATTACAATTTTAGAGTTTTCCAGGTAATTGCTCATAGCTGCAAGTTGGGTTAATATTGACAATGACTGGTTACCGGCATGTCCTAAGCCAATGGTTGGATAAGCAGCATATTTAGGAATAAATTTATAAGGTATGGCTTCAGATTGGTTGGTAAGTTCTGAAGAACCAATAACTAATATAGCTCCATTGTTCAGAGCATTACATATATCTATTTCGCTTTGATAGCCAATATCGTAGTTGGGAAAATATCCTGACTGTTTTTGAGGATACATGTATTTTTTTGTTCTATTATTTTCAGGGAAAAGATAATTATTGAAAATGCCGGAACTTAGTGTAAGAAAAGTCAATAATATAGCTAATGAAATTGGGATAATATGTAATGAAATAAATGATTTCATTTTTTTCTAATTATATCTTCTTTTGTAAATATGCTATGATTTTATCAATTGTATCAAAGTTTGTAGCATTAACATCTGTTGCAGGAACATACACTCCTGTTTTTTCCTCAATACAAACAATCAAATCAACAACGGTAATTGAATCTAAAATTTTTGATTCAATTAAGGATTCATCAAAACTAACTTTTGTGAAAATAATATTTTCAATTTCTTCTTGTATAATTTCTCTTAAATTATCCATTATTCAATCTTGAATTATTTTCAAATTATTTTTAAAAAAATATCGTTAAAGATTTTATCATTTTTTAGGGTGCAAAAATATAAAATATATTATAACTAAATAATTGAGATAATTTGATTGAATATGTTTTAAAATTGTTTTCCGAAATCTTTGTTAAAAGATAATTTTTACAAAAGCTCCCAATTTGATTTTTTGAGTTATTAAGTCAAAAATACATAAAAAAATTAAAGTTAAAGTAAATACTCAGCCGGCTTAGTCTTCTGTACTAAAGTAAAATAAATAAACCGCAAAATGCGCAAAAAAACGCTAAAATTATTAAACAGTTGAGAGATTATTTAAATTTCTTTACCTCCCCCCTCTTAACTCTTGACATATATGATTTCATGTCTTTTTTTACTTCTTTGGCTAAAATGAAAAGTCCTAAAATATTTGGGAATGCCATACTTAAGATCATCATATCAGAAAAACCAATAACTACATCAAGTGATGAGGAAGCACCGATAATAGCAAATCCTAAAAATATGAACTGAAATATCCTTGTTCCGATTTTACGGTTTCCAAGTTTTTTTTCAAAAAATTCTCCACACAAGTAATCAAAACCTTTTAAACCATAGTACGACCATGCGACCATTGTTGAGAAGGCAAACAGAAAAATAGCAACTACCAGCAGGTATGGAAACCATGAAAATACACTGCCGAAAGCAGCAGAAGTTAATTGTGCTCCTTCCAGATCACCCGGATTATTATGTAAACCTGTAAAGATAATTACAAGAGCAGTCATAGTGCAGATAACAACAGTATCAATAAAAGGCTCAAGCAATGCAACAATACCTTCACTTACAGGTTCACTGGTTTTAACGGCTGAGTGGGCTATTGACGCTGAACCGACACCTGCTTCATTGGAAAAACATGCTCGTTGGAAACCTATTATTAAAACTCCTATAAATCCACCTTTTATGGCTGCTGCATTAAATGCTCCATTGAAAATTAAAACAAATACATTACCCATTTCTGTAATATTCATAAAAATAATTACCAAAGCGGTAATGATGTATAGCGATGCCATAAAAGGAACAACTTTTTCAGTAACATTCCCTATGCTTTTAATTCCGCCGATAATTACCAAACCAACAAGAATTGCGAGGAGAATTCCAAAATAAGCACCCTTATCTTCCATAAACGGAAAAAACAAAGCAAGTTGCGAAAAAGCCTGGTTAGCCTGAAACATATTACCACCTCCGAATGAGCAACCCATAATCAGTACTGCAAATATTGCTGCAAGAATTTTTCCCAGTACACCAAGTTTTCTTTTTTTCAGTGCCCTGCTTAAATAATACATTGGTCCGCCCGAAACCTGCCCTGATTTATCTATCTTTCTGTATTTTACGCCGAGAGTACATTCAACAAATTTTGTTGACATACCAAATAATCCGGCAACTATCATCCAGAAAGTAGCTCCGGGACCACCAATTGCAATTGCAATTGCCACGCTTGCAATATTTCCTAATCCTACTGTTGCAGATAATGCAGTTGTTAATGCCTGAAAATGTGAAACCTCACCTTTATCCCCAGGCTTGTCATATTTACCCCTTATTAATTCAATACTGTGCCTGAATCCGCGTATGTTAATAAACCGCATTTTAAACGTGAAAAAAACAGCTCCCACAATAAGCCATAAAACAATAATCGGAACGCCCTGCCTTTTGTGATTCCCGTTTTTATCATAAACCGGATTACCATTATCATCATAAATGTATGGATCGCGAATACCAAAAGTTTCCAGAGGATCCCAAAATAAAACATAACCCATAGCTTCTACAACCGGCTCAAAAAAATCATTTATTTGTTGGCTGAAATTTTTTTCTTCAATCTCTATTAGTTCCGTAACAGCCCTGTTAATTTTTTCGCGGACAGTTTCTGTAGTGTCATTTGTCTGTGAAATTTCTGAAGCATATAATTCAAATGAAAAGAATAAGGTTAAGGTTAGAAATAACAGGACTAACAAATGCTTCATTTTGTGATTATTGTGATGATTTGTCTTATAATTGATTTTTTTGGCAAAAATGGTAAAAAAAATCTCAATAGCAAAATATAAAAATTGGAAATTGGAAATTAGAAATTTGAAATGGAGTCCGGTTCTAAAAGATATTTATTTAAAATAATTGAAAAAAATTGACACAGATTACACTGATTATCACAGATATAAATTTTTAAAAATCTGAGAATCTGTGGCTTAATTTAGTTTTATTTGGTTTTCTATAAACATTTGAATCCTTCGGATTCTATCAAAAAACAAATTTAGAAGATAAAGGGAATTATTTTATCAGATAATTAAATAGTGTGTTTCCTGAACCAACAACAAGATTCAGGTCTTTGTTGTTTTTAAGACTTCCGATTGCGAAAGGGGTCTCACCAACAAGACCGGACGAGATGATAACATTACCTTTTTTATCAAATAAAAATATTTCGCGGGTTTTATCCGAAACAACTCCAAGAAGAATTTCCCTGTTTGTGATAGGAATAATTACAGGTTTTAAATTTATATCAGACTTAAATTCGTATTCAAAAATTATTTTTTTAAAGCGGTCAAAAACAGTTAATTTGTTTTTGTCAAGATAAATGAAATCTTTGGAACCGTTCTTGTCAAAATCTTCATAAAGAAAATAATGGTCAGGAGAAAATTCCCTGAAGAAAGTTTTTGAAATATTACCTGATTTAGTAATATATGTGAGGTTGCCTTTCTCGTCTGTCGTAATAAAAATACCTTTACTGTTGGTTTTATTTACATAAAATTCCGAGTTTCCGGCTTTAATTAATTTACTTTTTAAATTTATCCTTGTTCTTCCTCTTCTGTTGGTGATTTTTATTTTACCTTCTTTGTCGGTTATTAAAATATAATCTTTTCCTGCAGCTACTAAGTGTTGAATTTCCTGATTAACGATTTCGCTTGTTTTGGGATTTTTCCAGCCATCCACTTCATTGCCTTTAATTGTGTAATTGTAAATTTTTTTGTCTTCTCCGGCATAAACAATACGGTAATTTTTGTTGCCCGAATAATCAAAGACCGTAAGACCATTGGTTGCTTTTTTGCTTAATTTTATTGGGTAGTTTTCAACTTTTCGTCCTTTCAGGTCAATCAGGTAAATATAATTTTCCGTATTAAAAAGGTATTGTATCTTTCGGTTTTTGTAATAGTCAACAGGGTAAACATTACTTATAACCGGTTCGGCAACAGGGATTTTCCATAAAATATTTCCGTTATTATCAACCAAATACATGTTATTTTCAATATCATAAACAACAATATTATAAGTATTATCAGTATGATCTTTAACAAAATATGGTTGTCCGGTAATATTTTCATCAAGTGTAGCTTTCCAAACCGAGATATTTTCTTCTTTGTATGAAGGATTAAATTTAAGATAAAGGTTTGTGTAAAACATTCTGTTTGTAAAACTTAACTGCAAGGCAAATGATTGAAAGTTTTTAATAATATCGGCATTATTAGATATTATGGAAGACAAATTTTTATTTGTTAATGTTTTTAAAACTTCAATGGAATTCCTGATGTTATAAAACAAATAGATATTTGAATTTTCAGAAATATTATCTGAGAAATCCTTATAATTTTCATTCAGGTCAAGTGTTTTCCCTGAAAGAAATGTGTTTATAAATTTCTTTAATGATGAAGGATTATTAGCGAAAACAACATAATTTTCAATTACCGTGTAATAATTTTTTTCGATATTTTGAAAAATCAAACCCCAAAACATTGGAATTATTGAAGGGATGTTGATATTTTTAATTTGATATCCTTTGTGTGTGATTGTACCGGCATTACCTGGAATTTTATTTCCCAATTGATTTAATAACTTTTTAGCGTTTGAAATATCCATAGTATGAAAAACAGCAAACGCGTTATCTTTCATTGATTTTGGATTTTTTGATGTACTAACAAATGCAGCTTCATTGCCTATCCATGAGAGCAGGTGTTTTTCAATATTGATATTATATTTATTATTAATTCTTTGAACTTTTTTCTTAAATTCATTTGAACTTTTTTTATTTAAATAGTTTTTATAATCAGCATAGAATTTATTAAAATTTTCAAATCCGAAATCAAATAATATTGTTGTATTATAAGGTAGAATATTTGTTATTTCAATTTTTTGTGGTGATTGATTTTCAAAAAGTCCTAAATATTGGTCAAGGCTGTCGCAGGCAATTGTGTATCCGTTCAATAAAAGTTCATTGTTTTTGATTTTTAGGTCTAATTCGGCCCATTGTGCAAAACAGGAAAGTAAGTCGATATTGGTTGTATATTTGGAATTTGTAAGAACCGAAAGCAGCTTGTAAAAATATTTGAAATTAACATAAATATTTGCATCAACATTTTTGCCGGCTGTTTGTTTTACTTTTTTAAATGCAGGTTCATCAATTACTGATGATTTTTTTTTCAATTGATTAATTGATTCCTCAATAATTGAGATATTATAACTTCCGAAAAAAATACCATTTTTAACTGCATAGAAAAAATATTTATCCTGATCGGTTAGAATTAACTTGTTGATGGTGATACCTTTAAATTTTTTTTCAATAAAAGCACATCCCGTTCCATATACATCTTTGATAAAGTCTTTGAAAACAGCCCCCTGACTTCTGTAGCTAAGCTCAATCAAATATAATATGTTAATTTTATTATCATCTGAGACAAAGGTTGTGAGGTAAACTTTTTGATTTGTCAAAATATCAAGGGCATTACTGTTAGTGTTTGAAACAGAATCCAGGAAATTTATTTGCCTGTTAAGTTCGTTAATTTGAGTGATTTCGGTCAAAAATTTCCACATATCATTTTCCTGAGAAATTTTTTTCCAGGCATCTTTAATGTTATTGAATTCAAAAATTACGGCAGCATTTTCCGGAATAGCTTTTATTGGTGGTACAATGGTTTCTTTATATTTTCTGTAGAAAAAATACCCTGCAATAAGTATTAAGATAAAAAATATTACAACAAATATTGTTATTGTTTGTTTTCTATTATTAGTCATTTGTGAAATAGATAGTTCATTTTTTCAAAATTAATATAAATACAATGTAATAAATATTTTTTTGGAGATTTAAATTAACAGTGGATTGTTAATTAAATGTTTTTAGAAATGGAATGTTTTTGGTACGAAACAATTTATAGCTTCAGTTTTATTTGTTCATTCAAATTAAAACTTATACGATGATATGGTGAAATGCCATGTTTTGCAATTGCTTGTTTATGTTTTGGGGTGGGATAAGCTTTGTTGTTTTTCCAGTCATAACCAGGAAATTCTTTATCTAAATTTAGCATAAATTCATCTCTGTGAGTTTTTGCAAGAACCGAAGCAGCAGCTATTGAAAGATATTTCCCATCGCCTTTAATAATACAATTATGGGGAATATTTTTGTATTTATTAAACCTGTTGCCATCAATCAATAGTAGTTTAGGAGTTATTTTTAGCTTATCAATAGCTTTGTGCATAGCTAAAAATGAGGCGTTTAGAATGTTTATTTCATCTATTTCAATATTGTCAACACTTGCAACAGCCCAGGCAGAAGCTTCCTTTTCAATGATTTCTCGTAATGTATTGCGTTGTTTAACTGTTAGCTGTTTTGAATCATTTAAAAGTTCATCTTCAAAATCCCGTGGCAAAATCACAGCAGCAGCAAAAACAGGACCGGCAAAACATCCTCTGCCGGCTTCATCGCATCCGGCTTCAATTAATTTTTTTGAATAATATTTCTTCAACATAAAAGTCTAAGTTATACCGCAATTAAAAAATTAAAGCGGAATAGTTATTCAGGATAATCAAAACCATCAATAAGATAAATATCAATTCAAACCAAAAAGTTCTTTTTATTTCTGATAAAAGAGTTGAGATTAAA
>JAUXFX010000072.1 GCA_030622635.1 Bacteroidota bacterium
TATTCATTCGAACATACGACCTGGCGTACGCCCGAGCTACCACTGCTCCACCCCGCAATATATTTTACTTTCTTTTCTTCTTCTATTCATTCGAACATACGACCTGGCGTACGCCCGAGCTACCACTGCTCCACCCCGCAATATATTTTATTTTCTTTTTTCTTCTTCTATTTATTCGAACATACGACCTGGCGTACACCCGAGCTACCACTGCTCCACCCCGCAATATATTTTACTTTCTTTTTTCTTCTTCTATTTATTCGAACCTACGACCTGGCGTACGCCCGAGCTACTCCCGATAGTTATCGGGACTCCACCCCGCAATATATTTTTATCTTTATTTTGCGAGTGCAAAGATATAATTTGTTTCTTTGTGAAGCAAACAAAAATTAATAATTTTTAATATGACACATAAAGCCGGTTTTGTAAATATTATTGGTAATCCAAACGTTGGTAAATCAACACTGATGAATGCTTTGGTCGGTGAGAAAATATCAATAATCACATCCAAAGCACAAACTACACGCCACAGGATAATGGGAATTGTTAATGGAATTGATTTTCAGATTATTTATTCCGATACTCCGGGTATTATTAAACCACATTATAAACTTCATGAATCAATGATGAAGTTTATTAAAACTGCTTTAACTGATGCAGACATTATTTTATTGGTAACCGAAGTAAATGACAAGATTAAAGATATTGAAATCCTGAATAAAATTGAAAAACTAAATATTCCAATATTGGTTTTGATAAATAAAATTGACCTTTCCGACCAGCAAACTACTGAAGAAGAAATCAAATTATGGAAATCCAGATTAAAAAAAGCTGATGTTATTCCAATTTCAGCTTTGGAAAAATTTAACATTAAAAAGGTGTTTGACAAAATAATTGAAAAACTGCCGGAAAATCCGCCATTTTTCCCAAAAGATGAATTAACGGATAAATCACAAAGATTTTTTGTTTCAGAAATAATCCGTGAGAAAATTCTTTTAAATTATTCTAAAGAAATTCCTTACTCAATTGAAGTTGTGGTAGATGAATTTAAAGAAGAAAAAAATATAATCAGGATTAAAGCATTTATTTATGTTTCACGTGATTCGCAAAAAGCAATAATTATCGGACATAAAGGAAATGCTATTAAAAAAGTTGGAACTGAAGCCAGAATTGACATAGAAGATTTTATTGAGAAAAAAGTGTACCTTGAGTTAAGTGTAAAAGTTAATAAAGACTGGCGAAATAAGGAAAGTCAGCTAAAGCGGTTTGGTTATATTAATTAGTTTTAAATAAATTTTATAATATAATAATGGGAAATATTGTTGCAATTGTCGGAAGACCAAATGTAGGTAAATCCACTTTTTTCAACAGGTTAGTTGAAAGTCGTCAGGCTATTGTTGAACCTACAAGTGGTGTTACCCGCGACAGGCATTATGGTAAAACCGACTGGAACGGAATAGAATTTTCTGTAATTGACACCGGAGGATATGTAGTTGGTTCGGATGACGTTTTTGAGGAAGAAATAAGAAAACAGGTAGCTTTTGCAATAAACGAAGCTGATGTCATAATATTTATGGTTGATGTAAAAGAAGGATTAACCGGCATGGATGAAGATGTTGCCAATATCCTCAGAAAATCTGAAAAAAAAGTATTTTTAGTCGTAAATAAAGTTGATAACAATAAACGACTTATTGACGCCAACGAATTCTATCAACTCGGATTTGATAAAATTTACTGCATTTCTTCAATAAACGGTAGCGGAACCGGTGATTTGCTTGATGAGGTGGTAAAAAAATTCCCAGAAACAGAAAAAGAAGAAATACCCGATCTCCCCAAATATGCCGTTATCGGCAGACCTAATGTTGGTAAATCTTCATTGATAAATGCTTTGATAGGAGATGAACGAAATATTGTTACTCCGGTTGCCGGAACAACCCGCGATTCAATTTATACGCGATACAACAGCTTTGGATTTGATTTTATGTTAGTTGATACAGCAGGTTTACGAAAAAAAGGAAAGGTTTATGAAAATATTGAATTTTACTCTGTAATGCGCTCTATCAGGGCAATAGAAAATTCAGATGTTTGTTTTTTGCTGATTGATGCCAAGGATGGCTTTGAAGGACAGGATTTAAACATTTTTCATCTTGTTGAAAAAAACAGAAAAGGAGTCGTAATTGTTGTAAATAAATGGGATTTGATTGAAAAAACTTCTAATACACATATTGAATTTGAAAATAAAATCAGAGAAAAAGTCGCACCATTTAAGGATGTTCCAATCGTCTTTACTTCGGTAATCAACAAACAAAGAATTTTTAAAGCACTTGAAATTGCTCATCAGGTTTATAAAAACAGAAGTAATCGTATTACTACTTCAAAACTGAATGATATTTTGCTACCAATAATTGAAGCCACACCTCCACCGGCAGCTTCAAGAGGCAGGTATATCAAAATCAAGTATATCACACAATTACCAACACCTTTTCCTGCATTTGTATTTTTCTGCAATTTACCTCAGGATGTTAAAGACTCATATAAACGGTTTTTGGAAAACAAAATACGTGAGAACTTTGATTTTACAGGAGCTCCAATTCAAATTTATTTCAGAAAAAAATAACATTTCAAAATATTTTAAATGGATAGCGGATTACGGATTGATAAATGGCTCTGGGCTGTAAGAATTTTCAAGACACGCAACCAGGCTGCTGATGCTTGTAAAGCCGGTAAAGTGAAAATTGGTGGAAGCAGCGTTAAACCTTCAAGGGAAATTAAGATAAATGATATTATTACAGTTCAGATTGGAGCTTTAACTAAAACCATTAAAGTTACAGGCATTATCAAAAACCGTGTTTCGGCAAAATTAGCTGTTGATTATATCGAAGACCTTACCCCTGAAGAAGAGTATGAAAAACTTAAACTAATGAAAGAAGTGAATTTTGAAAGACGCGACAGTGGTATTGGCAGACCTACGAAAAAAGAAAGAAGAATAATAACTAAACTTAAGAAATTTAAATTTTAATCAAGTATTTAGTGTCCGTCTATAATGTCCAAGAGTTTAAATAAATATTAAAAATTACAAATTACAAGCACCAAATTTCAAAACTTGTCCGTATGGATAAATTACAATGTTCAAAAATTCAATGATCAAAACATTTTCAAGCTGTTTAATTATTTGATAATTGATTTTTGGAATTTGTTTGTTATTTGTTTTTTGTTATCCATACGGACAAGTTTTGGTGCTTTATTTTAAAATGTGTTTGACTTTATGGACAGACTATTTACAACGATTCATAGTCATCAGTCGGTAGAAGACTGAATATCCGCATCATTCTTTTTCATAATCAATCTCTTTAATCAATCCACCTTTCTCATCCCAGAATTTCCACTTACCGACACGAGTTGCATTTTCATATTTACCTTCAATATATTTTGTGCCGTTCCTGTGCCATGTTTTACCAAAGCCATCCCTCCTGCCATCCTTAAAAAAACCCTCACTCCATTTATTACCATTTTCATAGTAATATAACCATTTCCCATTCCTCTGATTGTTTTTAAAAGTTCCCTCCATCCTTATCTTATGATTTTCATAATAAGATATTTCTTTAACCAACAAAGAATCTCCTTTAACGATTTCATAAAGTTTAACAACTTTTGGTGTACCATCTTCATAAGTTGATTCAACAACTTCATGTAATTTACCTGTGCAGGCAAATAATAGAATCAAAACAAAAAACAAACTAAATATTTTTTTCATATTTATATGATTTTACAATTTATCTATCAAATAAAATTCTTTTTCCATTAACCGATTCATCAAATTTGCCATTATCATAAACTAAATTCCCGTTTACAAAAGTATGCGAAATTTTTGAATTGAAAGTATGTCCCTCAAAAGGTGACCATCCACATTTATATAAAATATTTGCTTTATTAACTTTCTGACTTTCATTTAAATCAACTAAAGTTAAATCAGCCCAATATCCTTCTCTGATGAATCCGCGTTTTTTTATCTGAAAACTTATAGACGGTGCATGGCACATTTTTTCCACAATTTTCTCTAAAGATATTTTTCCTTCGTGATAAAAATCAAGCATAGCCAATAATGAATGCTGAATTAAAGGTCCGCCTGACGGGGCTTTAAAATAAGTATTTAGTTTCTCGTCCAATGTATGCGGGGCATGGTCAGTAGCAATTACATCAATTTTATTATTCAAAATGCCTTCAAATAAACCCTCCTGATCATTTTTAGTTTTTATTGCAGGATTCCATTTTATTTTTGTTCCGAACCTGTTATAATCACCATCATTAAACCATAAATGATGCACACATACTTCTGAAGTAATTTTTTTCTTTTCAAGAGGGATAGTATTATCAAATAATTCCAATTCCTTGGCTGTTGATAAATGTAAGATGTGCAAGCGGGTATTGTATTTTTTTGCAAGATTAACAGCTAAAGCCGATGATTTATAACATGCCTCTTCACTCCTTATCAATGGATGTTTTTCAACAGGAATATTTTCTCCAAATTTTTCTTTGTAAATTTTAATATTTTGTTGAATAATCTCTTCATCCTCACAATGAACAGCAATTAGAAGCTTGGATTTTGAAAATATTCCATTTAAAACATCAATATTGTTCACCAGCATATTTCCTGTTGATGCACCCATAAAAACCTTTATTCCACAAACATTTTCGGGATTGGTTTTTAAAACCTCATTTATGTTATCATTTGATGCTCCAAAATAAAACGAATAATTTGCCAATGATCTTTCAGCAGCAATTTTATATTTATCTTCCAATAATTCCTGAGTTAAAACATTCGGAATGGTATTCGGCATTTCCATAAAGGAAGTTACACCACCGGCAACAGCTGCTTTACTTTCGGAATAAATATCAGCTTTATGAGTTAATCCCGGTTCCCTAAAATGCACATGGTCGTCAATCACACCAGGAATAAGGTATTTCCCATTTGCATCAATTATTGTGTAATTTTTATTTTTATCCTCTACGAATGTATTTTCATTTTTTCTGATGATCTTTGAAATCAAGCCGTTTTCAATTATCAATTCACCCTGAAAGATATCTCCTTCATTAACAATTTGTGCGTTGATAATATGAAAATTATTTCCCATCTATTTTACCGGTTTTATCCTGTTAAACAGACCCCTTAAACGCAAATCAATCACACCGAAAATCGCTTCTTTAAAAATGCTTGTATTCATTTTTGATTCACCTTCTGTGCGGTCGGTAAAAATAATTGGTACTTCTACAACATTAAAGCCGAGTTTCCATGTAGTGAATTTCATTTCTATCTGAAAAGCATAGCCGGTAAATTTAACTTTATCAAGATTTATAGTTTCTAAAACTTTGCGTTTATAACACTTAAATCCGGCAGTAGTATCCCACACTTTCATTCTTGTAATAAATCGCACATAAGCCGAAGCATAATACGACATCAAAACCCTGCCAATAGGCCAATTCACAACATTTACACCTGTAACATATCGTGAACCGATTGCAAGGTCAGCACCGTTATTTGCACAAGCATCATACAAACGAATAAGGTCATCAGGATTGTGTGAGAAGTCTGCATCCATTTCAAAAACATATTCGTACCCTTTTTTCAGAGCCCACTTAAAACCATGAATGTATGCAGTACCTAAGCCCAGTTTACCTTTCCTTTCCTCAATAAATAAACGTTCAGGGAATTCTTTCATTAAAAATTTTACAATATCCGCAGTTCCATCAGGCGAACTATCATCAACTATCAGAATATTAAATTCTTTGTCTAAAGAAAATACTTTACGAATTATTTTTTCAATATTTTCTTTTTCCTTATATGTAGGTATGATTACTAAACTATCTGACACTATCCTAAATTTTAACTTTACGAAATTAAATTATTGATTAAAATAAAAAAATATTTTAAGATTATTTAACGAAAAAACTGCAATATTTATTTAAACTATCGGACTTTATGGACTGACACTAATCATAATCTAAAATATTATTCATCATACAACAACACATTATCAACTCTGTACGAAGTGGTTTGACCTGTAAGACCGTTACCAACATATTTGAAAGCAATATAAGCAGTTCCTGAATATGATGAAAGACTGATTACTCCTGATGGTATCCATTCATGGTCAGGGTCATTTTCACCGGCAATTGTTGCACCCAAGTCTGTCCATGTTGCAGAAGCAATATTAACACCATTAAAATCAGTAGATATTAACACACTCAACCCATTATGAGCCCAGTATGCTTTGGCAGTTACAAATGAAAATTCAGGATTGTTCATTGCACTAAGGTTAATTCCCGGCGTGATTAACCAACATTCATTATTTTCATCAGAGCCATAAGATGTTGCCTGGGCATATATATTATCGTCATATTCTTTCCCTCTCCATAAACGACTACCTTCCATTGCAACATTTTGCCAGCCTTCAATTGCAATATCCTCATTATTTGTCTGACTTTCAAAATCCTCGTCAATAGAAGTTACGCCTGTTCCGCCGCCGCCGCATCTTTCTCCATCAAGCTTTACTTCATCAATTGTTCTGATATATAATTGAAGAGTTTCATAATATCTCCCCACAATGGCAACCAACGACCCTTTTCCTTCAGGAAGCAGGTCTTTAGCAAAGTTTGCATAGTCACTTGTTCTAACAATTATTTCATTAGCATCACAGTCTTCAAGGTACCTGTTAGCCGGATCATTCTCATCTGCATAAGTCTTTCCAAGCTCGCCTTGCTTGAATTGCACATTTTCAAATTTTATAAGATGTGCTTCAAAATTACCTGTATTAATTTCTTCAATAGTCACTATTTTGGGCTGAATGTATCTTTGATTAGCGATAATAATAATATTGGAATCATTCTGGACATTATCTATTTGAATCAATTCGCTGTAATCCGATACAATACAGTTTTTCAGATAAACACGTATTGAATCCCCAACACGTAATCCTCCCGGTTCTTTTAAATGCAGATTTATTGCACCTGTTGCATCCTGAACATAAGCACTTTTATAAATATTTCCGGAACTTTCATCCATAGTTACAGTTGCATATACTGAATAATCTTCTTTAAAAGTATAATTACTGCTATCATAATAAATTTGCCGGACATCAGCAATTGTTAATACTTTTCCTATTGGAATTGTATACATTGGTGGTTCGTCAAAATCCTGTTTTACACAAGATGTAAAGCAGGAGGCAACTCCAAATAAAACAGATATTGCAGCTAATTTGATTGTTGTTCTTTTCATTCTTTTTATGTTTTATCTTTTTTAAAAAAAATTTAATAATTCATGAGTTCAGTTCAAAAAGACCTACGAGGTTTATTTTAGTGAATTTATCAAAAAACCAACAAACTTACAATCTGTTGATTAATAAAACCTCGTAGGTCTTGCTTTTTAAATTTATAAGTTTTTTATACCGCACTCGTTCATAATCTTTCTAAAACCTAAAGTTCAAATTAATAAAGTATGTCAATCCATACAGGTAAAAATACCTTGGTGGAAACTTGTAAACATTTTCGGAGTCAAATCTGAGCTGTTCAAACCCGCCGCTTGCAAAATCAGTATTGTTTAACAGATTACTGATGCTAACATTCAATCCGATATAATAATCACCTACTTTCCACGACTTACCACCATAAACATCAACAGTCATGGCACTGGCAAGTTTTTCCTGTTCCAAAGTCTCTTTTGCACGAATATCGTCACTTGAGAAATTTTTCACAGCTTCAGCAGTTCTTCGTTCAGGATTAATATCAAGATATATATCATCAAAATAATTAATTTTTATTCCGGCAAACCAGTATTTTGGTGAATTATATTTAAAGCCGAATGAACCAATGGTTTGCGGCATACCACCTACATAATAGTTTTTTAGATAAACCGTCCGGTTTTCTGCAATGATTTTGGCATCATTATCCTGAGCAATAGTTACCCTGGGTCGTGAATTATATATGAACTGCCCTTTTCCTGCAACTAAAGATAATGTAACTGTGGGTGTTACATTTGCTTCAATGCCGAGCTCCACCCCTTTGTTTTGTTTGTTTACACCGGTCATCAAATAATTTACAAAAGTATTCAAATCGTCATGATAAAAACTTCTTGCCCATGTCTGATCAACAAACTGGGTATAATAAAATGTTAATCTGGACTTTATAACTGACGTACGAAGAATATAGCTGATATCACCCGAATATATTGTTTCGCTTTTCAAATTGCTGATCACATAATCCCTTGTTCTCGGAGAAATATATGAGTTCCTGAAATACGGAGCTCTTGTAAGATATGCTCCATTAACATTTATATAATTCCTGCCATTGATTTTATATGATAATCCTCCTTTCAATCCGTAATTGAAAAAATTTTGTTTTTCCGAATCTCCTAAGGATTCATCAGGGAATCTTCCGTTCTGCATGTTTCCTGTTCGCCAGAATTGTGTATATGAGAGCATGCCGGCAAAATAAAAATCAACCATATTATATGTAAAATCCCCTTGAGCAAATATATTATATGAATTAATATTTGAAGTGTAATCATAACCAAACCTATCACCGGTTGTTACAATTCTATTCGGATGACGAAGGTCACTTTGAGCTAAATCAGTTATTTCAAATGGTTCCTGGTTTGCATATTTATCAATATCAAGCCAATATTCACCGCCCAATAAATCAACTATCTCTTTAAAATGAAAACCTTTGAACCATGTCATATTCAAGCCACCGGAAATATCTGTATTTTTATTAATATCTTTATTTAAAATTAAGTTAAGACCAAGTTGGCTTTTATCATTTCTTCTGTCCTCAATAATATATTTTGAGCGAAAACCTGTTACATCATTCCCTTGTATTCCTTCTACATTATTAACTGTATAAAGATATTTGCTGTTGGCAAAATAAAAATGATCCCAGTTTACTTGTCTGAAATTTTCATTATTCTGCCATTGCTCACGATAATAATTGTATGCAGATATATCATCTAAATAATAAAAATAACTTGGTAAATGTTTGTAATAATCAGGTCTTGGGTCGCCTGCTTCAACCCAGTTAAGTGCTGTTGAGCCACCCCTGCCGAATGAATAAGACAATGTAGAAGTAAGCTTTGTTTTATCATTGATTTTCCAGTAATCGGTAAGCATCATAATTGGCTGATGATAATTTCCGATACGGGAATTTCGTTTTTCACCATTTTGAAATCCCCAATAGGCATTATAATAGTTTGTTCCGGCAAGGTCATATGCCTCTTTAGTGGAAACTCCGGCTTTTCCTCGTTTGTTTGGTGTGCCATAAGCTACAAAGCCAATACTATGTGAGTTATTGATCTTTTTTTCTACCGAAACAAAATAACTCCATGCGTCATAAAAAGTACCTTCAACATAACCTTCCTGTGCCCATCTTCTTGAACCTGAAACAGTAACAGCCCAGCCGTTATTCATCAAACCTGTGGAAGCTAAAAACATAAGTCGGTTACGATAGCTTCTGTTGGCAAGCGAATAAGTCAATTTTACTCCCTTTCTGTATTTTGAAGCACGTGCTTCAATATTTGTAACCCCGCCAATTCCTCCGAAAGTAAATGGAGAAGCAACAATGCCGGTTTTGATATCCTGATTTCTTAAAGCATCATTTAATCCGCCCCATGATGACCAATACGCTCTTCCTGTTTCAGCATCATTAACAGGAATGCCATTTATCAGAACTGCAAAATTCTCCGAGCCATAACCACGAACCCTGTATCTTGCAGAACCAAAAGTA
Organism: Bacteroidota bacterium; assembly: GCA_030622635.1. Classification (GTDB taxonomy): domain Bacteria; phylum Bacteroidota; class Bacteroidia; order Bacteroidales; family JADFUO01; genus JADFUO01. The sequence goes on from JAUXFX010000072.1 coordinate 9,772, forward strand.
TATCCTGCAGTTGAAACAAATATATCCCTTGAGGACTGCAACAAGCCCGAAATATCCTGCGATTCATCATACCCATCCAGATCAGTATCGGACAGAGTAAAAACAGGTAATCTTACAATTTCCTTTTCACTTTCAGGAATAGTATCTTTTTGAGCTATTGCTTTTCCTGTAAAAAAACACAGAATCAGAAAAACAAGTATACCGAGGCGAAGTAAATTTCTCAGATTTTGCAATAAAGTTTTGTGCCTTTCGGGATAACTCTTTCTTAACAGTTTTTTCAAACCTGTTAAGAATGAGTATAAAATATTTTTCATATACAATCAATTTGAAACTTTTTCAGGAATATTTGATGGGCAAATTTAACAAATAATTTAAAATGATTCATAAATCAGGAAACTTTAATGTAAATTTGTGCGATTGTTTGAAAAATATGTAAAAGAATCGGATTAGTATGAGTTTTCCTGAAAAACATATAAACGATTTTAATAAAATTGTCCAACTAATTAATGATGCTCGTAAAAGAGCATTCATAAAAGTTAATGAAGAACTAATAAATCTTTATTGGAATGTTGGGAAAATTATCTCCGAAAAAGTAGAGTATGCTAATTGGGGTGCAGGCGTTGTTGATGAACTTGTTAATTTTATTAAAGAAAAGAATCCTGAAATAAATAGTTTCAACAGACGTGGATTGTACCGCATGAAACAGTTTTATGAAACTTATTGTACCGGTTCGGAATGTTATGGAATTTGGAATGATTTGCAAGATAATAGTAAACCAAACATGCTTTCTCAATTTGTGTCGGCAGTGCCGACACAAATTCAACAGTCAGAAAAAGAAGAAGATACATTTGTGTCGCCAACGGCGACACAATTTCAAAAACCTGAAAAAGATACATTTGTGTCAGCAGTGTTGACACAAATAACCTGGACTAATCATCTGGAGATATTATCAGGATGTAAATCAGCAGAAGAAAAACTTTTTTACCTTATGATGTCACAAAGAGAACATTGGAGTAAAATGGAACTGAGAAGGCAAATTAAATCGGCTGTTTTTGAACGAACTATGCTTGTAAATAAAATTGTGTCGCCACAAGCGACACAATTACCTGAAACAGTAAAAAATGTATTTAAAGATACTTATATATTTGAATTTCTTAACCTTCCCAAAGATTATTCTGAAAATGATTTACGCAAAGCCCTGATTAAAAACCTGAAAGATTTTATTCTTGAACTAGGTAAAGGCTTTTCATTTATTGGTGAAGAATATAGAGTACAGGTCGGGAATCATGATTATTACCTTGATTTACTGTTTTATCATCGCGATTTACAATGTTTGGTCGTGTTTGAATTGAAGATAGAGGAATTTAAGCCTGAATTTATAGGTAAAATGAACTTTTACCTTGAAGCATTAGACAGAGAAATGAAACGCGAACATGAAAATCCAAGTATAGGCGTTCTTTTATGTAAAGGAAAAGATACAGAAGTTGTAGAATATGCTATGGCACGTAATATTTCGCCGGCACTTGTGGCAGATTATGAAACAAAACTGATTGATAAAAAACTCCTGCAGCAAAAACTGCACGAATTAGCTGAATTTTTTGAACAAAATATTGAAAACGAATGATATTAATTAAAAAAAACTTTATCCCTCAAATATTTAAAAGTATTATTATTATACTTTTATTAACCCTTGGTTTCAAAACCCTGATTGCTCAGGAGAATAAGAATTATAGAATTGCCTGTATCGCATTTTATAATCTTGAAAATTTATTTGATACTATTAATAACGAAGGTGTTAATGATGTGGAATTTACTCCTGCCGGAAAAAGCTATTGGACAAGCGATAAATATCAAAAAAAACTATCCGGATTAGCTGAAGTAATTTCGCAAATCGGAACAGGTTTAACACCTGACGGACCAGCAATAATCGGTGTTTCAGAAATTGAAAACAGGGGAGTTCTTGAGGACTTAGTTAATGAACCACAATTAAAGCCACTTAATTTTCAAATAATCCATTATAATTCACCCGACAGACGAGGTGTTGATGTAGCACTGCTTTACCAACCAAAATATTTTAAGATTACAGGAACCAAAAGTCACAGATTGATAATTGAAAAAAAAGATGGTTTTTTCACACGGGATCAATTACTGGTTTCAGGTATTCTTGACAATGACACACTTCACATTATTGTCAATCATTGGCCTTCAAGACGAGGAGGTGAAAAACGTTCGCAACCCTTGCGAATTGCAGCAGCCGACCTTAGCAGAAAAATTATTGATTCTCTTAGCACAATCAATCCCAACGCTAAAATTATCCTTATGGGCGACCTGAATGATAACCCCAATAATCAAAGCATAAGGAAGCATCTGCGAGCTAATGGAGATATTGATAATATGGAAACAGGCGAACTTTACAATCCTATGGAAAAACTATATAAAAAAGGTATTGGTTCAAATGCCTGGCGTGATTCGTGGAGCTTGTTTGACCAGATTATTGTAACACCTTCTTTGGTTGGAGAAGATAATAATTCATGGAAATTACATAAAGCGAAAGTATTTAATAAAAAATTCCTTATCCAGACTGACGGCAGGTATAAAGGTTATCCCAACAGGACGTATGCAGGTGGCGTTTATCTTGGCGGTTACAGCGATCACTTTCCGGTGTATATTTATTTAATTAAAGAAGTTAATTAATTATCTTCCTTTTATTTCACCACCACCAAACATTACCATACCTCTAATAATAAGTGTCTTTTTTGTTTCCTTAGAATCTGAAGTTGCAACATGCCGTTTGTCAGAAAAACCTCCAAAAATACTTGTTACCTTATTTAGCACGATCCAGTCATTGGGTACTATAATATTTGAGCCTCCAAACATGTAAAAAATTTCTATGACATTAGTTTCATCTGAAAGTTCAGCATCAGTCATATCAATTTCTGAACCACCAAAAATTGAAGTAATCGTGCCGCCCCTAAAATTTTTGTTGGATATTTTCTTTTCAGATCCACTGAAAAGATTGAATTCATCAATAAAGTCCACTTCCTTGTCATGTGTATCTCTGATTTCCATTCTCTTTCTTCCGTAACCATGCTTGAATATGATGATAACACCTACTGCTATTAATAATATTGGCCAGAAATTCCGTCTGAAATTATATGAAAGATCAAAAATTTCGGGCAGTAGAAAAAATACTCCGATTACTATCAGGATATAACCTGAAATCCTGCTTTGTGTAAAAAGAAGGTTAAACAAACCTATTGCTATCAATAGCATTTGCCACGAAATCAGAATATCGTCCAATTGCTGAGGAATTAATCCCATCTTATAAAGAAAAATGATTAGTCCTGCAATAATGAAAAATATCCCGAATCCAAATGTACGGTTTTGATTGTGTGAAGTCATGGTTTTTGATTTTTAGTTATGGTACAAATATAACTGGAAAAGTTAATTAAACCAAATTGTATCTAATCAAATGTAAAATTGAATAACGGTAATGGTTAGGAAGCCGGTTTGGATAAAGGAAAAAGCTTAGGTGTAAAAAAATCTTTACCCTTACCCCTAAACCAAACAGGCTTCTTAACCCTAATCCTATAACCTAAATAAATATCAAAATCACAATATTTAAGTTAACGCTAATGCAATGCCAATGACAACTTTTCGTAAATACCTCACTAATAAGCATTTAAATGAAATCAGCAAAATAAGAATATCATTGAGAATCTAAAAAATTATCATCGAATTACGCAGATTTCACGAATTTTCAATTCGTGTAATTCGTGCAATTCGATGACAAAAAA